>NZ_CP077080.1:4805840-5106205 GCF_019141525.1 Pseudomonas alvandae
CGGCGGCCTCCAATTCGGCCAACGGCGCCGTGACACGATAATGACCGACTGCAGTGGCGTTGACTGGCAAGCCAAGTATCAATGGCAGGGCCCGGGTGCAGAACGGGTTCCAGTTATTGCGCAGCGACGGTTCCAGGCTGAAACTGGACGCCCCCAGACTCAGCGCAGGATTGTAGGCCGGATCCCGGGCAACCTGCGGCAGCCATTTGCGATAAAAGACTTCGCGCTCGCGCTCCACCAACGGGGGTTCTTCAGATTGGGCAGCGGTCAGTTGTGGGTCGACCTTCATGACCGTGGCGTAAGGCGTCCAGACCACAAGGTAGCCGCTTTTACCTGCGCGCAGGCACAGGTCGACATCGCTGAGACCAAGAGTAAAGGACGCATCGTCCAGGCAGCCGAGTTCATCGAAAACCTGCTTGCGCACCATCAGACAGTCGCCGCTGACCGAACTCCAGTTCTGGGTCGTATGCAACCGTTGCATGTAGCCGCGCGAAGCCGCCGCTTCGCCGTAGAACGGCGTGCCCACGGGCCCGGCCAGCCCAAGAATCTGCCCTCCACCTGCAATCGCGCCCTGGGGATTCAGTATCCGGGCGCCGACCACGGCGACTTCTGGGCGCTGGGCTTGATTGAGCATCTCGTCCAGCCAGTCACTTTCGCAAACAACCAGATTCGAACTGAGCAGAAGCAGGTAGTCCCCCCGGGCCTGGCCAGCAGCAAAGTTATGAACCGCGGCATCACTGCCCTCGCCGGCGTATCGCAACACTCGCAACATGCTCGCGCCCAACTGCGACATGTTCTCCAACCAATCGAGCATGGCTGGGTCTCGAACACCGCTGTCCACGATCAGGATTTCATAATGAGGATAGGCCGTGCGCTCGATCAGGCTCTCGGCACAACGCTGCAAGGCTGCGAGCGAATCACCGGTGCGCAGGATGATCGATACCAGGGGGCGCTTGCCGTGTCGGTAGTCGATGCGGTTGATCAACGGCAACGTGTCCGGGGAAATGCCATGATCGATGCCGATACGGTCCAGGTGCGCGCCCACCAACCGGGCATTGCCCTCGATAACCTCGGGCAGCGATAACCATTGGGCGAAACTCTGGACCGACTCGACCTGGATTTCCGCGATGTGTTCGATGGTCTGGGGACCGGCCTCTTCCACCAGGCGCCACAGCAGATCGTGAGGGGCCAGCTCACCGTGATTCGGTTCAAAGCCACCAAGGGCCATGAATCGTTCACGCTCGAAAGCCAGGGTCCGACCGACATAAGGGTAGGCGCGCATCAAGTCCAGGTTGAAATCCGGTTTGAACACCGGCTCGAAGGACTCCCCATCCACCAACGCGCCTTCATCACTGTAGATGCAAAGGATGCCCTGTCTTCCGGCAACACGCTCGGCCAGGATCAGCAACGCAGAATCGCGCAGCACGTCGCCCGCTCGCAGCACGTAGAACCAGTGCGCGCCTTCCAGCTGTGAAACGATGGCATTGAGCTGACGCGGCCAATCGGTCTGATAAGGCAGTTGCAGCACTCGCTCACCCGCTTCGCAATGAGCATCGGAAAGCACCACCACGGCCTGGGCTGGATACAGCTGGCCCTCGATGCTACGTAACGTCGTCGCAAGCGATGTCGCATCGCCGACAGCATCGATGATCAGTGGCACGATGTTCGGCCGAAACGGCCAACTATCGATGCGTGCGGGCATGACGCGTCGCTCTACCTCACTGAACCGACGGACAGCCAGCCATTCGCGATAGAAGCCCGCATAACTCTCACTCTGCGCCCCCACTCGACCGTTCACGACAGTATTGCGGTTACCCAATATGCGGGTTACGCAAAGCTCCTGCCACGCATGAGGCTCATCGGTGATTTTGTTCAGATCGATGCAGCGCACCCAGCCCGAAGCCGGAGCCGCTTCACCGCTGCGCGCAACCAGCATTTGCGCCAACCATCCCCACTCTGTTTTTGCCGCCTTGAGCATTTCCGGGGTCTTGCTCAAACGCTCCGGGTAGAGACGCTCGATACTCAACACGGTATTCAAGGCAATCAGGTTGCCGCGCCGCATCAGGCAGACAAACAAGGCGAAGTCGAGCACCGCGACAAAACCGGCACCGTCCTGAATAAGCGCAGGCAGTAGTTCCAGCACATCAGCCCGGCGCATCAGGGTCGAACTGAAATTGCCAACAAAGTTGGTTGGCGTGCTCTCGAAAATCGCCAGCATGTCGTCGCCCTTGAGCAAGGCGTCATTTGGCGAGAAGCGGCAATTGTCCACACGGGGCGGCAAGATGAAGTTGCCTGCATCGCACAACAGCCGTAGCGCGAACACCACACTCGCGTCAGCATGGTCCATCAACGCCTGGGCCTGCAGCGCAATGCTTGGTGCGAACAGACGGTCGTCATCGCACAACACCTTGATGAATTCGCCCCGCGCCTCTTCGACACAGCGCAACAGGTTGCCCTGCAGCCCCAGCCGTTGAGGGCTTTTCAGATAGCGGACCGGATGGGCCGGCTCTTTGAAAGACGCGACTATGTCGCGGATTTCATCGCCAGGCGAATCGTCGCAAACGATGATTTCAACGTTTTCGTAGGTCTGGGCCAGGGCACTGAGCAGTGCCTGGTCGAAAAAACGAGGGTTGTAGGCAGGAATGACGATGCTGACGAGGGGAAGTGACTTCACGGTTAAAACTCTCGAGCGGCGGGCCCCGGCCTTTTCAGGTCGGAGCCCCGGAACCGCTTAAAAAAAGACGGTTGGCGGCTCGGTCGATACCGGCTCAGATCTTGTTGAACAGACCCAACTGGGCGATCTTGCTGAACGCCAGTTGTGAGGCTTGCAGCATGGTCTGTTGCAACGTCAGGCGGGTCATCACTTCGGCCGCATCGGAATCGCGGATTGACGATTGGGTGTGGTTGTTGGCCAGGATCAAGCTCTGGTTGGTGTCGCTCTGGGTGTCCAGAGCGGCGCCACGACCACCTACCGAACTCAGGGCGCTGGACAACTGATCGGTGCCGCTCGCCAGGTTGCCGATACCGGACGCCAGCGAAGCCTGCAGCTTCTGCAACGCTATCGGGTCACCGTTGGTAGGCGTGTTCAGGGCAGCCTTCAACTGGTTCACGGTGTCCAGGACGTTCTGGGTTTCGTGAGTGTTGACCGCGATGCTGAACTGATCGTCCGCGGCTGGCGTACCGTCCAGGGTAAAGCTCACGCCCGAAGCGGTGGCGACGTTACCGGCCAGGGTGCCGCTGGACACCGGTTGGCTGTTAGCCGTCAGCGGCGCCGCGTAAAGATCGAAGTCGGTGGCGCTGGTGAACTTCAGCACGGCCGCCCCCGTAGGGAAACTGGCGTGGTAGGCCACCGGATCCGTAATCTGGCTACCGGTGATCTGCACTGCAGTCGGGTTACCGGGACTGCGCATCGGAACAAAGGTGTCCGGCTTGGCAGCCAGGGTGAAGGTACGGCCTGGCAACACCGTGCCAGGGACATCACCCGTTTGCAGATTGATGTTCAGGGTCAACTCCAGACCACGGAACTGGACCGCCTGCCCGCTCTTGCTGTTAGGGTCGAACGCACCGCCCTGGCTGGCTTCGGCGGTGACATCATTGCCGAGCGAGTCGGTGATTTTCAGTTGCGTGCCGCTGGTAAACTCAACGGTGTACGGCTCGCCGCTGCGGAATTTGCTGTTGTAGCTGACACTGGACGACACCTGGCCGTCGGACAAGACCACGCGCCCGTCATCCACCGGCGGCGCGGTGCGGGTGACCTGGCTGCGGCTGGTGTTGACGGCTTGCTGGAACACTTCCCAGCCGGTGCTGTTGGTGGCCATCGACATGGTGTCGCCGACCGGCAGGTCGAGTGTCACCTGGTCACCGTTGTAGCTGTAGCTGCCATCGGTGTTACGGGTGAATGGGATGGTATCGCCCTTGGAACCGGCGAAAATGTATTTGCCGTTTTCATCCTTGCTGTTCATCAGGCTCAGCAATTGTTCTTCGATCTGCGCCAGCTCCGAAGCGTTGGCCTGGCGGTCGGCGTCGGTGTAACCGGCGTTGCCGGCACCGACAGCCAATTCCTTGGCGCGCTGCAGCACGTTGCCGATACTGTTCATCACCGCTTCGGTGGTGCCAAGGGTGGCCTTGATGGTGTTGGCGTTGGTTTCGTATTGGGCCAGCATCGAGGCCTGGGTGCCCAATTGCAGCAGGCGCGAAGCACCGACCGGATCATCGGCGGCAGTGTTCACCCGCACCAGGCTGCTGGCCTCTTCGCTGGTCTTGACCACGTTGGCGAAGTTTTTCTGGTAGTTCGCAGCCGTGCTTTCGTAAAACTGAGAAGTAGAAATGCGCATGGGCTACGGCTCCTTAAAGACTGTTGATCAATGTGCTGAAAATTTCCTGCGCAGCCTTGATGATCTGCGAAGACGCGGTGTAGTACTGCTGGAACTTGACCAGGTTGCCGGTTTCTTCATCGAGGTCGACGCCGGACAGCGAGTCACGGGCATTCTTGGCGTTGTCCAGGATCGCGCCGGTGGCGGCGCTGTCCAGCTTGCCTTGGGCAGCCTTGGCACCGACGCCTTCCACCAGCTTGCCGTAGGCATCGTTCAGGGAAATGCCTTTGCTGGCCGAACCGGTGTCCACGGTCTTGGCGGTCTGCAAGCCGGCGAGCGCGGTACCGTTACGGTTGTCCAGGCTGCCGGGCTGGCTGAGGCTTATATCGATGCCGGCACCGTCGGATGGCGCGCCGGCAATCGACATATCGAACGTGACGGTACGCTGCACCGGCGGTACGGACGAATCCATGATCGGGGCGCCGGTGGCGTCCTTGAGCGGAACGCTCAGGCTCAGGGTGTTGCTCTGCCCAGGCTTGATCGTGCCGCTGCTGATCAGGCCGCCCTTGGCATCGAGCAATTGATAGGCCTGGCTGGTACCACCGGCCGACGTCGCCCCGAACACCACCTTGACCGGCATCGAAGTCTTGATGCCGTTCTGGATGATGCTGGTGGTGGCTTCGTCGTAGATGTCCAGCTTGGTGGTCATGGTCGGCTGGCCGCTGGCCGGAATGGTCAGCGTACCGCTGCCGCCCGGCGTGATGGCGGCGCCCAGCGGCGCGGCAATAGCCAGCCGCTTGGAGTCGGTCATCTCGGTCTTGATGCTGCCCGCCGCGTTGCGGGTCGGGGTGACCTTGAACGAATCACCAGCCACCGCCGAGCCACCGCCGAAGGTCAAGGCGAAACCATCGACCACCGGTGGCGGCGTGGTCGCGGTATTGAACGCACCCATCGGCGTGTTATCAGGCAAGCGCTGGACGGTGTAGTCGGTGGCGCTGGTGAAGGTGATCTTGTAGTCGTTGGTGGTCAGCTTGCCGGTGTCTTCGATGGACACGTTGAAGTTGCCGGACCCGGCGCTGTTGCCCAGCGAGGCGACGCTGCGCTGGCTCATTTGCGCGGCGCTGTTGATGCTGCTGAACAGGTTGGAACCAAACGCACCGTTCTTGTCGATGCCCGAGGCCTGGATGCTGTTCATCTGGTCGGCGACGACCAGCGCCACGCGGCCCAGCTCGTTCATGGCCGGGTCGAGCACAGTGCTGCGGTAGCGCATCAGGCCGCCGATTTCACCGCCGGTCATGACCTGGGTGATGTCCATGACGCTGGAGCCACTGTTGAGCTGGATGCCGATGCGACCCGGGTCGTTCTTGTCCGGAACTGCTTCCAGTTTATTGGTGATGTTGCCCATCACCAGTGGCTGGCCGGAACCCAGGTAGATGTCCAGGCTGCTGCCGTTCTCGACGACCTGAGTGCCGGTGAAGGTAGACAGTTGGCGAATGGTCTCGCTGCGGGCGTCGAGCAGGTCGTTCGGCGCGCCGCCGGCGTTGGAGACCTCGGCGATTTTCTTGTTCAACTGGGCGACGGTGGTGGCCAGATTGTTGATCTGCTCGACCATGTTCGACAGGTTGCCGTTGATGTTCTGGCTCTGCTCCGTCAACTGGCTGGCAACCGAGTTGAAACGGTTGCTCAAGGCCTGGGCATCGCTGAGCAGCAACTGGCGGGACGCGTCGTCGCCCGGCTTGGCGTTGACGTTCTGTACCGAGGCGAAGAACTTGGTCAGCGCGCCGTTGAGGCCGGTGCCGCTGTCCGACAGCAGGGAATCGAGCGGGGTGATCTGGCCTTGGTAGGCCGCCGCATCGCTGTTGAGCGAGGTGGTGGTCTTCAGTTGTGCTTCAAGGTACGAGTTATAGACCCGGCGCACATCCGCCAGGGTCGTGCCGGAGCCGATGAACACGTTGCCGTACTGGTTCGACGCCTTGGTGGTCTGCACGGTCTGCTGACGCGAATACCCAGCGGTATCGACGTTGGCGATGTTGTTACCCGTGGTCACCAGTGCGGTCTGGCTTGCGGACAGACCCGACATCCCGATATTGAGCAAACTCATGGTTCAGACCTTATAAAGTCGTGGTGGCACCGGCCGAGGCGTAGTTTTGGTAACTCGTCATCTGCCGGGCTATGTTCGAAATCTTGTTGGCGTAGTTCGGGTCGGTGGCGTAACCGGCCTTCTGCAACTCGCGTACAAACTGTTCCGGGTTATCGGCCGACTTCAGCACAGCTTGATAGCGACTGTTGCTTTGCAGCAGGTTCACCAAATCATGGAAGCTGTCGCGGTAAGAGGCGTAGGAACGGAACTCGGCCGTCTCCTTGACCATCTCGCCATTGCGGAATTCGCTGGTGATCGCCCGCGCCGAATCGCCCGTCCAATTCTTGCTGGCCTTGATGCCGAACAGGTTGTGGCTGCTGCTGCCATCGGGCTGGCGCATCACCGATTTGCCCCAACCGGTTTCCAAGGCGGCCTGGGCCACCAGGTAACGAGGGTCGACACCGATGCGGTCGGCGGCTTCCTTGGCCATCGGCAGCATGGCATTGACGAATTCATCGGCATCGCGGAAGGCCTTGCGCGCCGGTGCCAACGGTGGCTGGGCCACGGCGCGACCATAGACCTGCATGTCGCCTTTGGGTTCGGCAGCCTTGAGCGCGGCCAGCCAGTCACCGTTGGCCAGCTCACCGGTAGCAGGCTTGACGGCGGCAACGGCACGATCCGGCAAGACATTCTGCGCCACGGCCTCAGGCTTGACCGACGCCGAAGGCACCAGCCCGGCGAGCAGGCGGTCGGCCAGTTTCGGCGGCAGGGCCAGGCGACGCTGGTTGATCAATTCCATGTCGTTGCGGTGGATGCCCTCGGCTCCTTGCGGCGCGCTCACAGCCCGCGAGGCCCAGAGTGGGCGCTGGCCGTTGCTGCGCGACAAAGGCCCATCGGGCAGCGTTCCGGCCGCCACTGGCGTGGGCACAGGCGCCTTGGCCTTGTCCAACGCATCTTGCTGCTTGGCGGCCGACAAGGTGGCCGCCTCGCCCGAGGCCAGCGGCTTGTTCTTCGACATCTGGCGCAGCAGCACGTCGGCCAGGCCGATACCGCCGCCCTCGCGGGACATCGAAACGGCCAACTGCTGGTCGTACATTTCCTGGTATTGCTTGGCTTCCGGCGTATTCATCGGATTGTCCTTGCCCAGGGCCTCGGTGGCCGAACGCATGGACTTGAGCATTTCGCCGAGGAACAACGACTCGAATTCCTGCGCCACTTTGCGCAGGTTGCCTTCGCTGTTCTTGTCGCCGACCTTGAGCTGGTTCAAGCGATTGAGGTCCGAATAGGACGCTGAATCCCCACTGATCAAGGCGCCTTTGCGCATATCCACCATGACCGCTTTCCTTAAATCACGATCAGGTCGGCTTGCAACGCGCCGGCCTGCTTCAAGGCTTCGAGAATCGCCATCAAGTCACCCGGTGCCGCGCCGACCTGGTTCACCGCCCGGACGATCTCATCAAGGGTGGTGCCCGGGCCGAACTTGAACATCGGCTTGGCTTCCTGCTCGGCATTGACCCGCGAACGTGGAACCACGGCGGTCTGGCCGTTGGACAACGGGCCCGGCTGGCTGACGATCGGGTCTTCGGTGATGGTCACGGTCAGGCTGCCGTGGGTCACGGCGGCCGGCGAAACCTTGACGTTCTGGCCGATCACGATGGTGCCGGTGCGCGAGTTGATGATGACTTTCGCCACCGCCTGGCCCGGATCGACTTCGAGGTTTTCCAGGATCGACAAGTAGTCGACACGCTGGCTCGGATCCAGTGGCGCGGTGACGCGAATCGAGCCGCCGTCGATGGCCTGGGCCACGCCTGGGCCGAGCATGTCATTGATCTTGTCGACGATGCGCTTGGCCGTGGTGAAGTCGGAACGGTTGAGGTTCAGCGTCAGGCTATTGCCCTGGTTGAAACCGCTCGGCACCGCACGCTCAACCGATGCACCGCCAGGGATGCGACCCGCCGACGGAACGTTGACGGTGATCTTCGAACCGTCGCGGCCCTCGGCGTCGAAACCGCCCACCACCAGGTTGCCCTGGGCGATGGCGTAGACGTTGCCGTCGATACCCTTGAGCGGGGTCAGCAACAAGGTGCCGCCACGCAGGCTCTTGGAGTTACCGATGGACGACACGGTGATGTCCACTTGTTGACCTGGCTTGGCAAACGCTGGCAGATCAGCACTGACCGACACCGCCGCGACGTTCTTCAACTGCACGTTGCCGGAACCGGCCGGCACCTTGATACCGAACTGCGACAACATATTGTTGAAGGTCTGCAGGGTGAACGGGGTCTGGGTGGTCTGGTCGCCGGTACCATTGAGGCCCACGACCAGGCCGTAGCCGATCAACTGGTTGGAACGCACGCCGGAAATGCTGGCGATGTCCTTCAAGCGCTCGGCTTGAGCAGTGAAGGCTGCCGACATCACCAGGGCACCAATCAACAGCTGTTTAAGATTCAACTTGATCACCTAGAAAGGGAACTTCGGGCTGAGGAAGAAACGGTCGAACCAACCTGGCTGACTCGCATCGGCAAAGGCACCAGTGCCCGAATAGGTGATGCGCGCATCGGCCACGCGGGTCGATGGAACAGTGTTGTCGGTGGAAATATCATCGGCGCGGACCATCCCGGCGATGCGCACCAGCTCGTCGCCGGTGTTGAGCGTCAACCACTTCTCGCCGCGCACGGCGATGATGCCGTTGGGCAATACATCGGCGACGGTCACGGTGATCGAACCAGTCAGGCTATTGCTCTGGCCGGACTGGCTGTCGCCCTTGGTGGCCCGGTCGGCGCTGTACCCGGCGTTGAGGCTCAGGTCGTTGCTGCCGATCGGGTTGTTGGTGGTCAGGCTCGAACCGAACAACGACGTCAGGCCGACGCTGGTCTCACTGGTCTTGTCGATCTGCGAGTTGGCGTTCTTGCTGGCCTGGGTCCGCTCGTTCAGGGTGATGGTGATGATGTCACCAACGCGGAATGCCTTGCGGTCGCTGTACAGGTTCTGCTCGAAACCGGCCTGGTAGATCGAACCGTTGTTGGCCGCCGCCGGCAACGGTGTGCGCGGCAACACCGGAGCGTAGTACGGGTCATTGGGCCTTGGCGTTGGCGCGACACAGCCCGCCAGTGCGGTGATCCCACTCAATGCCAGAACAGATACGAAGCGATTCATGACCCTACCTCTTGGTGTTGCAGGCGACCCTGGGGCCGCCCTGTCTACGTAATGACGGATTTTGCGACGCGATTACAGATTCTGCGTGACGAACGAGAGCATCTGGTCGGCGGTGGAGATCACTTTGGAGTTCATTTCGTAGGCGCGCTGGGTGGTGATCATGTTGACCATCTCCTCAACGGTGCTCACGTTCGAGGTTTCCAAGGTGTTCTGCAGCGTGGTGCCGAAACCGTTCAGGCCTGGGGTGCCGACTTGCGGCGCACCGCTGGCGGCGGTTTCCATGAACAGGTTGTTACCCACGGCTTGCAGGCCGGCCGGGTTGATGAAGTCAGCGGTCTGCAGGTTGCCGATCACTTGGGAGGCCGGGTTGCCCGCCACGGTGATGGACACGGTGCCGTCGCGGCCCACGGTGAAGGTCTGGGCATCGTTCGGGATGACAATGGCCGGTTCCAGGGCGAAACCGCTGGCGTTGACGATCTGGCCATTGGAGTCGAGGTGGAAGGTACCGTCACGGGTGTAGGACGTGGTGCCGTCCGGCTGCAGGATCTGGAAGAAACCGCGACCGTCGATGGCCATGTCCAACGGCTGCTCGGTGGTTTGCAGGCTGCCGGCGTTGAAGTTTTTCTGGGTGCCGACGATGCGCACACCGGTACCCACTTGCAGGCCCGACGGCAATTCGCTGTCCTGGGTCGACTGGGCGCCAGGCTGGCGTTTTACCTGGTACAGCAGGTCCTGGAACTCGGCGCGATCACGTTTGAAACCCGTGGTCGAGACGTTCGCCAGGTTGTTGGAAATAGTGGACAGGTTGGTGTCCTGGGCGGACAGACCTGTTTTGGCAACCCAAAGAGCCGGAAGCATTCGATTCTCCTCTTACGCCTGTTTTTCGGCGCAGCGCTGTAATTAATGATTAGATCTGCAAGACCCGAGCCATGGCCTCATCGCCTTCTTTGGCGGTGTTCATCATCTTGACGTGGAGCTCGAATTGCTTGGCCAGGGCCAGCACCGAAGTCATCTCATCCACGGCGTTGACGTTGCTCGCCTCCTGGAAGCCCGACACCAGTTGCACGTTGCCGTCGATGGGCGCCGGCTGGCCGTCCTTGGTGCGGATCGAACCGTCCAGGCCCTTGGTCATATTCTTCAGGTCAGGATTGACCAGCTTGATGCGGTCCACTTCAGCCATCACGCGCGGGCCTTCGCCCATGGCGCGGATGCTGATGGTGCCGTCCTGGCCGATTTCGATTTTCTGCTCCGGTGGCACGGCGATCGGCCCGCCATTGCCCATCACCGGCATGCCGTTGCCGGCCCGCAACACGCCCAGGGCGTCAACATTGAGACTGCCGGTGCGCACATAGCTTTCACCGCCGTCGGGGTTTTGCACGGCCATCCAGCCCGGACCGCTGACCGCCACGTCCAGGTCGCGACCGGTTTCAACCAGCGCTCCCGGGGTGAAGTCAGTGGCAGGCCGCTCGGACATGGCAAACGCCCGCGCCGGAAAGCTGTCGCCGAACACCGGCATCGAACGTGCCTGCTCCAGGTCTTTCTGAAAACCATTGGTGGAGATGTTCGCCAGGTTGTTGGCATGGGCCCGTTGCGCCAGTGCGTTCTGGCTGGCGCCGGTCATTGCCACATAAAGGTACTTGTCCACTGTCGTTCCTCTGCATGCCGGACGTTTGCCGCCCACTGCTGTGTTGCACAGCCTTAAGCAAATTGCAGACCAACTTTTTTCTGGCGCGGATGGGCCCGGTAAACAAAGGGGCCGCGGGAATTGGAGGGGATCAAGGAAGTGTATCGAAGACGAAAAACCGGCGGTGTCATGCCGGTTGCGGCAAGTGTCCGCCGAAGCTACTCAACTAGCCCACCCTGTGGCGGGAGCTTGCTCTCGCTGGGCCGGTCCGACGCCTCGGGCGTAGCGGCCCCATACTTTGGCGATTGCTGCGCAATCGAGCGGGAGCAAGCTCCCTCGCCACGGAACGCCTATCTTCACGCGCCGGATTCTTTGCCGACTTCGTATTCGCGCAACTTATTGGCAATGGTCGTATGGGAAACCCCCAGCCGCTTCCCCAGTTGCCGACTGCTCCGATGCTCGGAATACAAACGTTCCAGCACCGCTTTCTCGAAACGCCCAACGATCTCGTCCAAGCCACCCTCAAGGGAAAAATCGCCAAGGGGCTGACGCACGCCGTAATCCGGCAGGCGGATGTGCTCGGCTTTCACCTTCCCGCCATCGCACAGGGAAACCGCCTGGAACAGCACGTTTTCCAATTGCCGGACATTACCCGGCCAGTGGTAATGGCTGAGGCGGTCCATGGCCGCCGGAGCAAGCTTTGGCAAGGGACAACCGATCTGGCGACTGGCCTGGTCGAGAAAATGCTCGACCAACGGGGCCAGCCCGTCGAGGCATTCGCGCAGCGGTGGAATGTGCAGGGAAAGCACATTCAAGCGGTGGTACAAATCCTGGCGAAATTCGCCTCGGGCGCAGAGTTCGGACAAATCGACCTGGGTCGCGCAGATTACCCTCACATCCAGGTACACCTCTTCATCGCTGCCTACGCGGCGGAAGCATCCGTCCTGCAGGAAGCGCAGCAATTTCACCTGCAAACGCGGGCTCATTTCCCCGACACCGTCGAGAAACAACGTCCCGCCCGCCGTCAGCTCCAGCAGCCCGAGCTTGCCTTCTGCCCGCGCCCCTTCGAACGCGCCGGGACCGTAGCCGAACAGCTCGGTCTCAGCCATGGACTCCGGCAGGCCGGCACAATTGAGGGCCATCAACGGTGACTGCCCGCGCGGGCTCGCCAGGTGACACGCGCGGGCCAGCAGTTCCTTGCCCGTGCCGGTTTCGCCTTCGATCAACAGTGGCGCGTCCAGCGGCGCCATGCGCCGGGCCTCCCGGACCACCGCTGCCATAACCTTCGAGCTCTGGAAAATACTGTCGAAGCCGCGCAGTTCCTGCTTGCGCACGTTATAGATGCGTTCACCCACCCGATCAGCGCGGTGCAGGGTCAACACCGCGCCGGCCATCGCCTCGCTGTCGTCGTGCTCCGATTGCAGCGGCGCGATGTCGGCCAGGAACACGTCGCCCTTGACCTTGACCCGCAACCCATTGATCCGCGACTGGTTGGCGCGCACCAGCTCCGGCAGGTCGAAATCCTCGGCGTAGCGGGACAACGGGATTCCCGGCACTTCGTCCACACGCACGCCGAGCAACTGCGCCGCCGCCCGGTTGGCCGCGACGATGGAGCCACCCATGTCGATCGACAACACCGGGAACTCCAGGGCGCCGAGCAAGGCGTTGAGCTCCATGTGCCGACGCTCGCTGGGCATCAGGCCTACGCGCTTGACGCCGAATACCCCGGCAATGCCTTCGAATTTCGGACGCAACGCCTGGAACTGGATGTTGATCAGGTTCGGGCAATGCAGGTAGATCGCGTTGCCATGCTCCCCGCCCACTTCACCTCGGGCGACGTTGATGCCGTACTCCACCAGCAGGTTGAGGATGTCCCGCAGGATGCCGATGCGGTTCTGGCAATGGACTTTGATGCGCATGAAAAGGCCCGATGTGTTTGCAAGCATGAAATGGGGGGCTACTTCGTAGCCCAGCGGGAGCAAGCTCCCTCGCCACGGTTTTCTGCACTGCGGCGCAAATAGCCGTCAAGATTATGTGACAGTTGTAGGAAATTTCCCAAACGAAAATGCCCGAAACATCGAGACGCGCCCATTTATGTAACGAAAGTTTTACGATTTTGATGGCGACGGGCCGTTAAACCCCGGAATAGCCTGCTGCGCAGATATCTACTTCAAGTTATCTCTACTGCATCGCTGGACATAACAACAAACAAGTCATCCCCCTGAGGGAAATCAGCAGGAGAGCAGCATGAAGCAGACGCAGTACGTGGCCCGCGAGCCCGATGCGCAGGGTTTTATCCACTACACCGCTGAAGAACATGCGGTGTGGAACACGCTGATCACCCGCCAGCTCAAAGTCCTTGAGGGCCGTGCGTGCCAGGAATACCTGGACGGCATCGACAAGCTGGGCCTGCCCCACGACCGCATTCCGCAGTTGGGGGAAATCAACGAAGTCCTCGGCGAAACCACTGGCTGGCAGGTTGCCCGGGTGCCGGCGCTGATCCCCTTCCAGACGTTTTTCGAATTGCTTGCCAGCAAGCAGTTTCCGGTCGCGACGTTTATTCGCACCCGTGAAGAACTGGATTACCTGCAAGAGCCGGACATCTTCCATGAGATTTTTGGCCACTGCCCGCTGTTGACCAACCCCTGGTTCGCTGAATTTACCCACACCTACGGCAAACTCGGCCTACAGGCATCCAAGGAAGAACGCGTCTATCTCGCTCGCCTGTATTGGATGACCATCGAGTTCGGCCTGGTCGAGACCCCGCAGGGTCGGCGTATCTACGGCGGCGGCATCCTGTCCTCGCCCAAGGAAACCGTGTACTGCCTGTCGGACGAGCCGGAGCACCAGGCCTTCGATCCGCTGGAAGCCATGCGCACGCCTTACCGCATCGACATCCTGCAACCCGTGTACTTCGTGCTGCCCGAGCTCAAGCGTCTGTTCGACCTGGCCCACGAAGACATCATGGGGATGGTCAAGCGCGGCCGGGAACTGGGCCTGCACGCGCCGAAATTTCCACCGAAAGCGGCTTGAACCGCCATTTTTGATCTCAATTGAGTCTGTTGCACGACACGGCTTTGCTTTAGCGTGGGTGCATCGACGTTTTTCAAATATTCGATCCGGGAACACACCATGAACACTCTGAACCAAGCCCATTGCGAAGCCTGCCGCGCCGACGCACCGCAAGTCAGCGACGAAGAACTGCCAGTACTGATCAAGCAGATTCCGGACTGGAACATCGAAGTGCGCGACGGCGTGATGCAATTGGAGAAAGTTTTCCTGTTCAAGAATTTCAAGCACGCCCTGGCGTTCACCAATGCGGTCGGTGAGATCTCCGAGGCCGAGGGGCATCACCCAGGCCTGCTTACCGAGTGGGGCAAAGTCACCGTCACCTGGTGGAGCCACTCCATCAAGGGCCTGCACCGCAACGACTTCATCATGGCCGCTCGCACCGACGAAGTGGCCAAGACCGCCGAGGGCCGCAAGTAATGCATTTCGATGCCATCGGCCGGGTGCCCGGCGACCCGATCCTCGGCCTGATGGAGGCCTACGGGGCGGACAGCAATCCCGGCAAGTTCGACCTGGGCGTAGGCGTCTACAAGGATGCCCAGGGCCTGACGCCAATTCTGCAGTCGGTGAAACAGGCCGAGCAGCGACTGGTGGATCGCCAGGTCACCAAGACTTACATCGGTGGTCATGGCGACGCCGCGTTCGGCCAGTTGATCAACGCACTGGTCCTGGGGGCAGACTCACCGCTGATCGCCGAGCAGCGCGCCGGCGCCACCCAGACCCCGGGCGGCACCGGCGCCCTGCGCTTGAGCGCCGACTTCATTGCCCATTGCCTGCCGGGCCGTGGCGTCTGGTTGAGCAACCCGACCTGGCCGATCCACGAAACCATCTTCGCCACTGCGGGGGTCAAGGCCAGTCATTACCCTTACGTGGGCGCTGACAATCGCCTGGATTTCGAGGCCATGCTGGCGACCCTGGGCCAGGTGCCGAAGGGCGACGTGGTGCTGCTGCACGCCTGCTGCCACAACCCGACCGGCTTCGACCTGTCCCATGACCAATGGCGCCAAGTGCTGGACGTGATGCGCAACCGCGACCTGCTGCCATTGATCGACTTCGCCTACCAAGGCTTTGGCGATGGGCTGGAGCAGGACGCCTGGGCCGTGCGGTTGTTTGCCGAAGCGTTGCCCGAAGTGTTGGTGACCAGTTCCTGCTCGAAGAACTTCGGCCTTTACCGCGACCGCACCGGTGCGCTGATTGTCTGCGCCCGCGACGCCGAAAAGCTGGTGGACATTCGCAGCCAGCTGGCCAACATCGCCCGCAACCTGTGGTCGACGCCACCGGATCATGGCGCGGCGGTGGTGGCGACGATCCTTGGCAATCCGGAACTCAAGGGTTTATGGGCCGACGAAGTGGAAGCCATGCGCCTGCGCATCGCGCAACTGCGCAGCGGGCTGCTGGAAGCGCTCGACCCCCATGGCTTGCGTGAGCGCTTTGCCCATATCGGCGTGCAACGCGGGATGTTTTCCTACACCGGCCTGACACCGGGACAGGTCAAGCAGCTGCGCGAGCGCCACAGCGTCTACATGGTTGGCACCGGCCGGGCCAACGTCGCCGGCATCGATGCGACGCGCCTGGACGCGCTGGCGGTGGCGATTGCGGATGTTTGCAAGTAAGCAATAGTGGCTACATACCTTTTGTGGCGAGGGGATTTATCCCCGCTGGGCTGCGCAGCAGCCCTTGAGGCCGACGCCTCGGAGTGTCAGATCGCATCCATTCAAAAGCGTTGGGGCTGCTACGCAGCCCAGCGGGGATAAATCCCCTCGCCACAGAAATTCTCTTCACTACAGAAACCGCGCCACTCATTAGATTTACAGGCCTGTCCACTCCCGGACAAACTGCCCGATATCTTCTTGCGGCGCCGTGCGCGCTTCTTTCTGCGGGGTGCCTAGGTAGAGGAAACCAATCACTTCTTCGCCCTCTTCAAGCCCCAGCCCCCTGGCCACATGCGGCGAGTAAGCCAGTTCGCCCGTGCGCCAGACTCCGCCGATTCCCTGGGCATAAGCCGCCAGGAGGATGCCATGGGCGGCGCAGCCGGCCGCCAGCAGTTGCTCGGATTTCGGAATCTTGAAATGGTCCTGCAGGCGGGCGATCACTACCACGACCAGAGGCGCGCGCAGTGGGCCGTTAAGCGCCTTTTCCACCACGGCTTCGGCCACCAGCGGATCATTGAAGCGTGCAGCTTCGGCCAGCAGTTCCCCCATGCGATGGCGCGCCTGCCCTTCGACCGTCAGGAAACGCCATGGCCGCAACTGACCATGGTCGGGCGCGCGCATCGCGGCGGCGAACATCACTTCGCGCTGCTCCGGCGTAGGCGCCGGGTCCACCAGGCGCGGGACGGAAACACGGTTGAGCAAAGCGTCGAGAGCCTGCATCGGCCACCTCCTGGAAAAATTGTTCGGCTATTCTAGAGGCTTGTGCGACCAGTTCGTTAGTTCAAATTCAGTTACAAGCGAAGTAGGACGCCGGTTTACATGCCACCTGTCGCAGGTAGAATGGCGCCCTTTCCTCTTCAGCCCGAGCGGACTTCATGGCGTTGCCGACCCTGCGGATCATTGGTTTCATCATCGGCATCTTCCTGATCACCCTGGCGATCTTCATGGTCGTGCCGATGGCGACGCTGCTGGTCTTCGAACGCACCAGCGACCTGCCCTCGTTCCTCTGGTCGAGCATGATCACCTTTGTCGCCGGCCTGGCCCTGATCCTTCCCGGACGTCCGGAACACGTGCACCTGCGTCCCCGGGACATGTACCTGCTGACGGTCAGCAGTTGGCTGGTGGTGTGTGTCTTTGCCGCGCTGCCCTTTTTGCTGACCCAACACATCAGTTACACGGATTCATTCTTCGAAAGCATGTCGGGGATCACCGCCACCGGGGCGACGGTGTTGAGCGGCCTGGACACGATGTCGCCAGGCATCCTGATGTGGCGCTCGTTGCTGCACTGGCTCGGCGGTATCGGCTTTATTGGCATGGCCGTGGCGATCCTGCCGCTGTTGCGCATCGGTGGCATGCGGCTGTTCCAGACCGAATCTTCCGACCGCTCGGAAAAGGTCATGCCTCGCTCGCACATGGTGGCGCGGCTGATCGTGGCGTCCTACGTGGGCATCACCATCCTCGGCACGCTGGCGCTGTGGTGGGCCGGGATGAGCCTGTTCGATGCGATCAACCATTCGATGTCGGCGATTTCCACCGGTGGTTTCTCGACCTCGGACCTGTCGCTGGCCAAATGGACCCAGCCAGCGGTGCATTGGGTCGCGATCGTCATCATGATCCTCGGCAGCCTGCCGTTCGCCTTGTACGTTTCGATGCTGCGAGGCAATCGTCGGGCGCTGATCAAGGACCAGCAAGTCCAAGGCCTGATCGGCGTGCTGCTGGTCACTTGGCTGGTGCTTGGCACCTGGTATTGGGCGACCACCGACCTGCATTGGCTCGACGCGCTGCGACACGTGGCGCTGAACGTGACCTCCATCGTCACCACCACCGGTTTCGCCCTGGGGGACTACAGCCTGTGGGGCAATTTCTCGCTGATGCTGTTCTTCTACCTGGGATTCGTCGGCGGCTGCTCGGGCTCGACCGCCGGCGGGATCAAGATTTTCCGTTTCCAGGTTGCCTATATCCTGCTCCGGGCCAACCTTAATCAACTGATTCACCCGCGTGCGGTGATCAAGCAGAAGTACAACGGCCATCGCCTCGACGAAGAAATCGTGCGCTCGATCCTGACCTTCTCGTTCTTCTTCGCCATCACCATTTGCGTGATCGCCCTGCTGCTGTCCCTGTTGGGCGTGGAATGGATGACGGCGTTGACCGGCGCGGCGAGCACGGTGTCCGGCGTCGGCCCGGGGCTCGGCGAGACCATCGGCCCGGCCGGCAACTTTGCCCCGCTGCCGGACGCGGCCAAATGGATTCTCTCGGCTGGCATGCTGCTGGGCCGATTGGAGATCATTACGGTGTTCGTGCTGTGTATTCCGGCGTTCTGGCGTCACTGACCGGCTTGGCCACGCCCCGCGCCCGATAGTCGCCAGGCGTGGTACCGAACCAACGACGGAAGGCCCGGAAAAAGTTGCTCGGGTCGGCAAACCCCAACAGATAAGCAATTTCCAGCAGGGTCATGCTCGGCTGCGCCAGGTATTGCTCGGCCAGCTCACGTCGGGTGTCGTCCAGCAGACTCTGGAAACTGGTGCCCTCTTCCTGCAAGCGCCGCTGCAAGGTGCGTTGCGACAGGTGCAGCGTCTGCGCCACCACGTCACGCTTGGGCTCGCCCTGGGGAAGCAGCCGACACAGCACTTGGCGCGCCTGGTGAGTCACGCGACTGCCGGAGAACCGCGCCAGGTACTCCCCCGCAAACCGGTCATGGAGCAGCGCCATGGCCTCGTTGGCGGTGGGCAACGGCGCCTCCATGTCGCCTTGCTGGAAAATCAGCGCGTCGCAGGAAGCATCGAACACCAACGGCGCACCGAAGGCTCGTTGATAAGGTGCAATGTCAACGGGTTCGGCGCCCTGGAACAGTACCTTCACCGGATGCAAGGGCCGTCCGGTCAGCCAGTTGCACAGGGCCAGCGCGCAGGCCAGCGACGCTTCGGCGCTTTGCCGGGTCGGTGGCAGGTGATCGCCGTGGACGGTCAGGATCAACCCGTAGCCTTCCTCCAAGTGACGGAAGCTCAAGTCAGCACTTTCGGCAATGATCCGCTGATAACGCACCAGCCGCTGGAACCCTTCGGCCAGCGTGCGGCTGGACATCAACGCGTAACCGACCACATGGAACGATGCCGGGCGCACCACCTTGCCCAGGTTCAGGCCGATGGCCGGGTTGCCCGACAACTCCACCGCCAGTTGCCAGAGCCGCGTCATTGAGTCCTGGGGGAAACGCGCATCAGGATCGTCCAGCGCCGCGAAATCCAGCCCCAGTTGCTTGAACAGCGCCCGACAGTCCAGGCCGTCCATTTCCAACGCCTTGACAATCCCCATCGCCCAGCTTGAAGAAGTGGTTCGTTCGCTCATGACGTTTACTTGCATGACGAGCCGCAGGGTACGGCTGGATTTGCGAAGGATACTAAAGTGGCGCTGATTGTCACTGGCTGTTACGAGTGACCGCTCTAAACTCACATCCGATACCCCTGAAACATCGGTTCACAACAAAACCAAAGAGCCTGCAGTCTTGGAAAACACCAAACACTTCAACACCTTCGCCGAGTTCTACCCGTACTACCTCAGCGAACACAGCAACAGCATCTGCCGACGCTTGCACTTCGTCGGCACTTCGCTGGTCTTGCTGGTTTTCGCCATGGCGCTGGTGGTTGGCGCCTGGTGGCTGTGGGTCGCCCTGCCAGTGGCGGGCTATGGCTTCGCCTGGATCGGGCATTTTTTCTTCGAGAAAAACCGTCCTGCCACTTTCCAACATCCCCTCTACAGCCTGCTCGGTGACTTCGTCATGTACCGCGACATGCTGCTCGGCAAGGTGGCGTTCTAGGAGGATTGCCGGTGGATACTCATGCGCGCTTCACCCACATGCAGGACGGGACCCGGGATGACTGGGCGATCATCGCGGCGGACTTCAGCGCCTATGCGCGGCAGTTGCCGGGGCGGGTACTGGCCCATCTGAAATTGCTCGACGGCGATTTTGGCGGGTTCCCGGTGGATCGCCTGACCCACTCCCTGCAAACCGCCACCCGCGCCTACCGTGACGGGCGGGACGAAGAGTACGTGGTCTGCGCCCTGCTCCACGACATCGGTGACACGCTGGGCAGCTACAACCACCCGGACATCGCCGCGGCGATCCTCAAGCCGTTCGTCAGCGCCGAAAACCTGTGGGTGGTGGAGAAACACGGGATTTTCCAGGGCTATTACTTTTTCCATCACCTGGGCATGGATCGGCACCTGCGCGAGCAGTTTCTCGAACATCCGCAATACCAGGCGACCATTGATTTCTGCGCAAAATACGATGCTGCGGCGTTCGATCCCGAGTACGACACGCTGCCGCTGAGTTTCTTCGAGCCGATGCTGGAAAGGGTGTTCGCCGCGCCGAAGCAATCGATCTACAAGGCGGCGATGGCAGAGCAGCCCTGATTTATTGCAGACGCAGCAAATCCCGTGGCGAGGGAGCTTGCTCCCGCTTGAGTGCGAAGCGCTCACAAAAAGGGGCTGCTGCGCACCCCAGCGGGAGCAAGCTCCCTCGCCACGGGCCTTATGTGGTCTTCAGGCAGGCTCAGCCACCTTCAATTCAGCCTTGAGCAGCGCCTCCCGCGCCTGGGCGTCCGCCAGGCGATACAACTCGATCGTTCCGTCCCAGTGCTCGATCAGCGCGGTGCAGGATTCGACCCAGTCGCCGCAGTTGAGGTATTCCACCTCGCCGACCTGACGGATCTCGGCATGGTGGATGTGCCCGCACACCACGCCATGCAGTTCTCGCTTCACACATTCATGGGCGATGGCTTCTTCAAAGTCGCTGATGAAACTGACGGCGGTCTTGACCTTGTGCTTGAGGTACGCCGACAGCGACCAGTAGCCATAGCCATAACGGGCCCGCCAGTGATTGAGCCAGCGGTTGAGCGTCAGCGTGAATTCGTATGCCGAATCCCCAAGGAACGCCAGCCAACGGTGATAACGAGTAATCACATCGAACTGATCGCCATGAATCACCAGCAGATGCCGACCGTCGGCGGTCACATGCACCGCCTCGTCCACCAATTGGATATTACCGAGGATCAGTTTCGAATAACGCCGCAGGAATTCGTCATGGTTGCCGGTGACATAGATCACCTCGGTGCCGCGCTTGCTCATGGTCAGCAAGCGACGAATGACGTTGGTGTGGGCCTGGGGCCAATACATGCCGCCACGCAGCTTCCAGCCGTCGATGATATCGCCCACCAGGTAGATTTTGTCGGCGTGGTAGCCCTTGAGGAAGTGCGACAGGTGCTCGGCCTGGCAATCCCGGGTGCCCAGGTGCACGTCCGAAATCCACAGGGTGCGAACACGCTGCTTGCGGCTGGGTCTGGCGAGCTCGGCGCTGGTCATTGGGCAACCCTCTGATCGTTTTCACCACAGTGCACCCCAGCGGTTAATGCCCCATGACAAAAATAAGTCGATTGCATGACAGCGCGAGGCGCCGCGCCCTCGGTGTAGACTGACCGCCAGCCACAGGAGACTGCGATGAGACCGATCCTCACGCTACGCCACTACAGCCACGATCTGATTGACCACAGCCACGACCACGCGCAACTGGTGTTTGGCTTGTCCGGCGCGCTGGACTTCGAAGTCGAAGGGCGTGGCAGCCAGGTGGTGCAGCAGAGTTTCGTGGTCGTGCCGGCGGGCGCCCATCATGCGTGCGGCAGTCCACAGGGCAGCCGCTGCCTGGTGCTGGACGTGCCGGACGATGAGTGGGTCGGGCAATGCCTGGGCGATCATGCCGACGCGAGCCGTCGCTTGCTCGACAGCAATACTCGCCTGCTCCTGGATGCAGGGCAAAGCCAGTTGGTCAGTTGGCTGGCCGGCAGCCCGGTGCACGACCCGGTGATCGCCCAGCAAGGCGCGGTATTGTTGCTCGCCAGCCTCAACGGCGGGCGCCAGGAAACCACCGGCGGCCGACGCCTGCCCTATGCCGCACTCAACGCCCACATCGACCAATATGCCGCCTACCCGCTGCAAGTCGCGGACCTGGCGCAGGTCGCCGGGCTTTCCAGTGCGCGCCTGCATGCCCGTTTCGTCGCCGAATGCGGGCAGACGCCAATGGAATACATCCGCAGCCGTCGCTTGCACAAGGCCGTGGCGTTGCTGCGTGACTCGCACCTGCCGATCGGCGAAATCGCCCAACGGGTTGGCTACAGTTCGCAAAGCGCCTTTGCCGCGGCCGTGTTGCGCGAATTCGGCGTCTCACCGGGCAAGTTTCGGCGGCCACGCGAGTCTCACGCTAAAAATCGCTAGGATCGCGACAGACAAAAACGGCTGGCGACGGGCTTAATAGCCAAACGTCCAACCGTTGAACAAGGATTGCAATGACACCCCGTACCGCCCTCGGCGCCCTGCACATCGGCGCACTCATGTTCGGCCTGACCGGCGTCTTCGGCAAACTCGCCGCGGCCTCGCCCGCCGTGATCGTGTTTGGCCGCGCCGTATTCGCCGTGCTGGCCCTGGCGGCGTTTGCCCGATTCGCCAGCCCTACCCGCTGGCAGAAACTCCAGGGCCGGGACATGCGCAGGTTGCTGCTGGGCGGCCTCTTGTTGACCGGGCACTGGGTGAGTTTCTTCATTTCGGTGAAAGTCGCCGGCGTCGCGATCGCCACGTTGGGATTCGCCAGTTTCCCGGCCTTCACCGTGCTGCTCGAAGGGCTGGTTTTCCGCGAACGAATCCGCGCCAACGAAATCCTCCTGGTGGTCCTGGTGAGCATCGGCCTGGTGCTCGTGACGCCGGACTTCGACCTGGCCAGCGGCGCCACCACAGGCCTGCTCTGGGCGGTGGCCTCGGGGCTGTTGTTCTCACTGTTGTCGCTGACCAATCGCGCCGGCTCCGCCCATGTGCCGCCGGTGCAGGCCGCGCTGTGCCAGAACGTCGTGGTCGGCCTCTGCCTGTTGCCGATGGCTGCACCGCAACTGAGCGACGTTCGCCCCCTCGACTGGTTGTGGATCGGCCTGCTGGGCGTGTTCTGCACCGGCCTGGCCCACAGCCTTTTCGTCGCCAGCCTGGCGGTGATCAAGGCCCGCACCGCCGCCGTGGTGTTCGCCATGGAGCCGGTCTACGGCATTACCATCGCCTGGTTGCTGTTCGATGAAAACCCGACGCTGCGCATGTTGCTCGGTGGCGTGCTGATCATCGTTGCGATCGTGGTGTCGAGCCAACTGGACGGCACGAAGAAATCCAGCGCCGGTGCCCAGGCGCCGTCTCACTGATCCCGTTCATTGAATTCTGTCGTTGTGCCCCAAATCGCGCGCCGGGTCGATCTGGTCGCGGACCCGCTGCTTGAGCACCTTGGCCTCGGGGAATCCACCGTCGGCCTTGCGCTCCCAGATCTGCGTGCCATCGCAGCCAATATGAAAAACCCCACCAGTGCCCGGCACCAGGGACACCTTGCCGAGGTCGTCGCCGAATGTGCTGAGCAGTTCCTGGGCCAGCCAGGCGGCCCGCAGCAGCCATTGGCACTGGGTGCAGTAAGTGATGATGATTTCCGGTTTGTGTGCGCTCATTGCGGCTGAACTCCTGGTTCCAAAGGCGTCGTTATACTACTCGCCTTTGATCGCCCGCTCCGAGATCGACCATGCGCCGCCTGCTGCCTTGCCTGCTTCTTCTGCTATTGCCCTTGCTCGGCCATGCCAACGAGCCTGCCGTTGAGACACCGCGCCCAAAGATCGGCTTGGTACTGTCCGGTGGCGCGGCCCGTGGCCTGGCCCACATCGGCGTGCTCAAGGCCCTGGAAGAACAAGGCATCAAGATCGATGCCATTGCCGGCACCAGCATGGGCGCAGTCATCGGCGGGCTCTATGCCTCGGGCTACAAGATCGATGAACTGGAGAAGCTCGCCCTGGGCATCGATTGGCAGCAAGCCCTGTCCGATGCCCCGCCGCGCAAGGACGTGCCCTTTCGGCGCAAACAGGACGACCGGGATTTCCTGGTCAAGCAGAAACTGAGCTTTCGCGACGACGGCAGCCTCGGCCTGCCGCTGGGGGTGATCCAGGGACAGAATCTTGCCCTGCTCCTGGAAAGCCTGCTGGCCCACGCCAGTGACACCCGGGATTTCGACAAACTACCGATCCCCTTCCGCGCGGTGGCAACCGACATCGCCACCGGCGAAAAAGTCGTGTTTCGCAAAGGCCATCTTCCCAAGGTCATCCGCGCCAGCATGTCGATCCCCGCCGTATTCGCCCCGGTGGAACTGGACGGTCGCCTGCTGGTGGACGGCGGCATGGCCGACAACATCCCATTGGACGTGGCTCGGGAAATGGGCGTGGACGTGGCCATCGTGGTCGACATCGGCACACCGCTGCGCACCCGCAAGCAATTGGTCACCGTGGTGGATGTGCTGAACCAGTCGACAACGCTGATGACCCGACGCAACTCCGAAGAGCAGTTGGCCACGTTGGGAAAAGAAGACGTGTTGATCCAGCCGGCCCTGGCAAGCTTCGGTTCCACCGACTTCGGTCGGGCGCAGGAAATAGTCGACGCCGGTTACCGCGCCACACGGATACTCGAAGCGCGGCTGGCGCACTTGCGGCCCGCCGAGCCGACCGACGCCGTGCTGATGGCGGCGCGTACCCCCAGTGAGCGCACTCCGACCATCACCGCGATCCGGGTGGAAAACGATTCTAAAGTCGGCGACGACGTGATCCGCTATTACATTCGCCAGCAGATCGGCGAACCGCTGGACCTGGGCCGCCTGCAGACCGACATGGGCACGCTGTACGGCCTGGATTACTTCGAGCAGGTGCAATACCGCGTCGTGCACAAAGGCGCGGACAACACGCTGGTGATCAATGCCCGGGGCAGACGCACCGGCACTGATTACTTGCGCGTGGGCCTGAGCCTGTCGGACGACATGCGCGGTGACAGCGCTTTCAACCTCGGCGCCAGTTACCGGGTCAACGGCATCAATCGCCTGGGCGCCGAATGGCTGACCCGGGCGCAGATCGGCGACAAACAGGAGCTGTACAGCGAGTTCTATCAACCGCTGGACGTCGGCTCACGCTACTTCATCGCGCCTTACGGGCAGTTCGAATCGCGCAACGTCGAGTCGATTCTGGATAACGATCCGGTGGCCCAATATCGGGTCGAGCGCTATGGCTTCGGTCTGAACCTGGGTCGCCAGATCGGCAACAGCGGAGAGATCCGCTTCGGGGTTGGCCAGGCCTGGGGCAAGGCGGACGTGCGTATTGGCGATCACGACCAGCCTAGCGAAAACTTCAACGAAGGCTTCTACGAGCTAAAGTATTCGTTCGACTCCCTGGACAGCGTCTACTTCCCCCATGAAGGTGAAGACATCGGCCTGTCATGGCGCCAATACGAACCTGGCCTGGGGTCCGATCAACGTTACCGCCAGTGGGAATTCAAGCTGGACAAGGCCCTGAGCAGCGGCCCGGACACCTTCATCCTGGGCGGGCGCTACGGTCGAACGCTGGACACGGCCGAAGTCGTGACCTCCAGTTTCGTCCTCGGCGGCGCGCGGCAATTGTCGGGCTTTCGCGAGGATGGGATATCCGGCCAGAACATGAGCCTGATGCGCGCCGTGTATTACCGCCGGCTCACGCCTCGGGCGTACCTGCCCTTGGATTTCCCCTTGTACATCGGCGGCTCGCTGGAGCGCGGCCGGGCGTGGAACAACGACAACGAGTTCGACAGTGGCTACATCAACGCCGCCAGTGTCTTCCTGGGTTTCGACACGCCGTTGGGGCCACTGAATTTCAGCTATGGCTTTAATGATGACGATGAGCAGGCGGTGTATCTGAACCTGGGGCAGACGTTCTAGAACCGTTTCAAATTGTGGGAGCGAGCTTGCTCGCGATGGCGATCACTCAGTCGGCGATGATGTTGGCTACGGCTCAGTCATCGCGAGCAAGCTCGCTCCCACGCTGGATTCCCGTCGGCCGCGCAATCGCCTCAACGAATCCCGGCCAACAAGACTCGGGCGGTTTCCCTGAGCGGTTCATCGCCCTCTTGCAACAACTCTTCCAGCAAGGTGATGGCGCTCTTCAGGTCGCCTTCATCGATGCAATTCTGCGCTTCTTCCAGCTTTTCCGAATGCTCCGACGCCTGCAGCTCGAAGGACACAGGTTCCAGGGACAATGACTCGAACTCGGGCTCAACGGACAGCGGTTCCAGTTCCAGCGCCTGCTCTTCGTCGGCAAACCCATCGAGGAAATCATCATCCAGCGACTCGGTTTCCAACGGTGCGCCCCATTGCAGGTCCGGTTCGTCGAAGCCTGATAGCGCCAGCGTGTCGGCACGGGTAGACGGCGGCGTTCCGGGTACAGGAGCCGCCGACGGATCATCGGCCAGGTCCCAACTGTTCTCCAGGGAGAGCCCATCCAGATTCAACTCGAACTCATCACTGGGCGCGGCAACAGGTTCGGGGGCGAGCATTGGAGCCGGGGGCTCCGGGGGCGTCTCCATCGGAGCGTTAACCATGGCGATCTTGGGGTAGCGCTTGCGGGTTTCCTCCAGCGTCTGGTGATCGACGCCTTGGGACAAGAGGTGGTTCTCCTGGGCCTGGAAGCCGATGACATCGCCCTGCTTGCCCAGCACATCCAACAACTTGAGCCCCAGGTCGGTACGCTCCGGCTCGGCCAGCAATGCCGCGCGCAGCAGGCCGGCAGCTTCGGTGAAACGGCCATAGGTCAGGTAGATTCCCACACCTTCGAGCACGTCTCCCAGAGGAGCATCACCGTTGTTGAACGACGCGGCGACTTCGGGGGGCTCTGCATCCGCGCTCTCCATATAGGTGTCGGTGTTGTCGTCCAGGGCCAGGTCGGGACGGGCGGTCAATGGCACCGGGTCCGCCGTCTCCTGCTGTTGCCGATGACGCAGGAACAGCAAAAGCGCCAGCAACCCAAGCATTCCCGCCAATCCAGCCACCCACAGCCAGTCGATGCCTTCGGTTTCCGCGACTGGCGCCGCCTCGACTGCCGATGCGGGTTCGGTGGATTCGGCAGGTTCAGGGGCAAGTTCCGAGGTCATCGCAGGTGGCGAGGCCTGGGTCAGTTGCGCTTGAAGCTCGCTGATCTGCTGGCGTTGCCCGGCGATTTCCTGATCCTGGGCGTGGATCCGAGCCTGCAATTGTTCGATGGTCTGCTGTTGCTGCTGGTTTTGCAGCATGCTGGCGGCCAATTGCTCGGTATTGCTGTCGATCGCGGCAGGAGCCGGGGCGGCAGGTTTTTGGGCAGGCGCTGGCAAGATGGCCGAATCAGGCAGCAACAAGCGCTGGCCGATGGAAAGTCGCTCGCTGCCAGGGTTCAGCGCCTGGATCCCCTGCATCAGTTCATTGACCGACGCATTGCTGCCCGCATCATGCAGACGCTTGGCGATCACCCAGGGATTGTCGCCCTGCACGACGGTGTAGCGCTTGCCCTGTGTTGCCGGGGGCGGCTTGATGGCGGGTGTCGCCTCGGCCGAGCTGGAGGGTTCGTCGACGGTCGGCACCAGGCCTGGCGTACCGGGCGGATCGATCAGCACGGTGTATTCGCGCAACAGGCGCCCGTTGGGCTGGTTGAGCTGTACGAGGAAGTTGAGGAACGGTTCCTCCACCGGTTTGCTGGAGGTCACCCGGATGAAACTGCGTCCGCCCCGCAGCACGGGGGTGAAACGCAGGTTGTTGAGAAAAAAAACGCGCTCCACCCCAGCACGGCTGAAGTCGTCCGGACTCGCCAGGCTGGCGGAAAGATCTCCCTCGCTGAGTCCCGCCGCATCAACCAGGGCGATATCGGCGCGCAACGGTTGGTTCAAGGCGGAATGAAGCGTGATTTCCCCAAGCCCCAGCGCCGACGCCAAGGCGGGAAACCCCAGGGCACCCACGACGACCGACACGTTGATCCAACTGCGCAACGTGGACTGCAAACTTTCAAGCATGGGTATCCCTTTGATCAACGACCTGTGCGAAACGCTTCCAATACGATCGCCTAGTACTGGTTATAGTTCGCTAACCACCGAATCTCAAAGGTCTGGCGCCAGGGATATGCCTCAGGATCTTTCCAGGTTGGCCAGGATCGTGCCGTGGACCCGCATGCAAACGCGCATGTCCGCTTCGTCGACGCCTTCGAACAACTCCCGGCGCAACTGCGTGGCAATGGTTTCGATTTGCTCGATCAGCGGCAATGCCGGCGCGCACAGTACGATCTTCTTGGCGCGGCGGTCCTCGGCCACGGCCTGGCGTTGAACCAGGCCCTGGGTTTCCAGGCTGTCGAGCAAACGGGCCAGGGTCGGGCCTTCGACCGCAACGCTCTGGGCCAGCTCCCGTTGGGTCGGGGCCTGTTCGAAACGGGCCAGGTGCAGCAGCACCAGCCAACGCGCCTGGGACAGGCCCAGCCCGGCGAGGCGACGGTCCAGCTCGGCGCGCCAGCCACGGGACATCTGCGCCAGTTGCATGCCAAAACGGTGTTGATCGGTCAAAGGCATAAAAAACTCATCAAATCTGAAATAGAGAAAAACTAATTATTAGTCAGCTAAGCATGACCTTTGGATTCAGGCAAGGCTCGCGCTGTAGTGAATCGTTAAAGGAGCGTAACTGTTTGATCAGACTTCGAATTCCGACTGCAGTGCGGCCCTGACGCAATACAGGACCCCTTCCGGAACCCGCCCTGCGAACAACGCGGCGAGTTCCGATACGGGAGGCAGCTCGCCTTCGCCATCGAGAAACGCATCCTGGACCTCGCCCATCAGTTCTTCAGGCAGGTCCAGCGCTTGCTCCAATGAAAGCTGTTGTTGACCAATGGCCTCGGCCAGCATCGTGTAGACGTTCTTTTCCGAGCACTGCAATTGACTGGCAATCTGCAGCGGGGTCATGCCGGCCCGCGCCAGGGTGATGAGTTCATGGCGAACGTCGGCCACCGCCGGCGGGGTCTCGGCTTCGCCGCCCAGCACTTGGAGGAAGGCCTCGCCGTAACGCTCCAGCTTGCGTGCGCCAACGCCGCTGACCCGGGCCATTTCCGCCAGGGAGGTCGGTTGGCTGCGGAGCATTTCCAGCAAAGTGGAATCGGGAAAGATGACGTACGGCGGCACGCCGTGTTCCTCGGCCAACTTGCGGCGCAGGGCGCGCAACGCTTCCCACTGGTCACGCTCTTCGCCGCGCACCAATTGGCTGGCCTGGCTCTTGCTGCTCTTGACCGCGGTCGCCGGCTTGAGGTCGCGGCGCAGTTCCAGGGTGACTTCGCCCTTGAGCAAGGGCCGGCACGTCGCACTGAGGCGCAGGCCGCCGTAGCCTTCCAGGTCGATGTCCGCCAGGCCGCGCGCAACCAACTGCCGGAACAACGAGCGCCATTCGCTCTCGCTGCGGGCCTTGCCCACGCCAAACACAGACAGGTGCTGGTGGCCGAAGCTGCGGACTTTCTCGTTGTCCTTGCCCAGCAACACATCCACCAGATGCCCGACGCCGTAGCGCTGGCCCGTGCGATAAATCGCCGACAACGCCTGGCGGGCCGGCTCCGTGGCGTCCCAGGTTTCCACGCCATCGACGCAATTGTCGCAATGGCCGCAGGGCTGGGGCATGTCTTCGTCGAAATAGGCCAGCAAGGTCTGGCGACGGCAGCGGGTCTCTTCGCACAGCGACAGCATGGCGTCGAGCTTGTGCTGCTCCAGGCGCTTGTGCCGCTCATCGCCCTCGGAGTTCTGCAACATCTGCTTGAGCATCACCACGTCTTGCAGGCCGTAGGCCATCCAGGCATCGGCTGGCAAGCCGTCACGACCGGCACGCCCGGTTTCCTGGTAATAGGCTTCCAGCGACTTGGGCAAGTCCAGGTGAGCGACGAAACGCACGTTGGGCTTGTCGATGCCCATGCCGAACGCCACGGTGGCCACCATGATCAGGCCTTCCTCGTTGAGGAAGCGCTTCTGGTGATAGGCCCGCAAATCGTTGGGCAGGCCGGCGTGATAGGGCAACGCCGGAAAACCCTGTTCGCTGAGGAACGCGGCCACTTCCTCGACCTTCTTGCGCGACAGGCAATAGACAATGCCCGCGTCGCTGCGTCGCTCGGCAAGGAACGCCAGCAACTGCTTGCGCGGCTGCTCCTTGGGCACGATGCGGTAGAAAATGTTCGGACGGTCAAAACTGGAGAGGAACCGCTCGGCATTTTGCAAATGCAGACGGTCGACGATTTCCTCGCGGGTACGCTTGTCGGCGGTGGCGGTCAGGGCGATACGCGGGACGTCGGGGAACAGTTCCGCCAATTGCCCCAGTTGCAGGTATTCACGACGGAAATCGTGGCCCCATTGGGACACGCAGTGGGCTTCGTCGATGGCAAACAGGGCGATTTCCAGGCTCTGCAAAAACGCCAGCATGCGTGGCTGTACGAGGCGTTCCGGCGCCAGGTAAAGCATCTTCACCTCGCCACGCTTGATCCTCGCGGCCAGGTCCCGTTGCTGCTCGGCGCTTAAGGTGGAGTTCAGCGCCGCAGCGGCGACCCCCAATTCTTCAAGGGTGGCGACCTGGTCGTCCATCAAGGCGATCAGCGGCGAAACCACCACCGCCAGGCCGTTGCGCAACAGCGCCGGCACCTGGAAGCACAGCGACTTGCCGCCGCCGGTGGGCATGAGCACCAGGGCATCGCCACCGCTGGCCACGCGCTCAATAATGGCACCCTGGCGGCCACGGAAACTGTCGTAGCCGAAGATGTCCTTGAGAACGCGTTGAGCCTGTTCGAGCATAGAAACTCCAAAATCACCGAAACATCCCTGCAAGGCTGGTTCAGAATCACAAACGCTGCACCGGCAAATCGTAAGTGCGCGTTTCCAACCGACCGCAGGGCATCACAAAACGCGGCAGTATACCCGAGGGTTTCGTTGCGAAGGGGGCTGCTGACAGGAGGTGTGATGATCACGGCCGGGAGCCCACCGAACCTGTGGCGAGGGAGCTTGCTCCCGCTGGGTGGCGAAGCCGCCCCCAAAACAGGGCCGCTGCGCGCTGGAGCGCCAGCCCGGCCCAGCGGGAGCAAGCTCCCTCGCCACCGATGGCCCTGGCATGGAGTCAAGTCCGGCCAATGAGCAGGCAAATCCACCATGCGGCTGGCCTGCCCGCTCAAGAAGGCCTAGAATTCCCGCATTGTTTATTCCCCAAGGTAGCCCGTAATGTCCTTCGCTGAGCAACTGACCCGCCTGCAAGTCTTCCTCGACGCCGATGAGCTGCACGAAGAGGCGCTGGATTACGTGGCCGCTCATGGCTATCTGACCGCCCTGTCCATCTGCTCCGAGCCAGTGCCGGACCGTGAATGGATCGACGCCCTGTTCGCCGAAGAGCCGCATTACAGCGACGAAGCCCAGCGCGCCGAAATCGAAGCCACGCTGGTCGGCCTCAAGGCCCACATCGCCCGCCAACTGGCTTCCGACGAAGAATTCGAATTGCCGTGCGAACTGGACCTGGGCGATGACCCGGACGATTCGGAGCTGCGTGGCTGGTGCATTGGCTTCATGGAAGGCGTGTTCCTGCGCGAAGCCGCCTGGTTCGAAACCGCCGAAGAGGAAGTCAGCGAAATGCTGCTGCCGATCATGGTCGGTTCCGGCCTGTTCGACGAGCAACCAGAGTTTTCGGACATTGCCGCCGACGCGAACCTGATGGACGACATGATCGTGCAGATCCCCGAAGCGCTGACCGCCCTGTACCTGCTGTGCAACGCCCCGGACGAGAAACCGGCGATCCTCAAGCCTCGCCACCACTGAGTGACCGGGTGCCTTCGCCAATCGGCAAGCGCCCGCTGATCCTGCGTTACGCTCTGCTGGCCATCGGCTGGCTGAGCGTAGTGCTGGGGGTCATTGGCATTTTCGTTCCCGTCCTACCCACCACCCCCTTCCTGTTGCTGGCCGCCGCGTGCTTCGCCCGCAGTTCGCCGCGCTTCTACCAATGGCTGGTAGAACACCCCCACCTCGGCCCGTGGATCAAAGACTACCTCAGCGGCAACGGCATCCCCCTCAAGGGCAAGGTCTACGCCATCGGTTTGATGTGGGCCAGCATCCTGTTTTCCTGCTACCTCGTGCCACTGCCGTGGGCGCGAGGGTTCATGCTCACCAGTGCGGTGCTGGTGACGGTTTATATCCTCAGGCAGAAGACGCTGCGCAGCCGTTGAACATAATCGGGTGTTCCCGTGGCGAGGCGGCTTGCTCCCGATGGCTAGCGAAGCCGCTCTGAAATCAGCCAACGCAACCCTCCAGGCAGACCGCGCCAGCCGGTTTACGACTGCTGCGCAGCCGAGCGGGAGCAAGCTCCCTCGCCACAGGCTCTTGGTTTCACACCGTATCCACCTTCAACGAATGATCATTCAACATCCCGTTGATAATCGTCGCCGTGTCCGCCCCGCCAACCATCCCACCCGATCCCGGCGTGACGCCGTAATGCGTGGCCAGATCGACGCCGGCCAGGTCGATGGTCTGGTTCGGCGTGGCGCCGGCGATGCTGCTGACGTCGATGCTGGTGATGACCGATGCGCCGGTACCCGTGACGGTGAAGTGCAGGTAGTCGTCCAGGGACGCGGCGCTGCTGTTTTCACCCTGCAGTAGTTGGGACAGGTCGAGTTTGTCCAGGCCCGGGGTGAAGTCGGTAATGACGTCGTGGCCGCTGTTGCCCGCCTGCCACTGGAAGGTGTCGGCGCCGTTGCCGCCCGTGAGGATGTTATTGCCCAGGCCACCGATCAGGGTGTCATCGCCGCCACCGCCATTGAGCACGTCATGGCCAAGCCCGCCATCGATGCGATTGCCCGCGCTGTTGCCGGTCAGGGTGTCGTTGAAGTTCGAGCCGACGAGGTTTTCGATGCTCGCCAGGGTATCCGTCCCGGCCCCCAGGGTATTTTGTGCGGCCAGCAGGCCGAGATTCACGGTCACGCCTGCGCTGGCATGAGCGTAGCTGGCTGTGTCGCTGCCGGTGCCGCCGTCGAGCAGGTCGTTGCCGCTGCCGCTGTAGAGCAAGTCATTGCCCGCCTCGCCATGCAACGTGTTATTGCCCGTGCCTGCGCTGAGGATGTCATTGCCATCACCGGCGTTGAGCACGTTGTCACCATTGCCGGCCAGCAGCACATCGTCGCCCGCCGTCCCTGTCAGGGTGTGGCCCGCTTGATAGCTGATGTCGACCGCGGCGCTGTCGCTGCCGCCGCGGTTGTCACTGGCGGTGTAGGTCCCGTGGTAATCCGTCGTGTTGTCCTGGGCGCCGGCGTAATTGACCGTCATGGTCAGTTGATAGCTTTCCGAGCCATTGACGTTACCGTTGCCAGGGTTGGGGATGTTGGTGATGTGGATCTGATAGTTGCCATCCGCCGCGGCAGTGAACGAGGCGCCGTCGTTGATGGCGACGAAAGGCCCGCCGTTCAGGGAATACTCCATGGCGACGCGACCGGCGGCGAGGTTGTGATCCAACGTCAGGGTTTCGCCTTGCTTGAGGCTGATGTTGAGCCGATCTTCATCGTTGGCGTTGTTGTTCGACACCGCCCCCAGCGCGCCACTGACCACCAGCATCGCCGTCATGCTCGCGGCGTTGGCGACGAAGGCACTGCGGTCGAGGTTGATCGATTGGACATTGTTGCCGGTAAAGCTGGCGGTGCCGGTAGTGCCGGTGAAGTCCCCACCCTTGGCGGCCCAGCCCGTATTGAAACCGGTGGGCGTAGCCGTGAGCGGATCGCCATTGGCGTCGCTGTCGTTGCCCAGCAGCAACTCCCCAGGCACCACGATATTGCCCGACAGCACGTTGGTGATGACGTTGTCGGCGACCGCCACCGGCGCACTGTTGGGCACGACGTTGATCACCAGGTTGGAACCGGCCAGGTCGCCGTCGTTGTCGCTGACGGTGTAGCCGATGTGCTCGGTGATCAAGGTGCTGGTGGTGGTCTGCGAGGTGTAGCTGAACGCACCGGTGTCGAGATTGACCACCAGGGTACCGTCATGGTCGGTGGCGATGCTCACGGTGTTGGTCGCGGTGTTGAACGTGCCGTGGTTCGCCCCGCCGCTAGCATTCAGTGCGCCTTGGCCGCCATTGGCGTCCGGGTTGTAGCTGTAGGTCGTCCCATCCACCACCAGGCTTTTGATAAATCCGCCATCGGCGCCGAACGAACCGCTCTCGCCCAACAGGTTGCCCGTCACGGGAATGCCCTGGACAGTGCCCGAGAGCACTGAGTTGAGCTGGTTCAGGTCGGTGACCACCACCGCGTTGGTGTTGGTGTGGGTGCTGCCGTCATAGGCCAGTGGATCGAGGTGGGCGTTACTGACGCCGCTACCCAGGCCGATGGCGTAGTTCTTGATGCCGTTGGCGTCGAGGAAGGCTTTCCACGCCGCTTCGTCCGCGGTGCCGATTTCGCCCAAGGTCGGCTTGCCGTCCGAGAAGAAATAGCCAACGTTCTGTGCGTCGGTCAGTTGGCCGGAGGTTGCGAACGCCGTCTGCGCCATCGCCACGGCCGCATCGTAATTGGTGTCACCGTGGGCGATCAGCGCGGAAATCAGCGTCTTGGCAGTCGCTACGTCCACCCAGACGGTGCTCTGGTCGGTGGCGCTGCCGCTGAACGTCACGAGCTGGACTTTCACGTCGCCCATGTCGTCGTATTGGTCGAGCAAGGCGTTGATCGCCTGTTTGGCCAGGTCCATGCGCGAGAGACCCGGCACGCCTGAATCGTCTTTCATGCTGCCGGAGACGTCGAGCACGATCAGCAGGTTCGTATCGACTTCCATTGCAGTGACCGAGCGTTCGGACGCGACAGCCTTGGGCACGTCGTCAACGATGCTGACCACCAGGTTGCCGGTGGTGCTGTTGCCCAGGGCGTCGGTGGCCTGATACGTGAAGCTTTCATTCAGTACATTCGGGCCATCGTTGGCATGGGGCGAGGTTGTCGCCGGTGACGTCAGTGTATAGGTGTAGGAACCGTCGGGGTTGAGCAACAACTGGCCGTGGGCGCCGGTGGCGTCGCCCAGCAGCGTGAACGTCACGGCGCCGGTGGCACCGCTGACCGAGCCCACCAGGGTGCCGCTGGCGGTTTCGCTGGTGGAACCCGGCTCACTGCCTGTAGCGGTACCGGGGGCCAGGTCCTGGCCATCCTGTTTAAGGTCCAGGGCTTTTTCATAAACGGTGACGTCATGATCGGTTTCTGCGACCAGGCAACTGTTGTGCACATCGATGGTGACGGTCGTGGTGCTTTCATCACCGTCGGCGTCGCGCACGGTGTAGGTGAACACATCGGTGGCGCCCGCTTCGCCCACGGAGCCGGGGTTGCTGTGATAGACCGCGTTGCCATTGGCATCCAGGGTCAGGTAGCCATACGTGCCATTGATCTGTGTGTTCAAGCCGCCAGTGACCGGGTTCGACGTGTCGCCGCCGGCCCGCACACCTACCACTGCGCCACCGTCGGCGCCAAGCACGTCGTTGTCCAACACGTTGCCGCTGACCGTCCCACCCTCCACCACCGCAGCGGTATCGCAATGAGCCTGGGGCACGTCGTCGACGATGTTGATGACGATGGTGCTGGTGACGGTATTGCCGAGTGAATCGGTGGCCTGATAGGTAAAACTTTCGCTCAGCGCGTTCGGGCCGTCGTTGGCGGCGGGCGAAGTGGAGGCTGGCGAGGTCAAGGTGTAGGTGTAGGAGCCATCGGGATTGAGGAACAGTTGACCGTAGGCACCCGTGGCATTGCCGACGAGGGCGAAGGTGACGGCGCCAATGGCGCCGGTGACCGCATCCACGAGGCTGCCCGTGGCGGTTTCGCCGGTGGCGCCCGGGTCGCTGCCGGTGACGGTGCCGGGGGCCAGGTCTTGGCCGTCCTGGTTCAGGTCGAGCGCACTTTCGTGCACGCTGATTTCATGATCCGGCGCGGCGACGAAGCAACTGGTGTGCACATCAATGGTGATGGTCGTGGTGCTTTCATCGCCGTCGGCGTCGCGCACGGTGTAGGTGAACACGTCGGTGGCGCCCGGTGCGCTGACGGCGTTCGGATTGCTGTGATAGACAGCGTTGCCGTTGGCGTCCAGCGTCAGGTAACCGTAGGCGCCGTTGATCTGCGTGTCGAGGCCGCCGATGGCCGACGTGGATGTATCGCCGCCAGCGCGAACGCCGACCACCGCGCCGCTCGCGGCGGGCCCGTCGGCACCGCCCTCGTCGTTGTTCAGTACGTTGCCACTGACGGTGCCGCCCTCGTCCACCGAGGCCGAATCCGCGTGAGCCGTGGGCAAGTCATCAACGATGTTCACGTCCAGATTGCCCGTGGAGGTGGTGCCGTTATCGTCGGTGACCACCACGGTGAATTGCTCGCCCAGGCTGTTGGCGCCGTTCGCATTCGGGTGGGCTTCGTTGTCGAGCAAGGTGTAGCTGTAGCTGACCACACCCGTCGCGGCGTTGAAGCCGGTCACGGTCAGGGTGTTGCCCAGCGCCGTGGTGATGGATTGCGGGAAGCCGGCGACCGCGCCTCCGCTGACGACGGTGATGCCGCCGACGCTGAGGGTCTGCACACCGTCCAGCGCGGTCACGGTGAAGGTGCCGTTTTGGGTCAGCGCCGGAGCGTCCGGGCTGCTGCCGTCGCTGAGGTTTTTCTCCTGCAGCGTCAGCTCGCCGCCTTCCGTGTCGAGGCCGCTGATGATCACTGGATCGTCGTTGTTGTGAACTTGCAGCACCAGGTTGGCGGTGCTGGTGTCGCCGTCGGCGTCGGTCAGGGTGTAGGCGAAGGTTTCGCTGCCATTGCCGCCGCCGTGCAGGTCTTTGAAATCGGCGTCGGAGGTATTGAGCGTGTAGGTGTAGGAACCGTCGGCGTTGAGCACCAGCGTGCCGTAAGTACCGGTGAACGTGCCGGGGGTGATCGGGCCGGACGCCACGTGATCGGCGCCTTGGGTGTCGTTGGTCAGCACGCTGCCGGTCAGGGTCAGGTTGCTTTCCGAGGCGGTGCCGGCGTTGCTGTCGTCCACGGCCTTGGGCAGGTCATCGACGATGTTCACGTCCAGATTGCCCGTGGCGGTGGTGCCGTTATCGTCCGTGACGACCACGGAAAATTGCTCGCCCAGGCTGTTGGCGCCGTTCGCGTTCGGGTGGGCTTCGTTGTCGAGCAAGGTGTAGCTGTAGCTGACCACGCCGGTGGCGGCGTTGAAGCCGGTCACGGTCAAAGTGTTGCCCAGCGCGGTGGTGATCGATTGCGGGAAGCCGGCGGCCACGCCACCGCTGACCACGGTGATGCCGCCGACGCTGAGGGTCTGCACACCGTCCAGCGCGGTCACGGTGAAGGTGCCGCTTTGGGTCAGTGACGGAGCGTCCGGGCTGCTGCCGTCGCTGAGGTTTTTCTCCTGCAGCGTCAGCTCACCGCCTTCGGTGTCGAGGCCGCTGATGATCACTGGATCGTCGTTGTTGTGGACTTGCAGCACCAGGCTGGCGGTGCTGGTGTCGCCGTCGGCGTCGGTCAGGGTGTAGGCGAAGGTTTCGGTGCCGTTGCCGCCGCCGTGCAGGCCTTTGAAATCGGCGTCGGAGGTATTGAGCGTGTAGGTGTAGGAACCGTCGGCGTTGAGCACCAGCGTGCCGTAGGTACCGGTGAAGGTGCCGGGGGTAATCGGGCCGGACGCCACGTGATCGGCGCCTTGGGTGTCGTTGGTCAGCACGCTGCCGGTCAGGGTCAGGTTGCTTTCCGAGGCGGTGCTGGCGTTGCTGTCGTCCACGGCCTTGGGCAGGTCATCGACGATGTTCACGTCCAGATTGCCCGTGGCGGTGGTGCCGTTATCGTCCGTGACGACCACGGAAAATTGCTCGCCCAGGCTGTTGGCGCCGTTCGCATTCGGGTGGGCTTCGTTGTCGAGCAAGGTGTAGCTGTAGCTGACCACACCCGTCGCGGCGTTGAAGCCGGTCACGGTCAAAGTGTTGCCCAGCGCCGTGGTGATGGATTGCGGGAAGCCGGCGGCCACGCCACCGCTGACGACGGTGATGCCGCCGACGCTGAGGGTCTGCACGCCGTCCAGCGCGGTCACGGTGAAGGTGCCGTTTTGGGTCAGTGCCGGAGCGTCCGGGCTGCTGCCGTCGCTGAGGTTTTTCTCCTGCAGCGTCAGCTCGCCGCCTTCCGTGTCGAGGCCGCTGATGATCACTGGATCGTCGTTGTTGTGGACTTGCAGCACCAGGCTGGCGGTGCTGGTGTCGCCGTCGGCGTCGGTCAGGGTGTAGGTGAAGGTTTCGGTGCCGTTGCCGCCGCCGTGCAACGCGACGAATTGCGGATCGCTGGTGTTCAGCGTGTAGGTGTAGGTGCCGTTGGGATTGAGGACCAGGGTCCCATAAGTGCCGGTGAAGGTGCCGCCAATGATCGGCCCGCTGTCGGGGCCGGTGGGAATTCGGTCAGCGCCCTGGTGGTCGTTGGGCAAGACATTGCCCGTGAGAGTGACAAGGGTTTCCGATGCGGTGCTGGCGTGGCTGTCGTCGATCGCCTGGGGCACGTCGTCGGTAATGTTGACGTCCAAGGTTCCGTTGGCGGTGTCGCCATCGGTGTCGACGGCCACCACAGGGAATTGCTCGCTGATGCTGTTGGCACCGCCACCCGCCGGATGGGTTTCGTTGTCGTTCAAGGTGTAGCTGTAGCTGACGACGCCAGTGGCCGGGTCATAGCCTGTGACGGTCAGGGTATTGCCCAAGGGCGAGGTGACGGATTGTGGGAAACCTGCGGGCACGCCGCCGGTAATCACATTGACACCACCGATGCTCAGGCTGCTCAGCCCGTCGGGCGCAGAAACCGTGAACGTACCGCTTTGCACCAGCGCGCCTGGATTGCTGGCGGTACCGTCGGCGAGGTTGGCTTCGTTGGCGGTCAGTTCGCCGCCGTCCACGGTCAGGCCATCCAGGGTGACAGGGTTGTCCGGGGTCTCGGGCGTTACGGGGGGGACGATGCCGTCGTTATTACTATCCGGATCGGCCGCCAATTCCAGCTGGGGAAACTCCGGAATCCCATTGAACCCCGCCGTGGGAAAGCCGATCTGCGGGTCGACTTGTCCACCGACTTCCTCCAGCAACACAAAGCTGTGACCGCCACCCAAGGCTCCCGCCGCGCTTGCGTTGCCGGGCCCCGCCGCGGTGGCTTCGCCCGCCTGGGTCGGGTCGGCGCCGGCGGCGATGGCTTGCTGCAGCTTTTGCACATCGGTCAGTTGCGCGTCGCTCGGCGCTGCGGTTTCAGGCGTGTCGACATGCGGCGCCTGGTTAGCCAGCAATTGCGGGGTCAGGGTCAGGTCGCTGCCGCGCCCCAGCGTCAATTCGTGGCCGTTCTGTAAATGCACGGCCACTGCGCCTTCGGCCCCGGTGACCAAGTGCTCGCCGGCATACAAACGATCACCTTCGACCAATGGGCGTCGCACCCCACCGGCGGCCTCCGCGAAAACCTGCCCTACCACCTTGCTGACGGTACCGATGAGCGCTGCCATGTGCATTCCCTCCGTTGCCAACCCGTGGTCGGCATCTGTCTGGGTGAAGAAGTCATGCTCAAGTCAACCGTCAGAATCTGGAAAATCTGCCAGCTTTCACGGGGCCTGGCGACGCTAGCGTTTCGCCACAACGACAAAAAACCGTCACTTAGAATCGCCCCGTTTTTCAACTTTTTCGCTGTTCTTCACGTCGTTTCAAAATTTGAATGGAACTTTTTATTGACGTCTTAAAACCGTCAGAACCCTTAAATACAAAGGCTCCTGCTCTGAACAATGTGCCGGTTTTTTTTAACGACATAAGTTTTTTTCGAAATAAGCGTTATGAGAAATTCTTCTTAGGTTTTCCACAGGATGTTCTTAGCTGTGTTGTTACAAGGTTGAAACGGTTTTGATCTTTTAAACGTCAATTTTCTGGCGACAACGAAGCACAACAGACCTCAGGAGATACACCCCATGCGCGTTCTTACACCCCTCTGCAGCGCGGTTTTGCTGGCCATGGCCTGTTCTTCTCAGGCGCAGGCGATGTCGTTGACCGAAGCCATCCAGAGCACCATCGCGACGCACCCCGAATTGGCGCAACGGGTGGACAGCCGCCTGTCGGCCAATGAAGACGTCAAAGTGGCAAGAGGGGGCTTTTTTCCGTCAGTGGATCTGAACGCCGGATATGGTCGCGGCTACAGCGACAACACCAATACCCGGGCGCTGGGCAACCATCACACGAACATCCTGACCTACACCCAGTCGGAGCTGCGCCTGCGGCAGATGATCTTCGACGGATTCAACACCGCCAATGAAGTCGAACGCACCCAGGGCGTGGTCAATTCCCGGGCCTATTACGCCCAGGGCACCGCGCAAGACCTGGCCCTGCGCACCATCGAGGTCTACCTGGAAGTCCTCAAGCGCCGCGAGCTGCTGACCCTGGCCAAGAACAACTTGCAGGCGCACCTGCGGGTCAACGACCAGATCGGCCTGCGCACCGAGCGCGGGGTGGGTAGCACCGCCGACTCCGATCAGTCCAATGCCCGTCGGGCCCTGGCGGAAAACAACTACGACACCGCCCAGGTCGACCTGGCCGACGCCGAGGCGAACTTCTATAGCGTGGTCGGGCGCATGCCCGATGAGTTGGAAACACCGCCGTCCACCAAAGGCGAGATCCCTGCCGAACTGCGCGAAGCCCAGCAAAGCATGGTGGATAACAACCCTTACCTGAAATCGGCCCAGGCCGACATCCAGTCCGCCGAAAGCCAATATGAAGTGGCGAAATCGCCGTTCTACCCGCGCTTCGACGCCGAGGCGGCAGTGGGCGCCAACAACAACATCGGCGGTGAAGAAGGTCACGACAACAATTGGCGGCTGGGCGTAGTAATGAACTACAACCTGTTCCGCGGCGGCAGCGACAAGGCGCGGCTGGCGTCCAACGCGCACCAGATCAACCTGGCCATGGACATCCGCAACAACGCCCTGCGCCAGCTCAACGAAGACACGCGCCTGGCCTGGAACGCCATGCTCAATGCGCGCAAACAGACCCCGACGGCCCGTGAATACGCCGACACCACCGCCCGCGTGCGCTCCGCCTACCAGGATCAATTCGGCCTCGGCCAACGGACCCTGCTCGACCTGCTCGACAGCGAAAACGAGCTGTACAACGCCAACCGTCGCTACACCGAGGTGCGCTACACCGAGGAGTTTTCGATGTACCGGGTGCTGGCGAACATGGGCCTGCTGCTGCACAAGCAACGGATCGTGCTGCCGGCCGATGCGGTCGCGCAGACCGAAGTCAAGAACCAGGCACGGCTGCCGGAACTGAAGTAATCCCGTGGGAGCGACCGACTTGACCAGCATGGAACCCACCACCCCGAGCGCCGACCCGCGCTCGAACTTCGATGATCCCTTGCTGGACGGCTTGTTGATCCTCTGCAAACTCCATGGCGCGACCGTCAGTCGCGCCAGCCTCAGCGCCGGGCTTCCTATGGCGCACCAACGCTTGAGCCTGGAACTGCTGCCGCGTGCAGCGGCCCGGGCCAGTTTGCAGGCGCGGCTGTTGCGTCGCGACCTGGCGGACATCTCGGCGCTGAATCTGCCGGTGATGCTGATCCTCGCCGGGGGCCGCTGCGCAATTTTGCGGCGCTGGGGCGAGGACGGTCGCGCGCTGATCCTGCCCAGCGAGGCCGATGGCGGCGAACAATGGGTCAGCCGTGAAGAGCTGACCATCGACTACAGCGGCCAGGCCTTGTTCGCCCGGCCGCGTCACGAACTCGAAGACCTGCGCGCGCCCTTGGTGCCGCGGGTCGAAGCGTGGTTTCGCGACACCTTGAAATTGTCGCGCTGGTTGTACAGCGACGCGATCCTGGCGAGTTTCCTGATCAACCTGCTGGGCTTGATGGTGCCGCTGTTCGTCATGCAGACCTACGACCGCGTTGTGCCAAACCAGGCCACATCAACGCTGTGGGTGCTGGCCGTGGGGCTGCTGATCGGCACCGGTTTCGAACTGGTGCTACGAGTGGTGCGGGCCCATCTGCTGGACACCGCCGGCAAGAAGACCGACGTGATTCTCTCGGCGACCCTGTTCGAACGCATCACCGGCATGGCGATGAAAGCCAAGCCCGTGACCATCGGCGGCTTTGCCCAGAGCATCCATGACTTCCAGGGTCTGCGAGAATTTCTCACGGCGGTGACACTCACCAGTCTGATCGACCTACCCTTCGCCCTGCTGATGCTGGTGGTGATCGGCCTGTTGGGTGGATGGCTGGTGGTGATTCCCGTAGTGGCGTTTCCAATCACCATTGTCTTCGCCATGATCATCCAGGCGCGGCTGCGCGACACCGTGCAGAAAAGCCTGGCCCTGGGCGCCCAGCGCCAGGCCCTGCTGATCGAAACCCTCGGCGGCCTGGAAACCCTCAAGGCCTGCAGCGCCGAAAGCGAGCGCCAGCATCAGTGGGAAAGCACCCACGGCGCCCTCACCCGCCTCGACAGCCACGCGCGCAACCTTTCGGCGCTGGCGACCAACGGCACCTTGTTCCTGCAACAACTTGCCGGCATGACGACCATTGTCGCCGGGGTCTACAGCATCATCGCCGGCAACCTCAGCGTCGGTGCGCTGGTGGCGACCTACATGCTCGGCAGCCGGGTCCTCGCGCCGCTGGGCCAGATCGCCGGGCTGATCACCCGCTACCAGCAGGCCCAGCTCACCATGCGCAGCACCGATGCCCTGATGGCTTTGCCCCAGGAGCGCGATGCCAAGCAGCGGCCCCTTGATCGCACGCAATTGCAAGGCGCGCTGGACGTGAGCGGCGTGACCTTCCACTACAACGGCCAGAACACCCCGGCACTGGCGAACGTCAGTTTTAGCCTCAAGCCGGGTGAACGGATCGGGATCATCGGCCGCAGCGGCTCGGGCAAAAGCACCCTGGCGCGGCTGGTGATGGGTTTCTATGCGCCGGAGGAAGGCCAGTTGCTGCTGGACGGCCTGGACCTGCGGCAACTGGACGTCGCCGACTTGCGCCAACAGATCGGCTACGTCGCCCATGACCTGCCGCTGCTCGCCGGCAGCCTGCGCGACAACCTCACCCTCGGTGCCCGCTACATCAGCGACGCACGCATGCTGGAAGTGGCGGAACTGACCGGTGTCACCGAACTGGCGCGCCAACATCCGCAGGGCTTTGATCGTCCGGTGGGCGAGCGCGGGCAGTTGCTGTCCGGCGGCCAGCGCCAGGCCGTGTTGCTGGCCCGGGCCTTGTTGCTCGACCCGCCGATCCTGTTGCTGGACGAACCCACCAGCGCCATGGACAACAGCAGCGAAGACGTCCTGCGGCAGAAACTTCATACCCACGTACAGGGCAAGACCGTGCTGCTGGTCACCCACCGCACCTCGATGCTCAGCCTGGTGGATCGGCTGGTGGTGCTGGATAACGGCCGCATCGTGGCGGATGGGCCGAAGGATGCGGTGATCGAGGCATTGCGCAAGGGACGGGTGGGCTCAGCGGCGGTTTAAATACCAACACATATCCCTTGTGGCGAGGGGATTTATCCCCGCTGGGCTGCGCAGCAGTCCTAAAACCATGTGCCTCGGTGTGCCAGACAGACTGAGGCAACTGTCTTGGGGCCGCTTCGCAGCCCAGCGGGGATAAATCCCCTCGCCACAAAAGCTCGCACCGGATCTATAACAATTAACCAACGGGTACCGCCCCATGTCTGCTCAAACACCCGATTCAGCCGCCCGAAGCTACTTCGGCAGTTTCAGCAAAAGCGCCGAAAGCGAGTTCATGCCGGAAACCGCCGGCGCGACGCTGCAGGACTCGCCGCGCCGGTCGCGCGTCACCGTGTGGCTGGCCGCAGGGCTGATTATCAGCGGGCTGGTCTGGGCCAAACTGGCGGTGTTGCAGGAGGTCACCACCGGCGAAGGCAAGGCGATTCCGTCGAGCAAGATCCAGGTGATCCAGAACCTCGAAGGCGGCATCGTCACCGAGATTTTCGTGCGCGAAGGCCAGATGGTGAACAAGGGCGACACCCTCCTGCGCCTGGACGACACGCGGTTCCTGTCGAACAAGGGCGAGAGCGAGGCGGATCGTTATGCGTTGATGGCCCAGGTCGAACGCTTGTCGGCAGAGGCCGAAGGACGGCCCTTGCAGTTGTCCAGCGAAGTGACCGGCAAGGCGCCGCAGGTGGCCGAGGACGAGCGCGCCCTCTATGAACAACGCCAGCGACGCCTGGCCAGCGAGCAGCGGACGCTGACCGAACAGCTGCGGCAGAAAACCCAGGAACTCGCAGAGTTTCGCTCCAAGCAAGGCCAGTTCAGCTCGGCGCTGGCCTTGCTGCAAGAAGAAATGAACATGTCGGCGCCGCTGGTGCGCACCGGGGCGGTTTCACCCGTCGAAATCCTGCGGCTCAAGCGCAGCGCGGTGGAAATCCGCGGCTCGCTCAACGCCACCACACTGGCGATCCCTCGGGCCGAATCGGCGATCAACGAGATCAAGAGCAAGATCGACGAATCGGAACAGACCTTCCGCTCAGATGCCGCGAAAGACCTCAACGAGAAACGCACCGAGCTGTCAAAAATCACCGCCACGAGCATCGCCATCGACGACCGCGTGACCCGCACCACCGTGGTCTCGCCGGTGCACGGGGTGATCAAGCAATTGAAGGTCAACACCATTGGCGGCGTGGTCCAGCCCGGCAGCGACATGATCGAGATCGTGCCCCTGGAGGACAACCTGCTGATCGAAGCCAAGGTCCGACCGCAAGACGTGGCCTTCCTGCACCCGGGCCAGAAAGCCATGGTCAAGTTCAGTGCCTACGACTACACGATCTACGGCGGACTCAGCGCCAAGCTCGAACTGATCGGCGCCGACACCATCACCGATGACAAGGGCAACAGTTTCTATCTGATCCAGGTGCGCACCGACAGGAACCATTTGGGTGGGGATGCGAAACCGTTGCTGATCATCCCGGGCATGGTGGCGACGGTGGATATCATCACCGGGGAGAAAAGTGTCTTGGATTACCTGCTCAAGCCCGTGTTGAAAGCACGGACCGAGGCGATGCGCGAGCGGTAGGCTTTGGCTGGGATCTTCGGTGTCTGGGCTGTCGCCATCGCGAGCAAGCTCGCTCCCACATTGGATTTGTGGTGACCACTAACCCTGAGTGCACTGGAGATCAACTGTGGAAGCGAGCTTGCTCGCGATGAGGCCGGCAACCACACCACCTATTTTCCAGCATGATTACGCCGGAACGTCTCCTCCCCCATCGCCGCAATCTGCCCCTCGATCAACGCCTCGAACGGCCTCAGCAACGGCTCGAAGCTCACCGGCGCCTCCAGGACCTGCAACGCCTGGACAATCGCCTCCACCGTCGACAGCGCCCCCGGCCCTGGCGCCTTGCGCAAGCGGTAGCGGGACACGCCACCGTCGGCCAACGTTACCCTCGGCAGTGCCGCCAGCAGCGGATTGAGGTGCAGGATCTTGCGCGCCTTGCGCCAGGTGCCATCGGGCACGACCAACAGCAGCGGCTCATCGGACGCGCCATAGGTCTGGATTGGCTGTGCATCGTCAGCGGGAAACAACAACCGCGCCCGGTAACCCGGTTGGTTGAGCAGCCGGGGCAAGTCCTCGAACACTTCACCCACGATCAACTCGGCATTGTTGAGCCCCAACGCCGCCAGTCGGGCAGTATTCAAGGCATGGTTCACTTCGCTGGGATGCTGCAACAGCAGAACGCGAGTACGACTGTCGAGGCAGGGGATCAACGGGCACAGGCAATGGCTTTGCGGTCGTTGGCAGCGCGGGCATTGGATTCTGGACATGGTCACGCCTGGTTCAGTTGAGCTTTGAGCAGATCACGGAAGGTCTGGATCAGCGGCTCGCGGCTGCGGCCACGGCGCACGATCATCGAGAACGGCGCCTGATAACCAAACGTCGCCGGCAACAGCACCCGCAAATCGCCCTTGTCGACCCAGGCCTGGGCGTAATGCTCGGGCAGGTAACCAATGTAGGCGCCCGACAGTACCAGGATCAACTGCGCCTCCATGCTCTCCACCGTCGCCGCACTGTGCTTGAAGCCATGACGGGCCAATTCGGCCTGGCTCCAGTAACCGCGCCCGACCATGCGCTGCTGGGTGATGACTTGTTCGGGGATGCGCCGTTCGGTGAACAGGGGATGGCGGTTGCTGCAATACAACCAGTGCTGCTCGCGATACAGCGGCATGTAGACCAGCCCGCTCATGCGCGTGGAAAACGCGCCGATGGCCAGGTCCAGGCGGTTGTCCTGGACGCCGAGTTGCAGTTCATAGGGGCTCAGGACCGACAGGTGTAGATGCACCGCCGGATGTTCCTGGCTGTAGGCACCGATGGCTTCGGCGAAGGGCAAGGCCTTGTCGCTGACGGTGGAGTCGATCACCCCCAGGTTCAACGTACCGCGCAACTCGCCCTTGAGGGCGGCGGCGTACTGCTCGAAGCCTTCGAGCTCGCCAAGCAGGCGCAAGGTTTCCTGATGGAACAACTCGCCTTTGCTGGTCAGGCTGAACCCACCCCGGCCGCGATGGCAGAGCACCAGCCCCAGGGCCGATTCGAGCTGGCTCATGTAGGTGCTGATGGCCGACGTGGAAAGGTTGAGCTCGTGCTGGGCGTTGGCGAACCCCTGGTGCCGGACCACGCTGACAAAAATGCGCAGCAGTTTCAGGTCGGGTAGAGGGTTGGCCATTGGGGGGTCTCCAAAATACTCAGGGCTTGGTAGCGCTCTTGTGGCGAGGGGATTTATCCCCGCTGGGCTGCGAAGCAGCCCCAAGAAAGTCAACTCAATCTGCCTGATACACCGGGATATCAGGGTTTAGGGCCGCTTCGCGCCCCAGCGGGGATAAATCCCCTCGCCACAGGGGGCTGTTTGCCCCAGGACTGCACAGACGCGGAGTCTATCGCCCCGCCCGCCATTAGTTTAGAAAAATCTGAACTAAGTATTTGCCGCCAGCGATTCTTCACGGCAACGGCTTTTCGCAGAATCGGCCCCTGATAAATAAAACAACGATGAGGCCCTACCCGTGGACAAGATTCTTCACCAACCACTGGGCGGCAACGAAATGCCGCGCTTCGGCGGCATCGCCACCATGATGCGACTCCCCCATTTGCAAACCGCCGCCGGCCTCGACGCGGCCTTCGTCGGCGTGCCGCTGGACATCGGCACCTCCCTGCGCGCCGGCACCCGTTTCGGCCCGCGTGAGATCCGCGCCGAATCCGTGATGATCCGCCCCTACAACATGGCCACCGGTGCCGCGCCGTTCGACTCGCTGTCGGTGGCGGACATCGGTGACGTGGCGATCAACACCTTCAACCTGCTGGACGCGGTACGGATCATCGAAGAGTCGTATCACAAGATCCTCGAACACAATGTCATCCCGCTGACCCTGGGCGGTGACCACACCATCACCCTGCCGATCCTACGGGCGATCCACAAGAAACACGGCAAGGTCGGCCTCGTGCACATCGACGCCCATGCCGATGTCAACGACCACATGTTCGGCGAGAAAATCGCCCACGGCACCACCTTCCGCCGCGCCGTGGAAGAAGGCCTGCTCGATTGCGACCGGGTGGTGCAGATCGGTCTGCGGGCCCAGGGCTATACCGCTGATGATTTCAATTGGAGCCGCAACCAGGGCTTCCGCGTGGTCCAGGCCGAAGAGTGCTGGCACAAATCCCTGGCGCCGTTGATGGCTGAAGTGCGCGAGAAAGTCGGCGGCGGCCCGGTGTACCTGAGCTTCGACATCGACGGCATCGACCCGGCCTGGGCGCCAGGCACCGGCACCCCGGAAATCGGTGGATTGACCACTATCCAGGCAATTGAAATCGTCCGTGGCTGCCAGGGCCTCGACCTGGTCGGTTGCGATCTGGTAGAAGTTTCGCCGCCCTACGACACCACCGGAAACACCTCGCTGCTGGGCGCCAATCTGCTGTACGAGATGCTCTGCGTGCTGCCCGGCGTGGTTCATCGCTGAGGCCCGGCCATGAACGATCGAGACCAAGTCCTCGAGGCCGCCGCAAAATTGGTGTCGGCCTTCGCCCGCAACGACCGCGACGCCTATTTCGGCGCGTTCACGGCCGATGCGAGCTTCGTGTTCTACACCCTCGAACAGCCCCTGCTGTCGCGCGACGCCTACCAGGCGTTGTGGGATCGCTGGCGGTCCGAGGATGGCTTCGAGGTGTTGAGCTGCACCTCGAGCAACGCCTTCGTCAGCCTGCTAGGGGACGTGGCGATTTTCATCCATGACGTGGCCACTGAGCTGCGCATGCAAGGGGAGCTTCACTTTAGCCAGGAGCGCGAAACCATTGTGTTTCGCCAAGAACAACAAGGCCTATGGCTGGCCTGTCATGAACATTTGTCCGCAATGCCGGAAGGGCTGCCACCCCCTTAGCCAAGCAGGCGACGTTCACGCACGATGAACGCGCCTCGATGATCGGAGCAGATCATGCATAACAATAACGATAAAAGCCTTACGCAGATTGAAACCAACGGGGTCGAGCAGATCCCGGACCATGAACGAACCGCCGGCCCGGGCGATCTGTTTCGACTGATCTTCGGCGGCGCCAACACCTTTGCCACCGCCGTGCTCGGCAGTTTCCCGGTGCTGTTCGGCCTATCCTTCCAGGCCGGGGTCTGGGCGATCGTCCTGGGCGTGTTGGTCGGTTCGATCATCCTCGCGCCGATGGGCCTGTTCGGTCCGCTCAACGGCACCAACAACGCGGTGTCTTCCGGTGCGCATTTCGGTGTGCACGGGCGCATCGTCGGTTCATTCCTGTCGCTGCTGACCGCCATCGCGTTCTTCTCGCTGTCGGTATGGAGCTCGGGCGATGCGCTGATCGGCGGCGCCAAGCGGCTGGTCGGCGTGCCGGAAACCGACCTGAGCCTGGGCCTGGCCTACGGTCTGTTCGCCCTGTTGGTGTTGACGGTGTGCATCTACGGCTTTCGCTTCATGCTGTGGGTCAACCGCATCGCCGTGTGGGCCGCCAGCCTGTTGTTCCTGCTGGGCATCTTCGCCTTTGCACCGAGCTTCGACAGCCAGTTTGCCGGCACGGTCGCCCTCGGCCAACCGGGCTTCTACGCCGCCTTCATCGGCGCGGCGCTGGTCGCAATGAGCAACCCGATTTCCTTCGGGGCCTTCCTGGGTGACTGGTCGCGCTACATCCCGCGAAACACGCCCAAGCCGCACATCATGCTGGCGGTGATCGCCGCGCAGTTGGCGACGCTGATCCCGTTCCTGTTCGGCCTCTCCACTGCCACCATCGTGGCGATCAAGGCGCCGGACTACATCGCGGCCAACAACTACGTGGGCGGGCTGCTGGCGGTGTCGCCGGGCTGGTTCTTCCTGCCGGTGTGCCTGATCGCGGTGATTGGCGGCATGTCCACCGGCACCACGTCGCTGTATGGCACCGGGCTGGACATGTCCAGCGTGTTCCCACGGCTGCTGTCGCGGGTCAAGGCGACGCTGCTGATCGGCGTGCTGTCGATTGCCTTCATCTTCATCGGTCGCTTCGCGGCGAACCTGGTGCAAAGCGTGTCGACCTTCGCCGTGCTGATCATCACCTGCACCACGCCGTGGATGGTGATCATGATCATCGGCCTGCTGGTGCGCCGTGGCTTCTACTGCCCGGATGACCTGCAGGTGTTCACCCGCGGCGAAACCGGCGGGCGCTACTGGTTCAGCCATGGCTGGAACTGGCGCGGATTGGGAGCATGGATCCCCAGCGCACTGGTGGGGCTGTGCTTCGTCAACCTGCCGGGGCAATTCGTCGGGCCGATGGGTGAACTGGCCGGAGGGATCGACATCAGCCTGCCGGTGACCCTCGGGCTGGCGTCGGCGGTGTACCTGGCGTTGCTGGGGCTGTTTCCGGAACCGGCGGCGGTTTATGGACCGCAAGATCCGCGGAGCAATGATGCTGTCTCGCCGAGCACTGGACCTGTGGCGAGGGGATTTATCCCCGCTGGAGCGCGCAGCGGTCCCAAACCCTGACATCTCGGTGTGCCTGATAGATTGAGTTGGCTGTTTTGGGGCTGCTTCGCAGCCCAGCGGGGCGGTGCGACGTTTCGCTAAATCCCCTCGCCACAACTCCATCTGTCCATGGCGCCATCTCGACTTCCTATAAAAAAGACAAATCGGAGACACGCCATCATGGCCTTGGATTTAATCGTCGTTCTCATCTACGCCACCGGCATGATCGCCCTCGGCTGGTACGGCATGCGCCGCGCCAAGACCCGTGACGACTACCTCGTCGCCGGGCGCAACCTCGGCCCGGGCTTCTACCTGGGCACCATGGCCGCCACCGTGCTCGGCGGCGCATCGACCATCGGCACCGTGCGCCTGGGCTATGTCCATGGCATTTCCGGGTTCTGGTTGTGCGGCGCCATCGGCCTGGGCATCGTCGGGCTGAGCCTGTTCCTCGCCAAGCCGTTGCTCAAGCTCAAGATCTACACCGTGACCCAGGTGCTGGAGCGCCGCTACAACCCGGCCGCGCGCCATGCCAGCGCACTGATCATGCTGGTCTACGCGCTGATGATCGGCGCCACGTCGACCATCGCCATCGGCACGGTCATGCAAGTGCTGTTCGGCCTGCCCTTCTGGGTTTCGATCCTGGTGGGCGGCGGCGTAGTGGTGTTGTATTCCACCATCGGCGGCATGTGGTCGCTGACCCTGACCGACATCGTGCAGTTCCTGATCATGACCATCGGCCTGGTGTTCTTGCTGATGCCGATGTCCATCAGTGACGCCGGTGGCTGGGACGCGATGGTGGCGGCCTTGCCGGCGCGCTATTTCGATTTCACCGCGATTGGCTGGGACACCATCGTCACGTACTTCCTGATCTACTTTTTCGGCATCTTCATCGGCCAGGACATCTGGCAGCGGGTATTCACCGCCCGCAGCGAAGGCGTGGCCAAAGTCGCCGGCACCGCCGCCGGCCTGTACTGCGTGCTCTACGGCCTGGCCGGTGCGCTGATCGGCATGGCGGCCAAGGTGTTGCTGCCGGACCTGGAAAACGTCAACAACGCCTTCGCCAGCGTGGTGCAACACAGCTTGCCCAACGGGATCCGCGGCCTCGTCATCGCCGCTGCCCTCGCGGCGCTGATGTCCACCGCGGCGGCGGGACTGCTGGCGGCCTCCACCACCGTCGTCCAGGATCTCCTGCCGCGTCTGCGCCAAGGTCGTGAAAGCGGTAACGGCGACGTCCATGAAAACCGCATCGCGACCTTGCTGTTGGGCGGGGTTGTCCTGGCGATCGCCCTGGTGGTCAGCGATGTGATCAGCGCCCTGACGCTGGCGTACAACCTGCTGGTGGGCGGCATGCTGATCCCGCTGATCGGTGCCATCTACTGGAAACGCGCGACCACCGCAGGCGCGATCAGCAGCATGTCGCTGGGCTTCGTGACGGCGTTGTTCTTCATGTTCAAGGATGGTTTGGATGCGAACACGCCGATCTATTACAGCCTGAGCGTGGCGTTGGTGAGTTTCGTGCTGGTGAGTTTGCTGTCGCCAAGGTCGAATGTGGTGGCCAAGGCGGCTTGATCGAAACTGAATCGAGCCGAACACACTTGTGGCGAGGGGATTCATCCCCGCAGGGCTGCGAAGCTGCCCTGTTTAAGCCTTTCCTATCTTTCAGAAAATACTCTTGACCCTGTTTGCGACTGCTGCGCAGTCGAGCGGGGATAAATCCCCTCGCCACAGGTGTTCGCGCCGCCAATAAAAAGATCGCAGTTCCGGGCCATCTCGATTGAAATGGTCCGGAACTGCGATCTCTCCAAATTCCTGGTGGGTTTACCGGCGGCGCGGCTGGCGGCGACGTTGCTCGTCGTCAGTGCGGATCGGTATCGGCTGCATGGGCGGCTCGATCAGGCCAAGCGCGACACCCAGGTCATGAAGCCAGTTCTGGATTTTCTCTTTCATCGTGGTGCCCCCTCAGGTGGTGCGAGCGGCAGATTTCTGTGGCCCCTTCGCACTGATAATAGTCCGAAGTCCTGTTCAATGCTCGTTACAGATTGCAATGATCTGTTACTGAATTGATCCAAATCCCAGGTGGTGAGTTCAAGCCGATTGCGCCGGGATCATTGGCGCACGCGGCCAGGCTTGTTGTTGCAATTCAATCCAGGCGTTCAGGTTGGCGCCGACCATGCCTTTGCGCCACATCAACCACGTCGTCGCACTGGCAAACGGCTCGGCCAGCGGATGCACCATGACACGTTCGCGCCCCGGCAGGCTGGCGAGCATCGACTCGGACATCAGCGCCACCCCGGAGCCGGCAATCACACAGGCCAGCATTCCCTGGTATGACTCGATCTCCATCGCCCGGCCCATGGTTGCATGGTCGTGGGCGAACCAGGCTTCCAGGCGCATCCGATAGGAACAGCCACGCCGGAAAGTGAACACCGCACGGCCCTGCACATCCAGCGCACTGCGCACCGGCAGATGATCGGTCTCAGTGATCAACACCAACCGCTCGTCGCACAACGGCACGCCATCCAACCCCGCCAGCTCCAGCGGGCCGTCCACCAGCGCCGCATCGAGGCGATTGGTGAGCAGGCCTTCAAGCAACTCCCCACTCGGTCCCGATTGCACTTGCAGGTTCACCGCCGGATAAGCCCGGTGATAAGCCGCCAGCAGGTCCGGCAAATGCGTCGCCGCCGTGCTGTACATCGTGCCCAGGACAAAATCCCCGGCCGGCTGGCCGCCCTGCACCGCCGCGTGGGCTTCGTCATGCAAGGCGAACAGCTTGGTCGCATAGTCCAACAGGACTTTTCCCGCAGGCGACAACTGCAATCGCTGACGCTCCCTTAGGAAAAGATCCACGCCCAACTGCTCTTCCAGCTGCTTGAGCCGGGTCGACAGGTTCGACGGCACCCGGTGCAGACGCTCGGCGGCCCGAGTGATGGAACCCTCTTCGGCCACCGCTTGGAAAATACGTAACTGGCTGAACTCCACAACCTTCTCCAAAAACGAACAAGTTGCTCACTATTATTCATTTTTAATGAAAGTCAATCGGTCCTAGCCTGACGGTCAATCACCTCGACGCCGGAGATCGACCATGTCGCCCTTGATTCGCCTGCTCGCCAGCTTCATTGCCCTGATGATGGCCATGGGCATTGGCCGCTTCGCCCTCACACCGCAGTTACCTCATTTGATCGGCGAAGGTCAGGTGGACTTGACCGCCGCCGGTCTGATCGCCGCTGCCAACTACCTCGGTTATCTGCTCGGCGCGCTCGACGCCATGTTCGCCCGCCGTCCGGAACAGGTGCAGCGACGGTTGCTCGGCGGCCTGTGGTTGTGCGTGCTGTTAACCCTGGCGTCGTTCTGGGCCTGGGGCTTCTGGCCGCACCTGGCGTTGCGCTTCGGCACGGGCGTGGCGAGCGCCTGGGTGATGGTGATGATTACTGCCCTGAGCCAACCCTTGGCTGCGGCGACGGGGCGACCACGGCTGGGCGCACTGGTATTCGCCGGACCTGGCTTGGGAATTTTTCTGACAGGCTTGTTGGCCCTTGGCTCGAACCTGTTGGGCCATACATCCGACATCTTGTGGCTGGTATACGCCGGGGCGGCGCTGTTGATGTTGCTGGTGATCCTGCCGGCCCTGCCGAAACCCGTGCCTACGGCCACTGTTGCAGCGCCAACCACCGTGGCCAACCACCGCGGCATCGCCCGGCTCTGCGTGGTTTATGCCTTGTATGGCGTTGGCTATATCATTCCGGCGACCTTCCTGTCGCAGATGGCTTCCGCACAGTTCCACGGGCAATGGCAGGCAGACCTGTTCTGGCCTTGCTTCGGCCTGGCCGCAGCCATCGGCGTGCTGTTGGTGAGCCTGCGCCGGCCCAACCCGAACACCACCAGCCGCTGGTTGATGGCGACCTTGTGGCTGCAAGCTGCTGGCGTCTTTGCCTGCCTGCTGGGCAGCGGCGCGGGATTGGCGCTGGGCGTGATCCTGTGTGGCACGCCATTCCTGGCTTGCATGCAATTGATGGTGTTGCGTTCCCGAGAACTGGCGCCCCATGCCATCCAGCGCAACATCGGTCTGCTGACCGCGTGTTTCGCCATCGGCCAGCTCAGCGGACCGTTGCTGGCGGCGCTGAGCAGCCATTTCAGCGGCGGCTTGCAACCCGCACTGATCATCGCAGGCAGTGGCCTGGTGCTGGCGGGCGGCCTGTTGCTGCGGCCCGCCAACCGAAGCGCGGTCGAACGCTGCGCCCAGACCGTCCTGCGGTGATCAGGCCTGGCCGGCCGGGTTCAGCGATGTGTTCAGCTGTGGGAAAGGTTCGCGTCGCGCCAAGGCGAAATACAACACACCGCCAAGGAAGCAGCCGGTGAACCAGGCAAAGTTGGCCATCGGTTGGAGAAACGGCGTGAACGTGATTGCCACGCCCATCAGCGTCGCCGGGATCAACGCCTTCACCGCTGTCCAGTTGATCCCCCCGTTGTAGTAATAACGTCCAGTCGGGCCGTCGTTGAACAGCGCATCGACGTCGATCTGCTGCTTCTTGATCAGGTAGTAATCCACCAGCAGGATGCCAAACAACGGGCCGATAAACGCCGCCAGCACGTCCAGGGTGTAGTGGATCACTTCAGGGTTGTTGAACAGATTCCACGGCGTGATGAAAATCGAGGCCACCGCCGCAATCATCCCGCCGGCGCGCCAACTGATCTTGCTCGGCGCGACGTTGGCAAAGTCGAAGGCCGGGGACACGAAGTTCGCGACGATGTTGATGCCGATGGTCGCGGTGACGAAGGCAAAGGCGCCCAGCAGGACGGCGACGTTGTTGTCGATGCGCGCCACGGTGGCGATCGGGTCGTGGAGCATTTCTCCAAACACCGGCAACGTGCCGGAAACAATCACCACGGTCACCAGGGAGAACGCCAGGAAATTCACCGGCAGGCCCCAGAAATTTCCACGACGTACGTCGGACATGCTCCGGCAGTACCGACTGAAATCGCCGAAATTCAAGGTCGGACCCGAAAAGTAGGACACCACCAGGGCCGTCGCCACGATCACTTGGCCGAATGCCTGCCAACCGGATAGGGACTTTTCCGCCAGGGTAAAACTGATGTTGCTCCAACCAGCCTTCCAGACAATCCAACCGGCCAACAGGAACATCACGGCGTACACCACCGGCCCTGCCCAGTCGATGAAGCGACGGATCGACTCCATGCCTGTCCAGAACACCAATGCCTGGACGAACCACAGGCTGAGGAAACCGAACCAGCCCAGGTAGGACAAGCCGGCAAAATGAGGTGTCGCGTAGGCTTCCATCGAAGGAAAAAACCGCAGGACTACGATGATCAGCGCACTTGACGCCAGGTACGTCTGGATCCCATACCAGGCCACCGCGATCAGCCCGCGAATCACCGCCGGGATATTCGCCCCGAACACGCCAAATGCCAGCCTGCAAATGACCGGATAAGGCACCGCCGCCTGTTGACTCGGCTTCGCGACCAGATTGGCGATCAATTGCACGATGCAAATCCCGCCGAGCAACGCGATCAGCACCTGCCAACTCGCCAGGCCCAAGGCGAACAGGCTGGCGGCAAACACATAGCCGCCGACGCTGTGCACATCACTCATCCAGAACGCGAAGATGTTGTACCAATTCCATTTCTGCGGCAGCGGGCCGAGGTCTTCGTTATAGAGACGGGGGCTGTAGCCGTTGGGCAATTGCTCGGACATTGCGGGGCTCCTGTTGGGTGCCGCCGTGCCCCCGAGTTTGATTGTCCACCACACTGCGCACGGGAGCCGGCGTGGTTTGTATACGGGCTACTACGCAGAATGCGTGCCATAGGCGCTGGATACGAGACAAACCGCGCTTTTCAGCGCAGGTAAAAACCGAACGAGCACAACAGAACGCCCACGAACGGGGCGCGGGTGCATGGTTAAGGTGCAAGGAGTTTTGTATACAGCGAAAATTTGTGGCGAGGGGATTCATCCCCGCTGGGCTGCGGAGCAGCCCCAAAAATAACCACTCAATCTGGCAGGTACACCGAGGCGTTCGAATCAGGGCTGCTTCGCAGCCCAGCGGGGATAAATCCCCTCGCCACAGGATGACCTAGCCAACGGTGGTTTGCTCGGCCTAACGATCAAGTCAACTCAATACGATCAGCATGAATGACAATCTGCCCGTTCTTGTACAGCGCACCAATGGCCTTCTTGAAGTTGCCCTTGCTCACGCCAAACAGACTGCTGATCAACACCGGGTCGCTCTTGTCGCTGACCGGCAGCGTGCCGTTGTTTTCACGCAACTTGGCGAGGATCTTCGCGTTGAGGCTGGTGGCCGCTTCCTGACCCACCGGCTGCAAACTCAAGCTGATCTTGCCGTCCGGACGGATCTCCTTGATGAAACCCTTTTCCTGTTTGCCGGCGCGCATGAACTTGAAGATTTCGTTCTTGTGGATCAAGCCCCAGTGCTTGTTATTGATGATCGCCTTGAAGCCCATGTCGGTAGCTTCGGCAACCAGCAAATCAACTTCCTGCCCAGCCGTGTAGTTGGCCGGGGTCTTGTCCAGATAACGATCCAACCGCGCGGTGGCGGTGATGCGGCGGGTGTGCTTGTCGAGGTAGACGTGCACCACGCAGTACTCGCCCGCCGTCAGCTGGCGTTTTTCTTCGGAATACGGCAGCAGCAGATCCTTCGGCAGGCCCCAGTCCAGGAACACGCCAATGCTGTTGACTTCAACCACTTTCAGGCTGGCGAATTCCCCAACCTGGACTTTCGGTTTTTCCGTGGTGGCGATCAGTTTGTCGTCGCTGTCCAGATAAATGAAAACATTGAGCCAGTCTTCATCTTCACTGGGAATATCCTTGGGGATATAACGGTTGGGCAGGAGGATTTCACCGTCCGCACCGCCGTCCAGGTATAAACCGAAGTTGGTGTGTTTAACCACTTGCAAACTGTTGTAGCGCCCGACTAAAGCCATTTCCAAATACCCTCATTGCGTGGGCGGCATTCTACCCGGTTTTGCGGTGCGATTCGTGACGTTGAAGGATCTGACCGTGTAGGCCTTGATTTTCAAGGGTTTTCGCCTTGACAAAGCCATTCGTCAGACGGCGAAGGGCTCGAGCCGTGCCGCTTCAGCTTTGAATAAAAGGCACGGTTGTTATTTAAAAACAGTGGCTTAGCGGTAATAAACAGGCATGAATCGGTCAATATTCAGGCCTTGCCGAAAATAATCAAAGGGGATATTTGCCAAGCAATTGTCAAGTATTTCCTGTACGATGCCTGGCCCAATTAATTATCCATAGGTTAATGGCCGTCATGCGCGTAAAAGCATCCAACAGCAAAGCAAAGCCAGCTCCAGCCGTTGAAACCAGCGAGTCGATCAACGACCAGATCGCTGCGTTCCTCAAGTCCGGCGGTGAAATCCAGCAGATTGCCAAAGGTGTCAGCGGCCAGACCTTCGGTCCGTCCAAGCAGATCAGCCTGGGCAAGAAGTAATCCCCCGCGTCACCTGGTCCCAAAGCGCTTTGAATCCCGAAGCGCTTGGGCTGGAACCCCTCTCCTTAAATCCATTCCCGCAGAAATCGACGAACGGCCATCGCTGCCGAACATTCGCCGGTATGCTTGCACCTCTCTAGCTCAAGCGTTCCAGCTTGGTTACGGTTCCCTGCTCCTCGCTATTGATGGAGTGAAGCATGCGCATTCCTGTTGTCCTGCTGACGTTCAGCTTGCTCGCTTGCCCCTTTGCCTATGGGCAGGTATTCCAGCGCGAGCTCGGTGACTTCGACCTCAAGCTCGGCACCACCCCCAGCCGCAGCATGGCCCAAGGCCTGGTCACACCGTCGAGCACCGGCTCGTTCCACGGCGGCCTGGACCTGAGCCACGACAGTGGCTGGTACGTCGGACAATGGTCTCCCAGTGCCGGCTACTCCGCCGACCTTGAAGTCGATTCCTACATGGGCTTCAAACACCCTTTCGACCAGACCCTGGGCTACGAAGTCGGCCTGATCCACTACAGCTACCCCACCGTCGACACCCTCGACAGCCAGGAATTCTACGGCGGCCTGACCATCCTCGGCAGCCGCTTCGGTGCGGCGTTGAGCAACGACCCGGACAAACAGAACAGCACCCTGTTTGCCGACCTCGGTGGCAACGTGCCCTTCGGCATCGGCATCAGCGCCAAATACACCACCCACCAACTCAATAACCCCGTCTCGGTGGAGAATGGTTATGTAGGCAGTTTCAGCGACTGGTCGTTGAAAATCTCCCGACCGTGGCGGGGCATCGACCTGGACCTGATCTACAGCGACTCAAGCCTCAGCGGTAGCAGCTGCTCGGCGTACTCCGGCCACAACAGCGAATGCGATAGCCTGCTGACCCTGAAGATGGCCCATCCTTTTTACTAAGCGTTACTTATTCAATCGGCTGAACTGCCGCGCGCCTGCCATGCTCAAACAAAGCACCTCCGCTTTCGCAAGGACTCGCTCATGTCGCGCTGGTTAGTACGCACCGCCATGTTCATCGCCCTGCTGCTGACACTCACCGCTTGCAGCCGTGTTGGCCTGGCCTACCGCAACCTCGACCTGATCATTCCCTGGACACTCAACGATTACCTGGAGATCAACGGTCAGCAAAAAGACTGGTTCGACGATCGCCTCAAGGAGCACTTGAGCTGGCATTGCACCACGCAACTGCCCGGCTACCTGGATTGGCTCGATCGCCTGAAGACCATGGTGCAGACCAACCAGGTGACTGATGAAGCCTTGCAGCAGCGCACGCGCGAGGCCAAGGCCGCGATCGCCGAGACCGCCCGGGAGATCACACCTTCGGCCATCGAGTTATTGCAGGGCCTGAGCAACGAGCAGGTCGCCGACATGGACGCCGCGTTCGTCAAGGACCAGCGCAAGCGGCAGCGTGAATACCTCAAGCCGACTTTAGAACAACAGATCAAGGAGCGCGCCGAGCGCATGGAGAAACGCCTCGACGACTGGATCGGCCCGATCAACGACGCACAGCGCCAGCGGGTGATGGCTTGGTCCACCGCCCTGGGCGACCAGAACCAGCAATGGATCGCCAACCGCGCCCACTGGCAAAACCAGTTCAGCGAAGCCGTCGCCCAGCGCCACAGCCCCAACTTCCCGAAACGTATCGAGCAACTGCTGGTAAACCGCGAAAGCCTATGGACGCCCGCTTACCGCGAGGCCTACAACAAAACCGAAGCCCAGGCCCGCAGCCTGCTGGTGGACCTGATGGCCAACAGCACCCCGGCGCAGCGTGAACGGTTGTTGCAGAAGATTGATGGGGTGAAGAAGGATTTCAGTGATCTGAAATGCTTGAAGGCAGCACGCTCGTAAAACCACTGTAAATCCAATGTGGGAGCGAGCTTGCTCGCGATAGTGGCTGAACAGGCAACACATCAGTTGAATGTCAGACCGCTATCGCGAGCAAGCTCGCTCCCACAGGGTTCAGCGCAGACCATCAGGCAATCTGCGCCTTCGAAGCCAGATCATCAAAGGTAAACTCATCCAGCGCATCTTCCTGCTCATCCAGCACCTGGCGCGGATGATCATTGCCCGGAATGCTGCTGTCGATCAGGCTCAACAACCGCGAGCCGCGTGGTGTCAGCACAAAATTCTCGCCATTGCCGCCCTCCTCCTCTGGCCGGGGCTCGATATACCCACGCTCCAGCAGTAATTTTTCGTACTCCCCAGCGACCGCTTTCAGATGATCGAGGTTCTCGATTTCCTCGCCCTGAGCCGCCTTTTCCGCCGCGTGCTGCTCCGCATAAGGCCGAGGGGTGAAACTGTGGCCGGCGCCGTTCTGCACTTCGTGGAGCAACCGTTCGATCAAGTCCCAGTTATAAGTCGTCATCCTGGTCCATCCTCTAAAGCTTAAGAGAGAGATGCCTACCTAACGTGTGACCGAAGCGGTTCAGCGCCGTTCAGCCGGGTTTTCGACCGCCCATATCCACAAGCCGACCAACGGTTTGTCGAATCCGCCGCCAGCCAAACGACTAACTTTTGCAATCGTCGGTATATCCATCCCTGAGGAGAAGCCCCATGAACATCGAGCACCATCAGGTCGTCTCGCGTGAAGAATGGCTCGCCGCCCGCCGCGAACACCTGGCCCACGAAAAAGCCTTCACCCGCGAACGAGACAAACTCAGCGCCGAACGCCGCGCCCTGCCCTGGGTAAAAATCGACAAACCCTACCGCTTCCAAGGCCTCCACGGCGAACTGAGCCTCGCCGACCTGTTCGGCGGCCGCAGCCAACTGATCATCTACCACTTCATGTTCGGCCCCGGCTGGACCGAAGGCTGCCAAGGCTGCTCGTTCCTGTCCGACCACATCGACGGCGCCAACCAACACCTGGCCCACCACGATGTCGCCGTGGTGGCCGTGTCCCGCGCGCCCTTCGCTGAATTCCAACCCTTCAAGCGTCGCATGGGCTGGGCCTTCGACTGGGTTTCATCGCATGGCTGCGACTTCAACTATGACTTCGGTGTCAGCTTTAAAACCGAAGACACCGCCGCTGGAATAGCCACCTACAACTACGAAAAAACCGACACCACCGAAGGCGAACTCCCAGGCCTGAGCGTCTTCTATCGCAACGAAGCCGGCGACATCTTCCACACCTACTCCACCTACGCCCGCGGCCTGGACATATTGGTCGGCACCTACAACTACCTCGACCTCACGCCCAAGGGCCGCAATGAAGACGAGATCATGGATTGGGTGCGGCATCATGATAAGTACGAAGAGGCCAAGCCGCGTGGTTGCTGCCACAGCTGATGCGCCAAGCAGCCCAGTCGAGCCCGGTCCCCGTGGCGAGGGAGCTTGCTCCCGCTCGACTGCGCAGCAGTCGCCAGTTTTGCCTTAACCACAGCGCCACGCGAGAGGATTGATCGAATCGGAAGACCTGCGAGCGCCGCTAACAGAATCAATGACAACGGGCGACTTCTCAGTCGCCCGTTGTCATTGATTTGCTCACCGACGATGGCCCTGCTGAGCCTGCATGTATTGCCGAAGAAGCTGATTGATGCGTGTTTGATAACCCGCACCCTGCCCCTTGAACCACTCAACCACATCGGCATCAAGGCGAATAGTCACCGCCTGCTTTACCGACACACGCAGCTCGGCGCGACGGAAGAAGTTCTCATCCAATTCGGGGATATCGCTGGTATCGATGTCCGCATCATCCAACTTGGCCAAGCGCTCCCAGTCAGTTTTCGATGTTTTCGACATAACGTATGCCTCCTATTTCGTAGCTATCGGGCGGAGGCATGCGGATCTCATCGCCTCGCCGTTCGGTGTAGCCAACCGCGCCAGCCACATACTGATCCGGCCAATGGTTCGACGCGGCGCACCTCTGACCAAAGAGACTACTGTCGAAACCGTCCTTCTGAAATCAGACGCGTCCCCTATAGAAGTACGAAGGATCTCGCTCGAAGGTTGAAACTTCCTACAAATAGACAGATGACAAAACAGCTCGTAGTGGAAGAAACGAGGACTTATCCACATCCCAACGGACACTAAGAGGCCAACCCCTGCGGCTAACGATGCGGATAAGCACAATCTTCAAGCCGAGCACCGCCCCGTGGCGAGGGAGCTTGCCCCCGCTCGACTGCGTAGCAGTCGCTTGCTTTAAGCCGACAAATGCCAGGCCAAACGTCCTACACGAAGCTCGGAAAGCGGTGTCTTGTGGCACTGGACCGGGCCAGCCTATAGTCCCTCGTCGCTCAAAAAGACGACCGGGTTTGGCGACTCGCATCAACAGAGAGGCTCATCAACTTCCGAGGCTCTTGCTATGACCAGATACATGCCCATCACTGGCGTCGACTGCACGCCTGCCACCCTCCTCATCGAAACCGAAGCCCCACTCGACGTACTCTTCGAAACCGCCGACTACCGCATCCGCACCGTGACCCAGCTGCTGGAAAACATCGCGTTCCGTTCGGACATCAGCTCCGATACGGTTGTGCTTTCTGATTTTTGCAAGCTGCTGACGATATCGCTGCGCGATGGGTGTGATGTGTTGGATGTGATTGGGAGACGGCTGCGAGCGCAAGCTGCTGAATAACGAAAACGGGCGACCTTCGGGTCGCCGTTTTTCACATGCGCGGAAAGCAAAATGGACTCTGGGTACAGACCAGGTTCTACAAGCACAGCATCAACAGTTGAGCCGTGCGCTATAAAACGAAGACCCAAGCCTTACCCCATACTGATGAAAAGACGTCGATCACCAGGACCGAAGTCAGGAAGAATGGATACCCGAAGAAGGATAAGTAGTTGCCATTCAAATCTGTTCCCTTTTTGCTTGAACGTTGTAGCAGCAGCCGGACTTTGCTTAATCATGCCAGACACGGTCGGGAGAATAGAGGGGGGTTGCAGTTGGGAAACGTTGGCCTGTACGAGGCAGTAGTGATCGCCGCCGTTGCATTCTTTGCATCCCTGATCGGAGGCGTTTCAGGCTTCGGGACGGGATTGATCCTGCCCATCGCACTGGTGCCTATTGTTGGCGTTGAGAACGTGATCCCCCTAATGGCGGTCGGCATGGTCCTGACTAACGGTAGCCGAGCCTGGGCGTTTTGGCGGGCTATCGAGTGGGTACACGTCAAAAGACTGCTGTGCGCGGGCTTGCCTTGTTGCGCCTTGGGTGCTTACAGCTACACCCTGCTGTCCTCACGATGGATTTGCGTCCTGCTCAGCGGGGTCATGTTTTGCAGCATCTTGTTCCGACGGTTGCGTTCGTCATCCAACCACGCTCTTGGAAGCCTGGGAGAAGGCGTTTGCGGCGCGGGGTTTGGCCTCGTCAATGGGGCAATGACTGGAACTGGTCCAGTACTCAGCACCATCCTCTTGTCGTCGGGGCTATACGGCGCTCCTCTCATTGCAACCGATGCGGTCATCTCTTTGACGATGGGACTGGTCAAGGTAGCCGTATTCGGAGGGTTCCAGCAGCTCGACGCCAAACTGGTGCTGGGCGGGCTTTTGATCGGATTGGCAACCGTACCCGGGGCGTTTGTCGCCCGCCGTTTATTACGCAATGTGACACCGGGCGGGCATTCACTTTTAATGGAGGGCGTGGTTTTCATCGGTGCGGTTATGCTGCTGGTGCGAGGCTTCTACTGATAGGTTTATCGAAGGGATGCGCTTCTCGACTCGCCTGCTGCCGGCGGACAGGCAAAGAAACTGCTGGCGCAACAAGCCAAAAGCGGGATTTTCTAAATGGTAAATCAATGAACTTTCCACCCGCCCCCAGCCTCAACCGGATATCCGCCCAACAAAGGAATACGAGGCCCGAGCCATGAAAACCCTCATCAAACTCACTCTCGCCGCCACCCTCGCCTGCGCCCTGCCCGCCTGGGCCACCTGCACGCCTGAAGAAGCCACCCTCAAGCGCGAGCAACTGGCGGACAAGGTCGCCAAGCTCACCGAGCAGGACCCGTCCAAGGCCAAGGAAATGAATGACGAACTGCAAGCCATGGATCTGGGGACTTCCAGCAAGGATCTGCCGGACAAGTGCCAGTTGATCGACAAGCGTCTGCAGGAGTTGGAAGAGGCGCAGAAGAAGGCGGAGTGATCGCTGAGTCAGGCATGACCAGCTTTTGTGGCGAGGGGATTTATCCCCGCTGGGCTGAAGCGGCCCTCCCGATTAATCTGACATACCGGGTTGCCAGATTTAGGGCCGCTTCGCGCCCCAGCGGGGATAAATCCCCTCGCCACGGGCGTCGTGTCAGATTCATCTGTGCATAAAAAAACCGGACCCAAGGTCCGGTTTTTTCATGAAGCGCTAACGCCAACTCACTCAGCCGCCGGCGCCTCTGGCTTGCGGCGCTTGAGCGGGGCCATGCCGTCCTTGCTGACCAGCGACGGGGCGTCGGTCTTCGGGCGGTTGGCGGTCTTGCGTTTGGTCGGGGCCTTGGCGCCGGTTTTTTTCTTGTCGCCCTTGGCGTCGACCTTTTTCTTCTTCACGCCAACGGCCTTGCCCGATGCCTTGACCTTTTTCGGTCCGCCATACGTGCCTTTGACTTCCTTGATGGTGCGGCGTTCGAAGCTCTGCTTGAGGTAGCGCTCGATGCTCGACATCAGGTTCCAGTCGCCGTGGCAGATCAGCGAGATCGCCAGGCCGTCGTTGCCGGCACGACCGGTACGACCGATGCGGTGCACGTATTCATCGCCGCTGCGGGGCATGTCGAAGTTGATGACCATGTCCAGGCCATCCACGTCCAGGCCACGGGCAGCGACGTCGGTGGCGACGAGGATTTTCACGCCGCCCTGCTTCAGGCGGTCGATGGCCAGCTTGCGGTCCTTCTGGTCTTTCTCGCCGTGCAGCACGAACGCCTTGTATTCCTGGGCAACGAGGCGACCGTAGATGCGGTCGGCCATGGCCCGGGTGTTGGTGAAGACGATGGCTTTTTCGTAGGTCTCGTTGGCCAGCAACCAGTTCACGATTTGCTCTTTGTGCTGGTTGTGGTCAGCGGTGATGATCTGCTGGCGGGTGGTGGAGTTCAGTTGGCTGACCGCGTTGAGCTGCAAATGCTCAGGGTTGTTCAGCACCTTGGCGATCATCTCGCGCAAGCCCGAACCGCCGGTGGTGGCAGAGAACAGCATGGTCTGCTGGCGATTGACGCATTCGTCCACCAAGCGCTGCACGTCTTCGGCAAAGCCCATGTCCAGCATACGGTCGGCTTCGTCCAGCACCAGCACTTCGACTTCCTTGAGGTCGAGGTTGCCGGCGTTCAGTTGCTCGATCATCCGTCCCGGTGTACCGATCAGAATGTCCGGCACCTTGCGCAGCATGGCGGCCTGGACCTTGAAGTCTTCGCCGCCAGTGATCAGGCCGGACTTGATGAAGGTGAACTGCGAGAAGCGCTCCACTTCCTTCAAGGTCTGCTGGGCCAGTTCACGGGTCGGCAGCAGGATCAGGGTCTTGATGCTGACGCGGATCTTGGCCGGGCCGATCAGGCGGTTGAGGATCGGCAGCACGAACGCGGCGGTCTTGCCGCTGCCGGTTTGCGCCGTCACCCGCAGGTCACGCCCTTGGAGCGCGAGCGGAATAGCCGCTGCCTGCACCGGCGTTGGCTCGACAAATTTAAGCTCGGCCACGGCTTTGAGCAGGCGTTCGTGCAGGGCGAATTGGGAAAACACGGGTGCTACCTCGAAGAAATGCAAAAAAACAGCTGCATAGGGTAACGGTTTCGAGCGCGAAGGCCGAGTTTCTTTGTGCAAACGGCAGCAAATCAGCGTGTTTTGATCATAGGATTGACGATCAACGGTCACTTCGCGGCGCTTAAATGCTCTAATTCGCCCCATCGCGCTCACAGAAGAACCGTCTCGCCCATGGATATCAAACAACTCTGGCTCAACCTCCAGGATTTCTGGGGCGCCCTGGATCAACATCCGCTGCTGCATTCCGGCCTTGCGCTGGCGCTGCTGGTGACGATCGCATTGGTGCTCGGGCGCGTGGCGCGCTACCTGATCCTGCACGGCGCCAAGCTGATCGGCCGGCAACCGGCCCTGCACTGGGTCAACGACCTGCGCCAGAACAAAGTCTTTCATCGCCTGGCGCAGACGACGCCGTCGCTGATCATTCAGTCCGGCCTCCACCTGGTGCCGGGGCTGAGCAAGACCAGCACGGTTTTCCTCGGCAATGTCGCGCTGTCCTTCACCATCCTGTTCATGTTGCTCGCCATCAGTGCCTTGCTCAGCGCCCTGCTGGACGTCTACGCCCGCACCGAACACGCACGCACCCGCTCGATCAAAGGCTATGTGCAGCTGACGAAAATGGTGCTGTATGTGTTCGGCGCGATCATCATCGTCGCCACCCTGATCGACCGCTCGCCCCTGTTGCTGCTGTCGGGCTTGGGTGCGATGTCGGCGGTGATCCTGTTGGTCTACAAGGACACGCTGCTGTCGTTCGTCGCCAGCGTGCAGTTGACCAGCAACGACATGCTGCGGGTCGGCGACTGGATCGAAATGCCACAGGTCGGCGCCGACGGCGATGTGGTGGACATCACGTTGCACACGGTCAAGGTGCAGAACTTCGACAAGACCATCGTCTCGATCCCGACCTGGCGATTGATGTCCGAGTCGTTCAAGAACTGGCGCGGCATGCAGCAATCCGGCGGACGACGGATCAAGCGCAGCCTGTTCATCGATGCCAGCGGCGTGCGCTTCCTGCATGATGACGAAGAGCAGCGCCTGTCCCAGGTTCGCCTGCTGACCGACTACATGGGCCGCAAACAGGCCGAACTCAAGGCCTGGAACGAAGCCCAGGGCAACGTCGCGGCGATGGCGGCCAACCGCCGGCGCATGACCAACCTGGGCACCTTCCGCGCCTATGCCCTGGCCTATTTGAAAAGCCACCCGGAGATCCAGCCGAACATGACCTGCATGGTGCGCCAGCTACAGACCACCGCACAGGGCATCCCGCTGGAAATCTACTGCTTCACCGGCACCACCGTGTGGGCCGACTACGAGCGCATCCAGGGGGATATCTTCGATTACCTGCTGGCGGTGATGCCGGAGTTCGGCTTGGGCCTGTACCAGCAGCCGAGCGGCACGGATCTGCGGGCGGGGTTGTTGCCGGCGGTGCTGGGGGCGAGTCACGTGCCGGAGCCGCAGAAGCAGGTGGTCTGAAGCCAACCCGATTCCCCTGTGGGAGCGAGCTTGCTCGCGATAGCGGTGTGTCAGAAACATAGATGCTGACTGATAGTGCGCCATCGCGAGCAAGCTCGCTCCCACAGGGGTTAGGGTGAAGGCTGAGATTGGCGTATCCCCAACCGACTGATCCACACCGCCGCCAAAATCACCGACCCACCCAGCAGCAACCGCCCCAGCGCCTCGTGCTGGTTCCAGATCAGCAGGTTCACCAGCAGCCCCACCGGCACGTGCAAGTTGTTCATCACCGCCAGCGTGCCGCCGTTGACCAGGCAGGCACCTTTGTTCCACCAGTACAGCCCCAACGCGGTGGAGACCAGCCCGAGGAAGACCAGCACGCCCCATTGCAACGGCGCCTCCGGCCAGAAATCGGCCTTGCCGAACAGCAGGAACGCCGGCAACGCCACCATCAGCGCGCCGAGATAGAAATAACCGAAACGCCGATAATGCGGCAGGTCGCTTGGGTGACGCGCCACCAAGTGCTTGTACAACACCTGCCCGGCCGCGTAGGTGAAGTTGGCGAGTTGCAGCAGCAAGAAGCCCATGAAGAAGTCCGGGTTGATCCGGTCGTAGCGAATCACCGCCGCACCAGCCACTGCCACCAGCGCCGCAATCAAGGCCCACGGATTGAAGCGACGATTGAGGGCGTCTTCGATCAAGGTCACGTGCAGCGGAGTAAGGATGGTAAACAGCAGCACTTCCGGCACGGTCAGCACTCGGAAACTCAGATAGAGGCAGACGTAGGTCACGCCAAACTGCAGAGCGCCGATCAGCAACATGCCACGCATGAACGATGGCTCGACCTGACGCCAGCGCGTCAGGGGAATGAACACCAGTCCCGCCAGCACGACGCGCACCAGCACCGCGAAATAACTGTCGACATGCCCCGCCAGGTATTCGCCGATCAGGCTGAAGGAGAACGCCTGGATCAAGGTCACAAACAGTAGATAGCCCATACCGCCCCTCGTTTTGAATGGCGGCGAAGATAGCGGGTTTTGGTGGTTGTCGCTAATTACCTCTCTACACAGACCCTGTGGGAGCGAGCCTGCTCGCGAAAGCGGAGTATCAGGCAGCTAATGCATCGACTGACACGACGCCTTCGCGAGCAAGCTCGCTCCCACATGGGCATTCAGCGAATGGAATATCCCAGGCAAAAAAAAGCCCGATCTCGCTAAAGCGTTCAATCGGGCTGATGCACTCAGGAGCAAAAGTGCAAAGGGAGGTTCGATGCGCAAAACGGTTTGAAGGGAAGCGCCGAGTCACTAGACCACTCGGCGATTACCCGAGGATTAACGGCTCAGGCGACCTGGGAAAGCTTGGCGTTGGCCTGGTTCAAACCCTTCTCCTGGAAGTCGCCGCCCAGGTTCATGCCCTCGGCATGGATGAAGGTCACGTCATGGATACCGATGAAACCCATGACCTGGCGCAGGTACGGTTCCTGATGATCGGAGGCGCCGCCGGCGTGAATGCCGCCGCGTGCGGTGAGTACGAAGGCGCGTTTGCCGGTCAACAAACCCTGGGGGCCGGTGGGGGTGTACTTAAAGGTCACACCGGCACGCAGCACGTGGTCGAGCCAGGCTTTCAAGGTGCTGGGGATCGCGAAGTTGTACATCGGCGCCGCCATCACCAGTACGTCGGCGGCCAGCAGTTCGTCGGTCAGTTGGTTGGAGCGCTCCAGCGACGCATTTTCTATATCGTTGCGCTGCTCGGCCGGCTTCATCCAGCCGCCCAGGAGGTTGGCATCCAGGTGCGGTACCGGATTGACGGCCAGGTCGCGAACGGTGATTTCATCGGACGGATGCGCAGCTTTCCATTGGCTGATAAAGGTCTGGGTCAGTTGACGGGAAACAGAATCTTGCTGGCGGGCACTGCTTTCGATGATCAGGACGCGGGACATGGCTTGTAGGCTCCATCTGAAAATGTTGTCAGTCGATGGAGTGAAGGTTAAGCGCGATCATATCGATGAAAAAGCGCAAATAATTGCTGCAACACATCGATATTTTCGTTTATAAGCGGAGCAAGCTTTATGGCGCTGCCCCGCCGCCGGCTATTTCGGCTTGCAGGTCAGCTCGATGCGCAGCTTGATGATGTTGCGGTTGAACTTGGCGGTGGCGTTCTTGAACTTGCCGGCGGCGACTTCGATGTTGCGGGTGCGCGGCGCTTCCGGGCCGTTGCGAAACACCACCTTGCAGGCCGCATCGGTGCTGCCGTAGTTGTTGACCTGGATCGAGCCGATGTCGGCATCGGTGTCGTAGGCGTTGTAGTCGATGCTCAGGCCGTTGAGGTGTTTTTCCACGTCGATCGGGTAGGCAAAGGCGGTCAGCGGCAACAGGGCCAGCAGCGCACAACAGATTTTTTTCATTCGGCAGTCTCCACCAAGGGACCGCCAGCTTAGGACAAGAGGAGCTCAATATGAAAGCGCCCCGCGTGACCCTTGATCAATGGCGAACGTTGCAGGCGGTGGTGGACCACGGTGGTTTCGCCCAGGCCGCCGAAGTGCTGCACCGCTCCCAATCCTCGGTGAGCTACACCGTGGCCCGCATGCAGGACCAGCTCGGCGTGCCGCTGCTGCGCATCGATGGACGCAAGGCCGTGCTGACCGAGGCCGGCGGCGTATTGTTGCGCCGCTCGCGGCAACTGGTGAAGCAGGCGAGCCAACTGGAAGACCTGGCCCACCACATGGAGCAAGGTTGGGAAGCGGAGGTGCGCCTGGTGGTCGACGCGGCCTACCCCAGCGCCCGCCTCGTCCGGGCGCTGACGGCATTTATGCCGCAGAGCCGAGGCTGCCGGGTGCGGCTGCGTGAGGAAGTGTTGTCCGGCGTCGAGGAAGTGCTGCTCGAAGGCGTGGCCGACCTGGCCATCAGCGGCTTCAGCATTCCCGGTTACCTGGGCGCGGAATTGAGCGACGTCGAATTCATCGCAGTGGCCCATCCCGAGCATCCCCTGCACCGCCTCAACCGCGAGCTGAACTTCCAGGATCTGGAAAGCCATCTGCAAGTGGTCATCCGCGACTCCGGCCGCCAACAGCCCAGGGACGTCGGCTGGCTTGGTGCCGAACAACGCTGGACCGTCGGCAGCCTCGCCACTGCCGCGACGTTTGTCGGCAGTGGCCTGGGATTCGCCTGGCTGCCCCGGCACATGATCGAACGAGAACTCAAGGAAGGCTTGCTCAAGCGTCTACCCTTGGAGCAGGGAGGCAGCCGCAATTCGACCTTCTATCTGTTCTCCAACAAGGAAAAACCCTTGGGCCCGGCCACGCAAATCCTCATCGAACTGCTGCGCACCTTTGACACCGCGCCGTTGGATGCACCGTTCGCCGCCCCTGAACAAGCCTGACAAGGACTTCGCCGATGGCCTATTTCGAGCACGAAGGTTGCAACCTGCACTACGAGGAATATGGTCACGGCGCGCCCTTGGTGCTGGTCCATGGGCTGGGTTCCAGCACACGGGACTGGGAAAAGCAGATCCCCGTGCTGTCCGCCCGTTATCGCCTGATCGTGCTGGATGTGCGTGGCCACGGTCGCTCCGACAAGCCGCGCGAGCGCTACAGCATCGGCGGTTTCAGCGCTGACCTGGGCGCGCTGATCGATCACCTCGACCTGGGCGCCGTGCACTTGGTGGGCTGGTCCATGGGCGGCATGATCTGTTTCCAACTGGCCGTGGACGAACCCGCGCGGGTCAAGAGCCTGTGCATCGTCAACAGTGCCCCCGAGGTCAAGGTCCGCACGCCCGATGATTGCTGGCAATGGTTCAAGCGCTGGAGCCTGATGCGCCTGCTCAGCCTGGAAACCATCGGTAAGGCCCTCGGCGCCAAGCTGTTTCCCAAGCCCGAACAGGCCGAGCTGCGCCTGGAAATGGCCCGGCGCTGGGCAACGAACGACAAACGTGCTTATCTCGCCAGCTTCGACGCCATTGTCGGCTGGGGCGTACAGGAACGCCTGGCGCAAGTTGCCTGTCCAACCCTCATTATTTGCGCCGATCACGACTACACCCCGGTGGCGCTGAAAGAGGCTTATGTAAAGCTATTGCCTGACGCACGACTGGCAGTCATCACCGATTCACGGCACGCTACGCCGCTGGATCAACCTGAACGCTTCAACCAGACCCTGCTCGAATTCTTGACCGCTATCGATTCCACTACCCAGGATCATTGAACCCATGCTGAAAAAACTCGCCCTCGCCGCCGGCTCCGTCCTCTTTGCTGCCAACCTGATGGCCGCGCAACCGGCCAAGGCGCCACACGTCTTGCTGGACACCACCAACGGCCAGATCGAAATCGAACTGGACCCGGTGAAGGCCCCTATCAGTACCAAGAACTTCCTTGAGTACGTCGACAGCGGCTTCTACAACAACACGATTTTCCACCGTGTGATTCCGGGATTCATGGCCCAGGGCGGCGGTTTCACCCAGCAGATGCAACAGAAAGACACCAAGGCGCCGATCAAGAACGAAGCCAGCAACGGGCTGCATAACGTGCGCGGCACCTTGTCGATGGCCCGCACCTCCAACCCGGATTCGGCCACCAGCCAGTTCTTCATCAACGTGGCCGACAACGCCTTCCTCGACCCAGGCCGCGACGCCGGCTACGCAGTGTTCGCCAAGGTGGTCAAGGGCATGGACGTGGTGGACATCATCGTCAACTCCCAGACCACCACCAAACAAGGCATGCAAAACGTGCCGATCGACCCTGTGATCATCAAGTCGGCCAAGCGCATCGACTAAACCCGCAGGGCAAGCCTGGGCGGCGTCGGCGATCCCGCGCAGCCCACAGCAAATAAGGAGAGCCCTGCCCGGGCTATGTAACCCATGGTTTATCGCCGTTTCGAAAAACTGATCGACATCTTTCGCGACGCGCCGACCTCGGCCCCGCCGAACCGCGTCCTGCCCTTCTACACCTATTACCTGAAACAAGTCTGGCCCAGCTTCGCCGCGCTGCTGGTGGTCGGCCTGATCGGCGCGCTGATCGAGGTGGCACTGTTCAGCTACCTGAGCCGCATCATCGACCTGACCCAGGCCACGCCCAGCGCCGACTTCTTCAAGGTCCACGGCCTTGAACTGGCGTGGATGGCCGTGGTTGCGCTGGTGTTCAGGCCGATCTTCGTGGCCCTGCATGACCTGCTGGTCCACCAGACCCTAAGCCCGAGCATGACCAGCCTGATCCGCTGGCAGAACCACAGCTACGTGCTCAAGCAGAGCCTCAACTTCTTCCAGAACGACTTCGCCGGGCGCATCGCCCAGCGCATCATGCAGACCGGCAACTCCCTGCGGGACTCGGCGGTGCAGGCCGTGGATGCGTTGTGGCACGTGCTGATCTATGCCATCAGTTCCCTGGTGCTGTTCGCCGAAGCCGATTGGCGCCTGATGATCCCGCTGTTGATGTGGATCGCCGCCTACATCGGCGCGCTGTATTACTTCGTACCGCGGGTCAAGGAACGCTCGGTGGTGTCGTCCGATGCCCGCTCCAAGCTCATGGGGCGGATCGTCGATGGCTACACCAACATCACCACGCTGAAGCTGTTCGCCCACACCAACTTCGAACAGCAATACGCCCGCGAAGCCATCGAGGAGCAAACCGAAAAAGCCCAGCTGGCCGGCCGCGTGGTGACCAGCATGGACGTGGTCATCACCAGCATGAACGGCCTGCTGATCGTGGGCACCACGGCCCTGGCGCTGTGGTTGTGGACCCAATCGCTGATCAGCGTCGGCGCGATTGCGCTGGCCACCGGCCTGGTGATCCGCATCGTCAACATGTCCGGCTGGATCATGTGGGTGGTCACCGGCATCTTCGAAAACATCGGCATGGTCCAGGACGGCCTGCAGACGATCTCCCAGCCCGTCAGCGTCACTGACCGCGAGCAGGCCAAGCCACTGGCGGTGGCCCAGGGCGAAGTGCATTTCGAGCATGTGGATTTCCACTACGGCAAGAAAAGCGGCGTGATCGGCGACCTGAACCTGGTGATCAAGCCAGGCGAGAAAATCGGCCTGATCGGGCCATCCGGCGCAGGTAAATCGACGTTGGTGAACCTGTTGTTGCGCCTCTATGACGTACAGGGCGGGCGCATCCTCATCGATGGCCAGGACATTGCCCACGTCGGTCAGGAAAGCCTGCGCGCGCGCATCGGCATGATCACCCAGGACACGTCGCTGCTGCACCGCTCGATCCGCGACAACTTGCTTTACGGCAAGCCCGACGCCACCGACGCGCAACTCTGGGAAGCGGTTCACAAGGCCCGGGCGGATGAGTTCATCCCATTGCTCTCGGACGCCGAAGGCCGCACCGGTTTCGATGCCCACGTCGGCGAGCGCGGCGTGAAGCTCTCCGGCGGCCAGCGCCAGCGCATCGCTATTGCCCGGGTGCTGCTCAAGGATGCGCCGATCCTGATCATGGACGAAGCGACCTCCGCGCTGGACTCGGAAGTCGAGGCGGCCATCCAGGAAAGCCTCGAGACGCTGATGCAAGGCAAGACCGTGATCGCCATCGCCCACCGCCTCTCCACCATCGCCCGGATGGACCGGTTGGTGGTGCTGGAGAAAGGTCGGATCGCCGAGACCGGCAGCCATGCCGAGCTGTTGGCCCAGGGTGGGTTGTATGCGCGGCTGTGGCAGCATCAGACGGGTGGGTTTGTGGGGATCGATTGATCTCTATCTGACGCAACCAAACCCGTGGCGAGGGAGCTTGCTCCCGCTGGGTTGCGTAGCAGCCCCAAACTGTATCTGGCACTGCGATGTGTCAGATACACCGCAGGGGCCTGCTGCGCAGTCCAGCGGGAGCAAGCTCCCTCGCCACGGGGGCTCAGACAGCCTCAACACTGCCGATAAGGCAGTGCCGTCCTGGCCTCTTCGGCATAAGCCATCACACCCTCCTGTTCGCGCGCGAGAAAATCCGCCACCGCTGCTTTCAGGCCTGGATGACGCAGGTAGTGCCACGAGCGCGTGATCACCGGTTCGAACCCGCGAATCAACTTGTGCTCGCCCTGTGCTCCGGCATCAAAACGCTGCAGGCCATTGGCAATCGCATAGTCCATGCCCTGGTAGAAACACGTCTCGAAATGCAGGCGATCGAATTCCGCCAGGCATCCCCAGTAACGTCCGTAGAAACTGTCGCCGCCCACCAGGCTGAACGCCATCGCCACGGGCCGTGAACCTTGCTTGGCCAGCACCACGCGAATGGCCTCGGGCATGCGCTCGGCCAGCAGGCTGAAGAACGCACGGGTCAGATAAGGCGCCTGCCGACGCACCGCGTAGGTGTTGGCGTAACAGGCGTAGACGAAATCCCACTGCGCCTCGTCCAACTGACGGCCTTCCAGCCATTCGAAATCAATGCCCTGCCCCGCCACTTGCTCGCGTTCCTTGCGCATCTGCTTGCGCTTGCGGGAACTGAGCGCATCGAGGAAATCCTGGAAGTCCCGATAGCCGCGATTCTGCCAGTGGTATTGGCAGCCGATCCGCTGCAACCAGCCCTCCTGCCCGGCCAGAGCAGCATCGGTAGAGGCATCGGTGAAATTGATGTGGGCACTGGAAAGCCCTTCGATCTCCAGATAGCCCGGCAAGCTGCCCAGCAACTCCAGGCCATCCTCAGCACGCGCCGTCAACAGTCGCGGGCCACTCACCGGACTGAACGGCACCGCCGTCAGCAGCTTGGGGTAATAGTCGATGCCGGCCCGGGCGCAAGCGTCGGCCCAGCCGTGATCGAACACATACTCGCCATAGGAGTGCCATTTGCGATAGCTGGGCAACGCCGCCAGCATCCGCCCCTCCTCGAGGTGCAGCAGATGCTCGGGCTGCCACCCGGTATGCGAGCCCAGGCTGGCACTGTCTTCCAGGGCGGTGAGAAAAGCGTGGCGCAGGAAGGGTTGGTTGACGGGCACCAGCGCGTCCCACTCGTGTGGCGCGATGGCGGACAGGCTGTCCAAGACGTGAAGCGGCATGCGGTTCCCCGGGATCCAGACGACGGATCAGGCGAGTATCGCCGATCCTGAGCGGACGGGGATAAAAAAACCCCGCCAGAGGCGGGGTTCAAAGGAGCTGTAACGGATGAAGATGTAGCGGTGTATCAGGTCAGCGATTTAGAACACGTACTGGGCGCGCATGACAAAGCCGTCGCCGTCGTCATCACCGTTGACGTTGGTGACCTTGTCGGTCTTGGCCTTGACGTAGGCGGCCGAGATTTTCACCGCTTCGTTGGCGTACCAGTTCACACCCAGGTTGTGCACCTTGGCTTCGGCATCGCCCACTTCGCGGGTGGCGCTTGCAGTGGTGATGTTGTCGTCTTCAACGGTCATGCTGTCGAAGCGGTAGAACACTTCCCAGGCGCCGATGGACTTGTTCTGCGGCTTGATCGCATCAAACTTGCCGACTTTATAGCCACGGGACTCGCCAGTAATGGTGTAGGCACCCTGAACGTAGAAACCGTGGCCCTTGATGTCTTCGAAACCGTCGGCGTCAGCCTTGGTCTTGCGGGTGATGTATTCACCTTGGATCGACGCCGGGCCCATGGCGAAAGCGGCTTCCAGGCCGAACGCGGTGTCGCGGTCGTACGAGCCAGCCGGGGAGTTGTTGGCGCCGCCCAGTACCGGACGGTTGCCGTTTGGACCGGCGTCATTGCCGCCCAGGGTTTCAACGCCACGCATGCCCAGGCGGGAGCGGTAGCGTGCATCGAACACGGTGTCGGACACGTCACGGGAAGCCACGTTCAGGCCGAAGTGCAGCACGTTGCCGGCGTCGTGCATCGGTGCGAACACGAAGCGACCGTTGACCTGCTTGACGCTGTCGCCGTCGGTGTCGTCGGTGTCTTTGCTGAACACGCCAGCCGAGGCGTAGAACGAATCGGCGAAAGTGCTCGACGCCTGGATGCCCAGGCCGTTCTGGTGGCTGTTGGCCCAGTCGATCAGGTCGTAGGCGGCGTTACGCTCTGGCGCGGTCACCCACTTGGAGCTGGTGGCTTTTTCCAGGCCGAAGTCGGGGTCGAAACGGCCAACCTTGATCGAAACAGGCTTGAAGCCGTTGTAGGCCAAGGACGCTTCGTCGAAGTAACCGTTGTCGGAGTCACCACTGTTGTGGGACATGTCGTAGTTGATGGTATAGGCCCAGTCCGTGTACAGCACGCCGGAAAGTTCCAGAAAGGCACGGCGGATGTAAGCGGCGTCTGCCGAGTTGCCGTTGTCAGTGTAGATACCATCAAACTGGCTGTAGTCAGCCTGCAAACGACCGCCGAGCTTGAAGCTGAACTCTTTGTCAGTGGTAGCGACCTCCAGGCCGCCCTTGGTCTTGACCACGATATCGGCGCCGTCAGTGGTCACGGTGCCGGCGAAAGCCTGGGCGGTTACTGCCATTGCCAGTGCGCTGGCGGCAACACCTGCGAAGTGCTTACGGATCATCGAAGAATTCCCCTAGTTGGTAGTCTATGCGTTAGAAAACACGCGGAACTGGGCCCGCTGGTGTTGGGAGGGGATCTTGGCGATGGGTTATGTCAGGCGAGTTGCTATCACATAAAGATTTTATGACAGCGGAACTTTTTACTTCGAAAGGGAATAAAAAAAAGAGCAGCTTCGAGAGGTGAGCTGCGAGCGGCAAGCTAGAGCGGTGAAGAGCTGATCAGGCTGCTTTTTGTGGCGAGGGAGCTTGCTCCATCGCCACAGGAAATCGAGCAGGGGCAGATCAACGCTTGCGCAGGATCACGCTGCCGATCGAATAGCCGGCGCCAAACGAACTGAGCACCGCGACCGAACCGCTGGGCAAGTCGTCCTGATACATGTGGAATGAAATCACCGAACCGGCCGAGCTGGTGTTGGCGTAGCGGTCGAGGATCACCGGGGCTTCCTCTTCGGTGGCTTCGCGTCCCAGCAGCTTGCGCACGATCAGCTGGTTCATGCTCAGGTTGGCCTGATGCAGCCAGAATCGCTTCACTTCGCCGACGTTCAGCTGGTTTTCTGCCAAATGAGCGCCGATCAGCTCCGCCACCATTGGGCAGACATCACGGAACACCTTGCGGCCTTCCTGGACGAACAGTTTGTCCCGCGTGCCGATGCCCTCTTCCGCCGCGCGGTTGAGGAAGCCGTAGTTGTTGCGGATGTTGTTGGAGAATTTGGTGAGCAGCTTGGTGCTGACCACGTCGAACTGGTACGGCGAGGTCGCCTGGTCCGCGCGCTCGATGATCACGGCCGTGGCCGCGTCACCGAAGATGAAATGGCTGTCGCGGTCACGAAAATTCAGGTGGCCGGTGCACACTTCCGGGTTGACCATCAGGATCGCCCGGGCCTGGCCCAACTGCACGCTGTTGGCGGCGGCCTGGATGCCGAACGTCGCCGAGGAACAGGCCACGTTCATGTCGAAACCAAAACCTTCGATGCCCAGGGCTTCCTGGACTTCGATGGCGATGGCCGGGTATGGACGCTGCAGGTTGGAGCAGGCAACGATCACGCCGTCGATGTCGGCGGCGGTACGGCCGGCGCGCTCAAGGGCTTGTTTCGCGGCGCCGACGGCCATTTCGCAAAGCACCGACCACTCGTCGTTGGAGCGCTCGGGCAGGCGTGGGGTCATGCGTTGTGGATCGAGGATACCGTCCTTGTCCATGACAAAGCGGCTCTTGATGCCCGACGCCTTTTCGATGAACGCCGCATTGGATTCGGTCAATGCTTCCACTTCGCCGCGCTCGATGGCCTCGGCGTTATCGGCGTTGAACTGCGCGACATAGGTATTGAAAGATTGCACCAGCTCTTCGTTGGAGATGCTGTTGGCCGGGGTGTACAGGCCGGTGCCGCTGATGACGACGTTATGCATGGTCGTGTCTCTGATCTGTTCAGGCAGAAAATATTGGCACCGACGTACCAACACACAAAGGGACTTTTCCCATCCGGGGAAGCAGCCCAGGCATCGCTTTATTCCGATCCGCCCGTGAGATTGAAGCGCAAAACCACGGGACCGGCATTTATAGCCGCGAAGTTTGCCATAAACGCTGGCGTTTGGCCCATGTTCCCTTTTATCAGGCAGGAATCCTGTGGGAGCGAGCCTGCTCGCGAAGGCGGTGTATCAGGCAAGATCAATGCAACTGAACCACCGCTTTCGCGAGCAGGCTCGCTCCCACAGGGGATGGCAGGAGTTTGATCAAGCCTCCACCAACCCCCACTGCTTGCCCAGACGCTTGTCGGAAATCGGCACCTTGGTCCCCAACTGCTGGGCAAACAGCGACACGCGGTATTCCTCAAGCCACCAACGGTACAGCTCCAATTGCGGGTCGCGCTTGCCTTCCTGGGCGTGTTTGCTGGCGCGGGCCTGGTATTGCGCCCAGAGGTTGGACAGCTCGCCGCTCCAGACCCGGTCCTTCTGCACCTGGCTGCCCAGCTTCTCGAAGCGTTGCTCGATGGCCTTGAGGTAGCGCGGCAGCTCCTTGAGCCATTGGTGCGGGGTTTCCCGCACGAAACCCGGATACACCAGGTGGCTAAGCTGCTGCTTGATGTCATTCAGCGCCACGGCCTGGGCGAGGTCGATCTTGCCCTTGAAGCGTTTCTGCAAGCCGTGCCAGATTTTGAGGATGTCCAGGGTCAGTTTCGCCAGGCGTTCGGCGTGCTCGGTCCAGCCGCCACGCTTGCGCTCGGCCAGGGCCGCCAGTGCGGCACCGTCACGGGGCAGGCTCGGCTCGCCTTCGAGGATGCAGCTGTCGAGGCTGACCAGCAGGATGTCTTCCACCAGACCGTCCACGCGCCCAAGCTCGCGGTACAACAAGCCCAACTCCGTCAACCCGGGCAGTTTGCCTCGGAGAAACTTCGCCGTTTCGGCCAATTGCTGCATGAGCAAGCGCTGCAACGCGCGACGATGCTGGAACTCGGCTTCGGCCGGGGTCGGGAAGCGTCCTTCCTTGACCACCCCGCCCTCTTCCACCAACGCCGGGTAGACCGTCATCGACAATCCGGCAATCTTCTGCTGGGTTTTCTCGGCCACCGGCGCGAAGACTTTCGCTTCCACCGGTTCCTGGCTCTTGGCCGTTTGCGGCACGGCCAACGCGGCCTGGCTGGCTTCGGCAAACCGCGCGGTCAGTTCGGCCAGGTCTCGCCCTTCGCCGAGAAACTTGCCCTGGCCATCGACGATTTCAAGGTTCATGCGCAGATGGCTTTCAACCTGCTGCGTCGCTTCGGCCCAGGCTTCATCACTGACCCGCGCGCCGGTCATGCGCAGCAGCTCACGCCCCAACGACTGTGGCAACGAGCCCTCGGCAAACGTAATGCGCTGCAGCGCCGCCTTGACGAAATCCGGCACCGGCACGAAGTTCTTGCGCAAGGCCTTGGGCAGGTTGCGCACCAGGGCGATGCACTTGGCTTCGATCATCCCCGGCACCAGCCAGTCCAGACGCTCCGGCGGGAGCATCGGCAGCAGCGGCGCCGGCACCCGCAAGGTCACACCGTCGCGGGGATGGTTGGGTTCGAAGTGATAGCTCAACGGCAAGGTCAGGTCGCCGACACGCAAGGTGTCGGGGTACTGGTTGGCCGTCACCTCGCTCGCCTCGCGGGCCAGCACGTCTTCCTCACGCATGATCAGCAGCTGCGGGTCTTTCTGGCTGTTGATCCGGTACCAGCTATCGAACGTCGCGGTCTGGTGGATCTCGGCGGGCAGGCGCGCATCGTAGAAGGCAAACAGGGTTTCCTCGTCCGCGAGGATGTCACGGCGACGGGCCTTGGCTTCGAGCTCGTCGAGTTGTTCCAGCAAGCGCGTGTTGGCGCTCAGGCACTTGGCCTTCGACTGGATCTCGCCGCGTACCAGCGCCTCGCGGATGAACAACTCACGGGACACCACCGGATCCACCGGCCCGTAGTGCACCGGCCTGCGACCGACGACGATGAGGCCGAACAAGGTGATTTGCTCATAGGCCACCACTTGCCCGCGCTTCTTCTCCCAATGGGGCTCGAAGTGGTTTTTCTTGATCAGGTGCCCGGCCAGCGGTTCGATCCAGTCCGGCTCGATCTTCGCCACCATGCGTGCGTACAACTTGGTGGTTTCCACCAGCTCCGCGGTCATCAACCACTGCGGGCGTTTCTTGCCCAGGCCTGACGATGGATGGACCCAAAACCGGCGCTGGCGAGCGCCGAGGTAGTCGCCGTCTTCGGTCTTCTGGCCGATCTGGCTCAACAGGCCCGACAGTACGGCCTTGTGCAGTTTCGGGTAGTCGGCCGGGTCCTTGTTGAGGCTCAGCTGCATGTCGCGGCAGATCAGGCTCAACTGGCGATGGGAATCGCGCCATTCGCGCAGGCGCAGATAATTCAGGAAGTTCTTGCGGCACCAGTTGCGCAGCGGGCTGGCGGTCAAGGCCTGGCGCTGCTCTTCAAAACCGCGCCACAGATTGACCAGCCCGGCAAAGTCCGAATCCGCGTCCTTCCATTGGGCGTGGGCCTGGTCGGCGGCCTGTTGGCGCTCGGGCGGACGCTCGCGCGGGTCCTGGATCGACATGGCGCTGGCAACGATCAGCACTTCCTGGAGGCTGCCCAATTTCGCCGCTTCCAACAACATGCGGCCCATGCGTGGGTCCACCGGCAGGCGCGCCAATTGCCGACCCAACGGCGTCAACTGGCTGTTGCGATCCACCGCCGAGAGTTCTTGCAGCAGGTTGAAACCGTCGCTGATAGCCTTGCCGTCCGGCGGCTCGATGAACGGGAAATCGGTGATTTCGCCGAGGCGCAGGTGCAGCATCTGCAGGATCACCGCCGCCAGGTTGGTGCGCAGGATTTCCGGATCGGTGAACTCGGGACGGCTGAGGAAATCTTCCTCGCTGTACAGGCGCACGCAAATCCCCGGCTCGACCCGTCCGCAGCGGCCCTTGCGCTGGTTGGCGCTGGCCTGGGAAATGGCTTCGATGGGCAAGCGCTGGACCTTGGCGCGATAGCTGTAGCGGCTGATGCGCGCGGTGCCGCTGTCGATCACGTAGCGGATGCCCGGCACGGTCAGCGAGGTCTCGGCGACGTTGGTCGCCAGCACCACGCGACGGCCCGGGTGGGACTGGAAGATGCGTTGTTGTTCGGCGGGCGACAGGCGCGCATACAGCGGCAGGATTTCGGTGTGCTTGAGCTGGGCCTTGCGCAGCATCTCCGCGGCGTCGCGAATCTCCCGCTCGCCCGGCAAAAACACCAGCACATCGCCGGGGCTGCGCCGTTCGCTGCGCTCGTAGGCGGCGATTTCGTCGAGGGTGGCGAGGATCGCCTGGTCGACGGTCAAGTCGTCCTCGACCCGGTTGCCCTCCTCGTCCTGCTCCAGCGTCAGCGGGCGATACCAGGTTTCCACCGGGAAGGTGCGGCCCGAGACTTCAACGATTGGCGCGTCATCAAAATGCTTGGAGAAGCGCTCCAGGTCGATGGTCGCCGAGGTGATGATGACTTTCAGGTCCGGACGACGCGGCAGCAGGGTCTTGAGGTAGCCGAGCAGGAAGTCGATGTTCAGGCTGCGCTCGTGGGCTTCGTCGACGATGATCGTGTCGTAGCGTTCGAGGTAACGGTCGTTCTGGGTTTCGGCCAGCAGGATACCGTCGGTCATCAGCTTGATCAGGGTGTTGGCGTCGCTCTGGTCCTCGAACCGCACCTGATAACCCACCAGCGCGCCCAACGGCGTGGCCAGCTCATCGGCGACCCGGCTCGCCACGCTGCGGGCCGCGATGCGGCGCGGCTGGGTGTGGCCGATCAAGCCCTGCTGGCCGCGGCCGATTTCCAGGCAGATCTTCGGCAACTGCGTGGTTTTGCCCGAGCCGGTTTCGCCGGCAATGATCAACACCTGATGCTTGAGCAACGCCTCCTTGATTTCGTCGCGTTTGGCGGCGATCGGCAAGTTGTCGTCGTAGCGTATCGACGGCACGCTCGCCTTGCGCGCCAGCACCTGGTCGCACGACGCCTGCATGCGCGTCACCCACTGGGCCAGCTTGGCTTCGTCGGGTTTCTTGCGCAGCTCGAGCAACTGCCGCCGCAACCGGTGCCGGTCGGCGAGCATGGCGTGATCGAGGTTTTTCAGCAGTTTGTCGATTGTAGGGGCTTGGTCGGTCATCAGGTACGCAGGGGTCGTCGGTTTGAGCGAGGGGGCGATTGTCGCAGATTTGCGGCTATTGCGCCGAACACAGAAACAGCCACACCCTGTGGGAGCGAGCAAGCTCGCTCCCACAGGGGATCTGCGTCAAGGAATGCTGTTGTGGCAAGGGAGGCGCGTTTGCCTGGAGGTTACTCGCTGTCCGGGTCCTTGCGCCGATACGGGAACACATCGATCACCTTCCCCGCCCGGATCGCCTCTTGCAGGCCTTTCCAGTAGTCAGCGTTGTACAGCTCGCCGTGCAGTTGATCGAAGAGCTTGCGCTGGCCGGCATCGGCGAACAGGAACGGCGGGAATTCTTCCGGGAAGACATCCAGCGGGCCGATGGAATACCAGGGCTCGGACGCCATCTCATCTTCCGGCGTGCGCGGCTGGGGGATATGGCGGAAATTGGCTTCGGTGAGGAAGCAGATTTCATCGTAGTCGTAGAACACCACGCGGCCGTGGCGGGTCACGCCGAAGTTCTTGAGCAGCATGTCGCCGGGGAAGATATTGGCCGCCGCCAGCTGTTTGATCGCCAGGCCATAATCTTCCAGCGCCTCGCGCACCTGGGCTTCATTGGCATTTTCCAGATAGAGGTTCAGGGGCGTCATCCGGCGTTCGGTCCAGCAGTGGCGAATCAGCACGGTGTCGCCTTCCACCGACACCGTGGACGGCGCGACCTCAAGCAGTTCCTCCAGGCAGGCCGGCTCGAACTTGCCCAGGGGAAAGCGAAAATCGGCGAACTCCTGGGTGTCGGCCATGCGCCCGACCCGGTCGACGCTTTTCACCAGTCGGTACTTCTCGATGACCGTGGCCCGGTCGACGTTTTTCGACGGTGAGAAACGGTCCTTGATGATCTTGAACACCGTGTTGAAGCCCGGCAGGGTAAACACGCTCATGACCATGCCGCGCACACCCGGCGCCATGATGAACTGGTCGTCGGTGTTCGCCAGGTGGTTGATCAAGGCGCGGTAGAACTCCGACTTGCCGTGCTTGTAGAAACCAATCGAGGTGTACAACTCGGCGATGTGTTTGCCCGGCAGGATGCGCTTGAGAAAACCGATGAATTCCGCCGGCACCGGCACGTCGACCATGAAGTACGAACGGGTGAACGAGAAAATGATCGACACCTGCGCCTCGTCGGTGATCAGCGCGTCGATCTGGATACCGCGACCTTCGCGGTGCAGCAGCGGGATCACCAGCGGCCATTGGTCGTCGCGGGTGTAGATGCGGCCCACCAGGTAGGCGCCCTTGTTGCGATAGAGCACCGAGGAAAACAGTTCGACCGTCAGTTCCGGGTCCTTGCAGACCCAGTCCGGCAGGTTCTCGCGCAGTTGGCTTTCGAGGCGTTGCAGGTCGCCAGGCAGGTCGGCGTACTCCTCGCTGAAGCGATAATCGGCGAAGATCGCCACCAGCATCTTGTCCAGTTGCCCCTGGGGCTTGTAGCTACGGGTCTGGGCCGCGCGGGCACGGCGCAGGCTTGGCCGCGTCGTGTGGATGAACATGGTGCCGTCGCTGATCAGGTCATGACTGAACAGGCCGCAGAAGATCGAGTTGTACCAGGTCTCCGACAATTCGTCGTCAAAGCGCAGGTCGATCAGGCTGATGTAGGCGCTTTTCACCAGCGGCCAGCAGCCGACATCCATCAAGGCTTCGGCAGCGAAGGCGTCGCGTAACCTGGCGACGGTTTCGAAAACTTTTTCTTCATACAGATTGATGCGCGCCGCCGATGCCGCCTGCGCCTCCAGCCATTGGGCCTGCTCGAACCGGGCGCGGGCGCCATCGGTGATCTGCCGGAAATGCTCGCGATAATCGTCGAAGCCGTCGAGGATCGAACGGGCGATATCGGTGGCGGGCCATGGCTGCGGCATAGGGTAAACCTCGGCGGGTCATGCTTGTTATTGGCGATTGAGCTTAGAGGTCAATTGCTCGGCAACGCAACCATTGCCATCGGTGTTTGGCGGGGCGACACTTGCGGCCCGATCAAGGAAGGACAGATTCGTGAACCTCGTCGATATCCTGCGTTTGCTGTCACTGGCCGCCATCTGGGGCGCGAGCTTTTTGTTCATGCGCATCATCGCCCCGGTCCTTGGCACGATTCCTACGGCCTTCTTCCGCGTTTCCATTGCCTTCGTCGGCCTGCTGGTCATCCTCGCGCTGATGCGTGTCGACTGGAATTTTCGCGGCAAGCTGAAAGCCGTGATGGTACTGGGCTTGATCAACTCGGGTATTCCGGCAACGTTCTACTCCCTGGCAGCGCAAGTGTTGCCGGCCGGTTATTCGGCGATCTTCAACGCGACGACACCGCTGATGGGCGTGTTGATCGGTGGGCTGTTTTTCCGCGAGCCACTCACGGCGGCGAAGGTCAGCGGGGTCTTTCTCGGCCTGATGGGCGTCGCGATCCTCACCCGGGCCGGCCCGGTGGCGTTCGACCTGCAACTGCTGATGGGCGCCCTCGCCTGTCTGCTCGCGACCACCTGCTACGGCTTTGCCGGCTTCCTCACCCGGCGCTGGCTCGATCATCAAGGCGGCCTGGACAGTCGCCTGTCCGCCCTGGGCAGCATGTTCGGCGCCACGCTCTTCCTGTTGCCGCTGTTTGGCTACAGCGTGATCACCCAACCGCCGGCCAGTTGGGGTGGCTGGAGCGTCTGGCTGTCACTGCTGGGCCTGGGCCTGGTGTGTACGGCATTCGCCTATATTCTTTATTTCCGGCTGCTGAGCTCCATCGGCCCGGTCAAGTCCATGACCACGACCTTTCTGATCCCGCCGTTCGGGGTGTTGTGGGGCGCGTTGCTGCTGGATGAGCCGCTGGGCATGGCGCATGTGTATGGCGGGGTGTTGATTGCGGCGGCGTTGTGGTTGGTGTTGAAGCCTGGGGTGTCTAGCCGGTAGTTCATTGGGATGGCCGAAAAGCTTCGCGAGCAAGCCCGCTCCCACAGGGATTGCGCGTAACCTGTGGGAGCGAGCCTGCTCGCGATAGCGGTGGTACTGCCAACGAGTTAGCTATCGGCTCTTACGAAACACAAACACCAACCCGACAATGATCAACGCCATCCCCAGCAAGCTCAACAACGCCAACCAGTTGCCGAACACCAGGTAGTCCATGATCGCCGTCACCGCCGGCACCAGGTAGAACAGGCTGGTGACGTTCACCAGGTTACCCCGGGCGATCAGCCGGTACAGCAACAACGTCGCCAGCACCGACACCACCAGCCCCATCCACAACACCGGCACGATGAAACCCGCGCCGTGCTCGAAGTGGAACGGTTGGAACGGAACGAACACCGCGCACAACACGAGCCCGGCCAGGTACTGCACCGGCAGCGTGCCCAGCGGATTATCGGTGATGCGCTTCTGCATGATGGACCCCGCCGTCATGCTCACCAGCGCCAACAACCCGCACAGCATGCCCGCCAGTGACATGCCGGCCAGGCCGATGCCCTGATACACCACCATGATCAAGCCCACCAATCCCAGCGCCAGGCCGAACATCCGCTGCCAGGAACGCTGGCGCTCCATGAGCACCACGGTAAGGATCGGCTGCACACCCATCAGCGTGGCCATCACCCCGGGGGTGACGTTCAGTTGCAGCGCCAACAGATAGAAAATCTGGTAGGCACCCAATAACACCAGGCCGGTCGCCGCCGCGTACCACATCGGCTTGCCGGCTTTGGGCAACGTGAACTTCAACATGGGTATCAACAGCACCAACGCACACAGTGCGATAGCAAAACGGATCAGCAGGAAAGCGAAAGGTGACGCATGGGCCAGGCCCAGTTTGGAAAAGATCGCCCCGCTGCTCCACAGCAGAACGAACAGGCTCGTGGAAGCCGTCGCCAATAAGGCGTTTTTGGAAAGGGAAAACATGAATACCACCTGTAGTCAGGCAAGAAGCCAACTCAGCCGAAGCTGAAATCCAGTCGTTTTTTCAGGCGGGCACAGGGAACGGCAACCGTTGCCGATCAGCCCTGAACACCAACACCCGGCGGTGATACGCAGGCGTATACCGGTGAGCGACTGACAGGTGGAGGGTATTGACCGATCTGCTCAGGCGACCGATTCCCGCACGGCACGACGCCAGCGTTGAACGCTGGAACCACGACCGCGGTGAAAGGGGATGCAGGCATGAGCCGATCTCTTGGGGGATGGGTCCGAAAACCGAGCGCCGACTATAACCAGCGCTCTATGTGTAACGCAATATCTAGACAAACAACCAGTAGCCCAGCGCCGTGAATACGGCTACGGCCAGGACGGGACGCATGACCCGATAGGCCTTGGGGTGCTTGCGCTTGAATTGCTTGACCTTGCCGCTGATGCCGTCGCTGAACGACTTGCTCCAGGCATAGGCCCGGTTGATACCGCCGACACGTTCGTCATCAAGGTTCTGCGGTGCGGTGGCCCGCCCGAGGAAGGCGCTGATGGCGCGGTTGAGCCGGGTCATCAACCGGTTGCTCAACGGCCGTTCGACATCGCAGAACAGAATCACACGCGTCTGCGATGTTTCATTCTTGACCCAATGCACATAGGTTTCATCGAACATCACGTCTTCACCGTCGCGCCAGGCGTAGATCTGCCCGTCGACGAAGATCCGGCAATCATCGGAATTGGGTGTGGACAGCCCCAGGTGGTAACGCAGGGACCCGGCGAAGGGATCGCGATGGGGGTTCAGGTGACTGCCCCCCGGCAACAAGGCAAACATCGCGCCTCGCACATTGGGGATCTGGCTGACCAGCTCGACGGTCCGGGGGCACAGCAACTCGGCAGACGGCAGCGGTTTGTCGTACCACTTGAGGTAGAAGCGCTTCCAGCCCTTCTTGAAGAACGAGCCAAAGCCGGCATCGTTGTCTTTCTCGGCGGCGCGAATGTAACCCTCGTCGAACAGATGCATCGCTTCGTCGCGGATCACTTGCCAGTTCTCCTTGAGCACGTCCAGTTCGGGGAACTTGCTGCGATCGAGGTAAGGCTTGGAGGGCACGCCGGAAAACAGGTACATCAAGGCGTTGTAAGGGGCGAACAATGCCGAATGGTTGACGAACTGGCGCAGCACCGGCAAACGCGCCTTGCCACGCAAGTGCACATACAGCGTACTGCCCAGGAAAAGCAGCAGCACCGAGGCCTTCGCGACAAACGAAACGGTCATTCTTTTTAACTCCTTGTCTGGAACCATTTACGCAACGTCATCAGCCCGACGCGGCGGCCGGCCATGTTAAACGTCCCTTTGCCGGTTAAACATCGCCGGGCGCAACATTCACTGTTGAGGATTACGCAACAAAGCCCTTGTTAACATGCGTCGCCTGAACCTTGGCTGACACCAAATCAATCTTCAGAGCAACTAAACCTATTTGTGGCGAGGGGATTTATCCCCGCTGGGTCGCGAAGCGACCCCAACAAGGCCAAACAGATCCTGCAATTGATCGCAATGGGGGCTGCTCGCAGCCCAGCGGGGATAAATCCCCTCGCCACAGAAAACCCCTCGCCACTCCCTGCTGTTTGGTCCGGGGACATGGTTAACACCTGTTCGGGGACATAGTGGACACTTTTTAATACGACACATTGATCATCTGGAGATGTCGTGTGTCCTGGAAAGAGGTGTCTGCCTTGCAGCTTCGTACTGAGTTCGTCTCCTTAGCCCGCCAAGATGGGGCGAACATAAAAGAACTTTGTCGCCGTTACAGCATTAGCCGAACGACTGGCTACAAGTGGCTCAAACGTTTCGAGGAAAAAGGCGCTGCCGGCTTGATTGACCAGTCCCGACGGCCGCTGTCCTCACCTGGAAAAACTACTGCCACTCCTGAAAAACAGATTCTGGAGTTGAACCTGGAACACACTGCCTGGGGGGCCCGGAAGATCAAGCGGTACTTTGAAGAAAAAGGCCATGTCATGCCGGCGCCCAGCACCGTGCACGCCATCCTCAAGCGCAACGATCGAATTGATCCCGCTGCATCTCTGATTAAACCTTTCATTCGGTTCGAGCATCCTCAACCAAACGATCTCTGGCAAATGGACTTCAAAGGCCATGTCGGCATGCGTGCAGGGCGTTGTCATCCATTGACCTTGCTGGATGATCATTCGCGTTTTTCGCTGATAATTGCCGCCTGCGCAAACGAAAAAAGGGAAACGGTGCAAGGCCACTTGGTCAGTGCTTTTCGGCGTTACGGGCTGCCCCGTCGCATGACAATGGACAATGGGCCACCTTGGGGACACGAGGGAGATGCCTACACAGGCCTTGAGCTATGGCTGATGCGCCAAGGTATCGAGGTGTCGCACTCGCGGCCTTATCACCCCCAAACCCAGGGTAAGCTCGAACGTTTTCATCGAAGCCTAAAGGCGGAACTACTCACCGACAGAACACTGATTGACCTCGACGCAGCTCAGCAAACCTTTGACCACTGGCGGGAAGTCTATAACCACCAACGCCCTCACCAAGCGCTGAATCACAACGTTCCGGCCTCCCGGTACCGACAGAGCGAGCTGTGCTATCAAGAGGCGTTACCGGAACTGGAATACGGCGACGATGACGAAGTTCGGACCGTCCAGGCTAACGGAGAACTCAACTGGCGCGGCTGGGAGTTAAAGCTGGGCCGGGCCTTTACAGGTGAGCGTGTGGGCTTGCGCAGGACCTTGGAGGACGGCAAGCACGATGTCTATTGGGGTAGGCATCGTGTTGCACAAATTGACATGAACGTCCGATCCGTAATATCAGGTAAACGGCTTCGTTAACTGTCCACCATGTCTCCGAACATGTGTCCACCATGTCCCCGGACCAAACACCTATTTGTGGCGAGGGGATTTATCCCCGCTGGGTCGCGAAGCGACCCCAACAAGGCCAAACAGATCCTGCAATTGATCGCAATGGGGGCTGCTCGCAGCCCAGCGGGGATAAATCCCCTCGCCACAGAAAACCCCTCGCCACTCCCTGCTGTTTGGTCCGGGGACATGGTTAACACCTGTTCGGGGACATAGTGGACACTTTTTAATACGACACATTGATCATCTGGAGATGTCGTGTGTCCTGGAAAGAGGTGTCTGCCTTGCAGCTTCGTACTGAGTTCGTCTCCTTAGCCCGCCAAGATGGGGCGAACATAAAAGAACTTTGTCGCCGTTACAGCATTAGCCGAACGACTGGCTACAAGTGGCTCAAACGTTTCGAGGAAAAAGGCGCTGCCGGCTTGATTGACCAGTCCCGACGGCCGCTGTCCTCACCTGGAAAAACTACTGCCACTCCTGAAAAACAGATTCTGGAGTTGAACCTGGAACACACTGCCTGGGGGGCCCGGAAGATCAAGCGGTACTTTGAAGAAAAAGGCCATGTCATGCCGGCGCCCAGCACCGTGCACGCCATCCTCAAGCGCAACGATCGAATTGATCCCGCTGCATCTCTGATTAAACCTTTCATTCGGTTCGAGCATCCTCAACCAAACGATCTCTGGCAAATGGACTTCAAAGGCCATGTCGGCATGCGTGCAGGGCGTTGTCATCCATTGACCTTGCTGGATGATCATTCGCGTTTTTCGCTGATAATTGCCGCCTGCGCAAACGAAAAAAGGGAAACGGTGCAAGGCCACTTGGTCAGTGCTTTTCGGCGTTACGGGCTGCCCCGTCGCATGACAATGGACAATGGGCCACCTTGGGGACACGAGGGAGATGCCTACACAGGCCTTGAGCTATGGCTGATGCGCCAAGGTATCGAGGTGTCGCACTCGCGGCCTTATCACCCCCAAACCCAGGGTAAGCTCGAACGTTTTCATCGAAGCCTAAAGGCGGAACTACTCACCGACAGAACACTGATTGACCTCGACGCAGCTCAGCAAACCTTTGACCACTGGCGGGAAGTCTATAACCACCAACGCCCTCACCAAGCGCTGAATCACAACGTTCCGGCCTCCCGGTACCGACAGAGCGAGCTGTGCTATCAAGAGGCGTTACCGGAACTGGAATACGGCGACGATGACGAAGTTCGGACCGTCCAGGCTAACGGAGAACTCAACTGGCGCGGCTGGGAGTTAAAGCTGGGCCGGGCCTTTACAGGTGAGCGTGTGGGCTTGCGCAGGACCTTGGAGGACGGCAAGCACGATGTCTATTGGGGTAGGCATCGTGTTGCACAAATTGACATGAACGTCCGATCCGTAATATCAGGTAAACGGCTTCGTTAACTGTCCACCATGTCTCCGAACATGTGTCCACCATGTCCCCGGACCAAACACCTGCCTGTGGTTACTGCTGAATCTCCTGCTCGGTAAACAAATCGCTGAACAGCATGCTCGACAGGTACCGTTCGCCCGAATCCGGCAGAATCACGACGATGGTCTTGCCCTGCATTTCCGGCTTCTCCGCCAGGCGCGCCGCCACGACCATGGCCGCGCCGCAGGAAATGCCGCAAAGGATGCCTTCTTCCTGCATCAAGCGCAGGGCCATGGCCTTGGATTCGTCATCCGTGACCCGCTCGACCTGGTCCACGATCGACAGATCGAGGTTCTTCGGTACGAAACCTGCGCCGATCCCCTGGATCTTGTGGGGGCTGGGCTTGATCTCCTGTCCCGCCAGTGCCTGGGTGATTACCGGCGAAGCCTCGGGCTCCACCGCCACCGACAGGATCGGCTTGCCACAGGTGTTCTTGATATACCGCGAAACCCCGGTAATGGTTCCACCGGTGCCTACGCCAGCGACCAGCACGTCTACCGCGCCATCGGTATCGTTCCAGATTTCCGGACCGGTGGTTTTCTCGTGGATCGCCGGGTTCGCCGGGTTATCGAACTGCTGCGGCATGAAATATTTCGACGGGTCGCTGGCCATGATCTCGGCGGCTTTCTCGATGGCGCCTTTCATGCCCTTGGCCGGTTCGGTGAGCACCAGCTCCGCGCCCAGGGCCTTGAGCACTTTGCGCCGCTCGATGCTCATCGAGGCGGGCATGGTCAGCGTCAGCTTGTAGCCACGGGCGGCCGCCACGAACGCCAGGCCGATACCGGTATTGCCTGAGGTCGGCTCGACAATGGTCATGCCGGGCTTGAGTTTGCCGGAGCTTTCCGCGTCCCAGATCATGTTCGCGCCGATCCGGCATTTGACCGAGTAACCCGGGTTACGCCCTTCGATCTTCGCCAGGATGGTCACGCCGCGCGGAGCGATGCGATTGATCTGCACCAATGGCGTATTGCCAATGGAATGGGCGTTGTCAGCGTATATACGACTCATGGCCGGGTCCTTAATACAGAGAAAATTTAGCGTTTAAAGGTAAGCCTGTTGCCGAAGGCCGTCCAGTTGCACCGAACGTTCCCGTTGTTGCAACAGTCAATGGCATTAACAACGGAGACTACTCTTATGAAGCGTCGATACAGCTGGCCACTGTGGACATTCGTCGCCATCGTTGCGTTGCTGGTGGCCGTGCATTTCGCCTTGCCTTACCTGGTGCGCGATTACCTGAACGACAAACTGGCCAACATGGGCGATTACCACGGCCAAGTCACGGACGTCGATCTGGCCCTCTGGCGCGGCGCCTATCGGATCAATGGTCTGAAGATCACCAAGGTCGACGGCAAGGTCCCGGTGCCGTTCGTCGATGCCCCATTGGTCGACTTGTCCGTAAGCTGGCACTCGCTGTGGTATGACCATGCGGTCGTCGCCGAAGTGGAGTTCGCCCATCCGGAAGTCAACTTCGTCGACGGCGGGGCCAACCGCGAGAACTCCCAGACAGGCCGGGGCACCAACTGGCGCGAGCAACTGAGCAAGCTGATGCCTATCACACTCAACGAAGTGCGTATCAATGACGGCAAGCTCACCTTTCGCAACTTCAACTCCAAGCCGCCGGTGAACCTGCGAGCCACCGACGTCAACGCCAGCTTTTATAACCTGACCAACGTCGTGGACACCGAAGGCAAGCGCGACGCCCGTTTCGAGGGCAAGGCCCTGGTGGCGGAACACGCACCCTTGGAAGTCCAGGCGACCTTCGACCCCTTGAGCAACTTCGAGGACTTCGACTTCCGCTTGCGCGCCACCAACATCGAGCTCAAGCGCCTGAACGATTTTGCCGCAGCCTATGGAAAATTCGACTTCAACGCCGGCCACGGCGACCTGGTGATCGAGGCCGAAGCCGACAACGCCCGGCTCAGCGGCTACATCAAGCCACTGCTGCGTGACGTGGACGTATTCGACTGGCAGCAAGACGTGGAGAACCAGAACAAGAACATCTTCCGCTCGGTCTGGGAAGCCTTGGTCGGCACAAGCGAAACGGCCTTGAAAAACCAGCGCAAGAACCAGTTTGCCACGCGGGTCGAGCTCAGTGGCAATGTGCATCAACAGGACATCAGCGCCTTCGAAGCCTTCCTGCAGATTTTGCGCAACGGTTTCGTCCAGGCCTTCAATGCCCGCTACGAGCAACCGCCACCTTCGAAGGATTAAGTTTTGGGCGTTACGCGATAGCGACCTTTTTGCTCAGCCACTGCTCGGCCCGCTCCGCTTTGCAGCGAGTCCCAGCCCAGGCACGCCAGGGCAAGCGATCGCGGCACAGCCTCCCGACCGCTGCTGTAGCGACTGATGCTACGGGCGCTCACGCCCAGCGCTTCGGCCGCCTTGTTCAGTGGCAAACCGGTGCGGGCGCGCCAGTCGATGAAAATGCGAGTGTTTTCATCCACGGCATTCTGCGCCAGCGCATCGAAATACAAGGTATCAGCGCCGATCTGGATATCCAGATAGGGCCATTCCACGCTCCAGCCATCATCGCCAAGGGCTGCACCCGCAAACGCACCCTTTTCCAGCAAGGGTTTCAGGCCAGGGTAACGTTGCACGTCGGCGGTCAAATCCAGCGTCAATCGCTGGCCGTCGATAAACGTCAACTCGAGACTGAACGGTAATGAAGGCTGCACGGCCAATAACCGCGGCCTTTTCATGGGTAGCATCGTTGCCATTCCTCCAGCAATTGCGCCTGATGGGACCTTACCCAGTCCAGCGCTTCCTTGATAATCAATGGCGGTGCCCGGCCCATCATAACTTCGACGGTTTCCAGGCTAAGGACTACATCAACCCCACCTCCGGTGAGATGGACATGGGGCGGCGGATGGTCCCTTTCGCGCAATTGAATGCGGTACGTATTCTTGAATCGATATTTAGTGGACATGCCAGTGAATGTATCGCCAATTTGGCGATACGCAATACTGGCAAGCCGCCGAGACTGAGTCAACATGTGACGACCCATTCAGAGACTGAATACAGCGTCTGCGTTCACAGTCGGCGGGGCCTCGCGGTATAGTCGGGCACGACATTTATTTCGCGCGCCCCGCCTCGCCGGGCCGGCGACACCGTTCGAGGAGTTGCAGATGAAGTTCGAAGGCACCAGCGCCTACGTGGCCACCGATGACCTGAAACTGGCCGTCAACGCCGCCATCACCCTGGAGCGACCGTTGCTGGTCAAGGGCGAGCCGGGCACCGGCAAGACCATGCTGGCCGAACAATTGGCGGAGTCCTTCGGCGCGCGCTTGATCACCTGGCACATCAAGTCCACCACCAAGGCCCACCAAGGTTTGTACGAGTACGACGCGGTCAGCCGCCTGCGCGATTCCCAGTTGGGCGTGGACAAGGTCCATGACGTGCGCAATTACTTGAAGAAGGGCAAGCTCTGGGAAGCCTTCGAGTCCGAGGAGCGGGTGATCCTGCTGATCGATGAGATTGACAAGGCCGACATCGAATTCCCCAACGACCTGCTGCAAGAACTCGACAAGATGGAGTTCTATGTCTACGAGACCGACGAAACCATCAAGGCCAAGCAGCGCCCGATCATCATCATTACCTCCAACAACGAAAAGGAACTGCCGGACGCCTTCCTGCGCCGCTGTTTCTTCCACTACATCGCCTTCCCCGACCGCGTCACCCTGCAGAAAATCGTCGATGTGCACTACCCGGACATCAAGAAGGACCTGGTCAGCGAAGCGCTGGACGTGTTCTTCGACGTGCGCAAGGTGCCAGGCCTGAAGAAAAAACCTTCCACCTCCGAACTGGTTGACTGGCTCAAGCTGCTGATGGCCGACAATATCGGCGAAGCAGTGCTGCGCGAGCGCGATCCGACCAAGGCGATTCCGCCGCTGGCCGGCGCCCTGGTCAAGAACGAACAGGACGTGCAATTGCTTGAGCGCCTGGCGTTCATGAGCCGTCGCGGCACGCGCTGATCCTCTTCGTCCAACAAGAGCGAGGGCGATTGCCATGCTGCTTAACCTGTTCAATGAGATGCGCGCCGCCAAGGTGCCCGTGTCGGTGCGCGAACTGCTGGACCTGATCAACGCGCTGAAACAGCGGGTGATCTTCGCCGACATGGACGAGTTCTATTACCTGTCCCGGGCGATCCTGGTGAAGGATGAACGGCATTTCGACAAGTTCGACCGGGCGTTCGCCGCGTACTTCAACGGCCTGGAAAAACTCGACGATCACCTCCAGGCGCTGATTCCCGAAGACTGGTTGCGCAAGGAATTCGAGCGCTCGCTGACCGACGAGGAACGGGCGCAGATCCAATCCCTGGGCGGCCTGGACAAGCTGATCGAAGAATTCAAGAAACGCCTGGAAGAACAGAAGGAACGCCATGCCGGTGGTAACAAGTGGATCGGCACTGGCGGTACCAGCCCGTTCGGCTCTGGCGGCTTCAACCCGGAAGGCATTCGGGTCGGCGACGCTGGCAAGCGCCAGGGCAAGGCCGTCAAGGTCTGGGACCAGCGCGAGTACAAGAACCTCGACGATCAAGTGGAGTTGGGCACTCGCAACATCAAGATCGCCCTGCGCCGCCTGCGTAAGTTCGCTCGCCAGGGCGCGGCCGAAGAACTGGACATCGACGGCACCATCGACCACACCGCCCGGGACGCCGGCCTGCTGAATATCCAGATGCGCCCGGAGCGCCGCAACACCGTGAAGTTGCTGCTGCTGTTCGACATCGGGGGCTCGATGGATGCCCACGTGAAAATCTGCGAAGAACTGTTCTCGGCCTGCAAGACCGAGTTCAAGCATCTGGAGTACTTTTACTTCCACAACTTCGTCTATGAATCGGTGTGGAAGAACAACCTGCGCCGCACCTCGGAGCGCACCTCGACCCAGGATCTGCTGCACAAATACGGCGCCGACTACAAAGTCATCTTCATTGGTGACGCGGCCATGGCGCCCTATGAAATCACCCAGGCCGGCGGCAGCGTCGAGCACTGGAATGAAGAAGCCGGTTACGTGTGGATGCAGCGCTTCATGGAGAAATACAAGAAGCTCATCTGGATCAACCCGTACCCCAAGGACACCTGGGGCTATACCGCCTCGACCAACATCGTGCGCGAGTTGGTGGAAGACCGGATGTACCCGCTGACGTTGCGGGGGTTGGAGGAAGGGATGCGGTTTCTTTCCAAGTAGGATTTTTGGTTGCCTGTACAGGCCTCATCGCGAGCAAGCTCGCTCCCACAGAGATCTTCGTCACACCTGAGATCCCTTGTGGGAGCGAGCTTGCTCCGGGCGGCGATCCGACGATGCTTCTAGCCTTTCAAAAACACCTGCAAATACTCAACCTGCTGCCGATGCGCAACCGCCTGCACCACCGGCCGCAACCGCACCTGCGTCCCGGGCAGGCATTGCGCCAGCCGGGCCAGGGACAGCGGGGTCAAGGCGCCCAGGCGCGGATAACCGCCGATGGTTTGCCGATCGTTGAGCAGCACGATCGGCTGGCCGTCCGGCGGCACCTGCACGGCGCCCAGCGGAATGCCTTCGGAAATCATCGCCGGCCCCTGGTATTCCAGCGCCGCGCCCAACAACCGCATGCCCATGCGGTCGGCGCGACTGTCCAGCGTCCAATCGGTATTGAACGCATCAAACAGGCTACGCCCGCTGAACGCACCGTTCTGCGCGCCGAGGATCAGGTCCAGCGGCTGCACCTGCTGGAAATCCGGAATCCGCGTGTACGGCATTGGGCGCGGCGTCGCCGGGCCCGAATAGCTCAAGCGCTCACCGCGACCCAGCGCTCGCCCTCGCCCATCCAGACCGCCGAGCTCTTCACGTACAACCGTCGAGCGACTGCCCAGGACTTGCGGTGCGTCGAACCCGCCAGGCGCCGCCAGGTAGGCCCGGGCGCCAAGCACGGGCTGAGTGAGCGCCAACACTTGGCCTTTGCGCAAACTGAAGAAGCGCCACGACGCCACGCCCTGGCCGTCAATGCGCGCGCCCAGGTCCGCCCCGGCCAACGCCAGCACGCAATCGTCTTCGGCCAACACCGTGAAGCCGCCAAGGGTGATTTCCACCACCGCCGCGTCCGGCGCATTGCCGAGCATCCAATTGGCCCAGCTCATCGACAGCCAGTCCGCCGCGCCGCCCTGGGTCACGCCCAGGTGCCTCACGCCGAACCGGCCGGCGTCCTGCAACAGGCACAGCGGGGTGCTGGCCTCGATCAACAAACGGCTCATGCCTGGGCCTCCAGCGGTGTGTCGTCACCGCCCAGGGCGATGAATTCAGCGTGATCGACGGCGGCGAAACGCACCGTGTCACCGGGCTGCATCAGGCTGTAGCCGTCGCGCTCGCGATCAAACAGTTTGGCCGGGGTTCGCCCGATCAGGTTCCAACCACCGGGCGAGACCACCGGATACGCCGCAGTCTGGCGCTCGGCAATGCCAACGCTGCCCGCCGCCACGCGCTTGCGTGGGGTGTCGAGGCGCGGTGCGGCCAGTGCTTCGTCCACCAATCCCATGAATGCAAAACCTGGCGCAAAGCCCAGGGCAAACACCTGGTATTCGCGCTCGCTGTGGCGACGGATCACCTGCTCCACCGTCAGCCCGCTGCGACTCGCCAGCAAGCCCAACTCGGGTCCGACGCTGGGGTCGTACCACACCGGCAACACATGGCATCGGCCAGCAGACCGGGCATCCGGGGAAAGGTTGTTCAGCGCTTCCCCGATCAAATCGCGCGCCTGGGCCGGTGTCAGGCCAAGCAAATCGTAATGCACCATCAAGGTCGTATAGGACGGCACCAGATCGATCAGATCGTCGGCGAAAACCTGGCGCAGGCGCTCGCTGGCGGCGAGCATCCACGGCATGTTGGCCTCGGCGATTTCGTCGAACAGGCGCACCATCAGGCAATCCACCGCCACCACTTCCACGCGTGGTTTCATGGCGCGCTCTGCCGGTCCAGGGCTTCGCGGATGCGTTGCACGGCGGCCACCGAACTGGCGTTGTCGCCGTGCACGCACAAGGTGTTGGCCTTCAGGTGCAAGGCGCTGCCGTCGTTGGCAGTCAACGCGTCGCCGCGAGCGATCGTCAGGGCCTGCCCAATGATGGTTTCGGGATCGTGATGCACCGCGCCCGGCGCTTGCCGCGAGACCAGGCGGCCGGCGTTATCGTAGGCCCGGTCGGCAAACGCTTCGAACCACAGGGTCACGCCGTACTCGTTGCCCAGGGCCTGGGCGGCGCTGTTGTCACGAGTGGCCATCAGCATCAACGGCAATTGGCGGTCATAGGCGGCGACGGCCTGGATCACGGCGCGCAGTTGCGCCGGGTTGGCCATCATGTCGTTGTACATCGCGCCGTGGGGCTTGACGTAGCTGACGCGCCCCCCCTGGGCACGGCAGATGCCGTCGAGGGCGCCGATCTGATAGTGCAGCAGATCCTGCAGTTCCTGGGCGCCATAGGCCATGGAACGTCGGCCGAAGCCCGCCAGGTCCTGATAGGCCGGATGCGCGCCGATCCGCACGCCGTGGCTCAGGGCCAGGCTGACGGTCTTGCGCATGATGCTCGGGTCGCCGGCATGAAAGCCGCAGGCGATGTTGGCGCAGTCGATGAAGGGCATCACCTCGGCGTCCAGACCCATGGTCCAGCTGCCGAAGCTTTCGCCGATATCGCAATTCAATAGCAGGCGGTTCACGGTGAACGCTCCTGTAGGCTCTTTCTTCTTTGACCGTGGGATTTGCATCCCACAGGTTATCAGTTACTCGGCTTCCAACTGCTTGCCTTGGGTTTCCGGCAGGCTCAGGGCCGCCAGGATCACCACGCCGTAGGACACCGCCGCGAACGCCCCGATACCGACACTCAACGGTACCTTCTGGCTCAGGATACCGATCAACAACGGGAACAACGCCGCCACTGCCCGGCCGATGTTGTAGCAGAACCCCTGCCCTGAACCCCGGATGCGGGTCGGAAACAGTTCGGTGAGGAACGAGCCCATGCCGCTGAACATACCCGAGGCGAAGAAGCCCAGGGGAAAGCCCAGCCAGAGCATCACGTTGTTGCTCACCGGCATCTGGGTGTACAGCAATACGATGGTGAACGAACCCACGGCGAACAGGACGAAGTTTTTCTTGCGACCGAGGATGTCGCTCAGGTACGCGCTGATCACGTAACCCACGTAAGAACCGACGATGACCATCGCCAGGTAGCCACCGGTACTCAGGACGCTCAGGCCACGCTCGTTCTTGAGGAAGGTCGGCAACCAGGACGTGATGGCGTAGTAGCCGCCTAGGGCGCCGGTGGTCAGCAGCGAAGCACGAAGGGTGGTGAAGAGGATGCCGGGGGCAAAGATCTCGTAGAACTTCGCCGGATTTTCTGGCGTCAGGCGGGCCTTGGTCTGGTTGTAGACTTCCGGATCCTTGACCAACCGGCGAACGAAAATCACGAACACGGCCGGCACGATGCCCAGGATGAACAAGGCACGCCAGGCGTCTTCCGGTGGCAACACCGAGAACAGCAGCGCATACAGAATCGCCGTCATGCCCCAGCCCAGCGCCCAGCCCGACTGCACCATGCCCACCGCCTTGCCGCGGTCCTTGGCACGGATCACCTCGCCCATCAACACCGCGCCAGCGGTCCATTCGCCGCCGAAACCGAAGCCCATCAAGGTGCGGGCGATCAGCAGCTGTTCATAGTTCTGGGCAAAGCCGCACAGGAAGGTAAAGAAGGCGAACCACAGCACCGTCAGTTGCAACGTGCGCACCCGACCGATGCGGTCCGAGAGAATGCCGGCGACCCAGCCGCCCAGGGCCGAGGCGATCAGGGTGCTGGTGTGGATCAGGCCAGCCTGTCCGGTGGTGATACCCCACATCGCAATCAGGGTCGGCACCACGAAGCTGAGCATTTGCGTGTCCATGCCGTCCAGGGCGTAACCGATCTTGCAGCTCCAGAAGGTGCGACGTTCCTGCTGGTTGATGTTGCGGTACCAATCGAACGGACCGGAACGGGCCTGGGGTTGGGGGACGCCGAGCGTGTCGGGTGCACTCATGGTGGTTCTCCACGGTTTTATTGTTGTGAGTCTCGACGACGCAGACGTGGAGACCGTTGCCCCGATTCTTGAGCGCGCAGCTGATCGCGTCCAACGAATAAAACCTTGGCCGGGTCATAAGAAAAATTTGATTGGGTGGGCAGAGAGCGCAGGAAATGACACTGCCAGAACTGAATAAACACAGTTGTGGCGAGGGGATTTATCCCCGCTGGGCTGCGAAGCGGCCCCATTTGGTAGTCCTGCTTGATACAGGAGGTGGCCTTGTTGGGGCCGCTTCGCGACCCAGCGGGGATAAATCCCCTCGCCACAAAAAGCCCGCGGCGGCGCTATAGCCCGCGCAGGTCACGCTCTTCGATCGGCCGGCTCTGGCGCAAGCGCTTGCCGCCCAGCACCACCCAGTCGATCAGGCGGAACAGGCATTCCAGGCCGAACGACAGCAACATCGCGCCGCTGATGCCCCAGATCATCGCTTCGGGAGTCAGCAGGATCTGGTAGCTGTAGCCGTTCCAGGTTTCCTTGCGAATATCCGGATCGGCCGCCAGCGCCACCTGCAACAAGCGGATGTACCACGGGCCTTGCATCGCCTGGAACTGCTTGTCCAAGGCCTGCTGGCGCACGAGCAAGGTGTTCAGGCTGTCGGCGTCGCTGCGAAATATCGGGTCTTCGCTGGCGCGGTAATGGGCCACCAGGGCCTGCATGTCACCCTTGAAGAATTGATTGGCGGTGCCCTGGAAACCTTGCAGGCCGGTTTGCGCCTCGATCAGGTGCGCCTCGATCCGCTTGGCGTAATCATTGATGAAACCCGGCACCTGGACCCCAACCAACAGGCCCACCGCGAACAACACCAGCCGTAGATAACTGAGCAACATAACGTGACGTCCTTATTCGGTGCGGCCATGGCTGACGCATTCACCGCGTCGCCACAGGCTCCATTGACCCGGTTCGTAGCGGGTCCAGGTTTCGTTTTCGGTCAAGGGTTCGGTGGCGATCACCGTGACCACATCGTTGGGGGTGGTTTCAGCCTGGAAATCCACGATGACGTCGACATCCTTGAGCCGCGCCGGGCCAAACGGCGCGCGCCGGGTGATCTGGGCCAGTTTGGTCGAGCAATAGCAGAACAGCCAGTCGCCATCGCTGAGCAGGCAATTGAACACCCCCTTGCTACGGTATTCGCTGCAAGCGGCGATCAACGAAGGCAACAATTGCTCCACTTCCACTGGCTCGGGAAAGGCCTGGCGCACGCGGTTGAGCAAATCACAGAACGCCGCTTCGCTGTCGGTATCGCCCACCGGGCGGTAGAAGCTCACGCCCGGCTGGAAATCGGCGAGTTGGCCGTTGTGGGCGAAACACCAGTTGCGGCCCCACAATTCGCGCACGAACGGGTGTGTATTGGACAGGCAGACCTTGCCGACGTTGGCCTGGCGGATGTGCCCGATGACCACTTCGCTCTTGATCGGATAACGCTGCACCAGGTTCGCCACTTCCGACTCGCTGCTCGCGGCCGGGTCCTGGAACAGGCGCAGGCCACGGCCTTCATAGAACCCGATGCCCCAGCCGTCACGGTGCGGCCCGGTCTTGCCGCCCCGCTGCATCAGCCCGGTGAAGCTGAACACGATGTCGGTCGGCACATTGGCGCTCATGCCCAATAACTCACACATGCTCGAACCCTCGATTGATTGGGCAGCCCGGCTACAGGCGTGGTTCGATTCGCGAACGCTGGGGATTGCTCGGCACGGGTGGCCGACCGTAACGGTCGTCACCGGCCACACCGAACGGTGGCTCGTCATCAGGCTCCGCAGCGGCGGCGGCTTTCGCGGCGGCCGCCCGCTCCCTGCGAGCGTTGGCAGCGCGCTCGATGGGGAAGCGGATCAGCACGAAAATCAGATAAAGGCCGAAGGCGATCATGCCGTACATGAGCAGATCGGACGCCGCGCGCCAGACGTTGTTACCCACCTTGAACAACACGTCCAGGGCGGCGATGGCCAGCGCCGGGGCAAATTTTTCCTTCACCGGGTCCACGATAGTGGGGCTGAACAGCAGCACCGCCATCAGCAGCCGCAGCGGCTCGCGCAACCAGCGCCACATGAAGCGGGTCATGCGCATCCAAACCAGGAGGCAGCCCAGGGCGGCAAAGGCGTACAAGCCCCAGGCAATCAGATAGTCGTTCTCGGTCATGGTGTCCATGGCAAGGCAGGCAAAGAGGCGCTTATAGTAACGGCTTTTCGCTCGCCAGGCTGCCCCGGCTTCTGCAGCAGACTGATGCGGTCAAATTTCCAGCTCGGCGACCGAACCGACCCAGCAGGCCACTTGTCCCTTTTCGTATCACGCTCGAGAGTTTTTCCATGCCCCTATCTGCCCAAATTTGCGATGCCCCGATTGCCCGCAAGGCCCCCGGCGTCGACCCGTATGCCTGGCTGCAGGAGCGCGACACCGATGCCGTGCTCGAATACCTCAAGGCTGAAAACAGCTATCAGGAAGCAGCGCTCGCCGACCAGGCCGAACTGCGCGAAACGCTGTTCCAGGAAATCAAGGGACGGATCCTCGAGACTGACCTGTCCTTGCCCTCCCCCTGGGGCCCGTACCTGTATTACACCCGCACCACGGCCGGCGACGAATATCCGCGCCACTACCGCTGCCCGCGTCCGGCCGATGACAGCCTGACCGTCGATGAAAGCCGCGAACAGTTGCTGCTGGACCCGAACGCCCTGGCCGGCGGTGGATTCTTTGCCCTGGGCGCGTTCAGCATCAGCCCGGATCACCAGCGCCTGGCCTACAGCCTGGACACCACGGGCGATGAGATCTACACGCTGTTCGTCAAGGAATTGTCCAACGACAAGGTCAGCGAACTGTCCTTCGAAAACTGCGACGGCAGCATGACTTGGGCCAACGACAGCCTGACGCTGTTCTTTGGCGAACTGGACGAGACCCATCGCCCCCATAAGCTGTTCCGTTATCGCTTGGACGGCACCGCCGCCGAAGAGGTGTTCCACGAGCCGGACGGGCGTTTTTTCCTGCATTGCTATCGTTCAAGCTCGGAGCGCCAACTGATCCTGTCGCTGGGCAGCAAGACCACCAGCGAAGTCTGGGTGCTCGACGCGACGCAACCGCAGCAGCCGTTTACCTGCGTGGCGCCACGGCTAGAGGACCATGAATACGACGTCGATCACGGCCTGCTCGACGGTGAATGGACCTGGTTCATCCGCAGCAACCGCGACGGTATCAACTTCGCGTTGTACCAGGCGGCCGACACAGGTGAGGCGCCGATCGAGGCTGACTGGCAGAACCTGATCCCCCACAGCGACACGGTGATGATCGACGGCCTGAGTCTGAACGCCACGGCCATGACCTTGAGCCTGCGCGAAGGCGGCCTGCCGATCATCGAAGTTCACCCACAAGGCTTGCCGAAATATCGGGTGCAATTGCCAGACGCGGCCTACAGCCTACACGTACAGAACAGCCTGGAGTTTGTCAGTGAGCGCATCCGCCTGCGCTACGAGGCACTGAATCGCCCGGCGCAGATCCGCCAATTGGACTTGGCCAGCGGCGATCAGGTCGTGCTCAAGCAAACCCCGGTGCTGGGTCCGTTCGATGCCGATGCCTATGTCAGCCAACGACTCTGGGCCACCGCGCCGGACGGCACGCAGGTGCCCATCAGCCTGGTGGTCAAGCGAGAATCCCTCGGCAAACCCGTGCCGCTGTACCTGTACGGCTACGGCGCCTATGGCGAAAGCCTCGACCCGTGGTTTTCCCATTCGCGGCTGAGCCTGCTGGACCGCGGCGTGGCGTTTGCCATCGCCCATGTGCGTGGTGGCGGTGAACTGGGTGAAGCCTGGTATCGCGCCGGTAAGCAAGAGCACAAGCACAACACTTTCAGCGACTTCATTGCCTGCGCCGAGCACTTGATCGCCAAAGGCTTGACCACCGCCGACCAGTTGGCGATCAGCGGCGGCAGTGCCGGCGGGTTGTTGATTGGCGCGGTGCTCAACCAGCGCCCGGAACTGTTCAAGGTCGCGATCGCAGAAGTGCCGTTCGTCGATGTGCTCAACACCATGCTCGACCCCGAGCTGCCGTTGACCGTGACCGAATACGACGAATGGGGTAATCCCGAGGAGCCGGACGTCTATGATCGGATCAGGGCCTACGCCCCGTACGAAAACGTCCGCGCCCAGGCGTACCCGGCCATGCTGGTGATCGCCGGCTACAACGACAGCCGCGTGCAGTATTGGGAAGCGGCCAAGTGGGTCGCGAAGTTGCGGGCCACCAAGACCGATGACAATCCCCTGCTGCTCAAGACCGAACTGGGCGCCGGCCATGGCGGCATGAGCGGTCGTTACCAGGGATTGCGTGACGTAGCACTCGAATATGCGTTTGTATTGAAGGTTTTGGGTGTGGCCTGAGGAACTCTGTGGGATGGCTGGGTCTTAGCTGCATGCACTCGGCCCCGGATGCAACACAATCCCCTGTGGGAGCGAGCTTGCTCCCACAGGGATTGCCTTATACCCAGGCACTATGAAACCGCAACAAACACAAGAAAAGACCGTGACGACATGTCAGAACCGACCTTACTGAACAAAGAAATCCGCGACTGGCTGATGGACTGCGGTCTGTTCGACCAATTGCTGCCCGTCGACTTTGCCGCCGCGTCGGGTTACTTCAGCATCAGCACCATCGCCCAGGGCGAGGCGATTTTCCGTGAAGGTGATGCCGGCAGCTTCATGTGCATCCTCCACACCGGTCAGGTGGCCGTGCAGAAAACCGGCCCCGACGGCCAGCCAGTGACCATCGCCACGCTGCGCAGCGGCCGGGCCTTCGGTGAAATGGCCGTGCTCGACGGCGAACGACGCTCGGCCAGCTGCATCGCCGCCACCGATTGCCAGCTGCTGAACCTGGGCAAGGATTCCCTGGAGAAAATGCTCAACGACGCGCCCAAGATCGCCGCCAAGATCATCCGCGCCCTCGCCGTCTCCCTGTCCAAGCGCCTGCGCATGGCGGATGGGCAGCTGTTGTCGCAGCAGGTCTGACCACCATTAAACCTAGCCGGAGCCCTCTGTGGGAGCGAGCTTGCTCGCGATAGCGTCAGTTCAGCCAGTATCAATGTTGACTGATACACCGCTATCGCGAGCAAGCTCGCTCCCACAGGTTATTGCATTGTGTGGGCGCCCTACCCCCCCGGTGACTTGACCTTCGGCGGCTTCGGCTCCATACCCGGTATCGGCTGGTCCTTCGGCGGCCTGGGCATTTCGATGGGTGGCAACAGGGGCGGGCCGTTCCCGGGTGCCACCTTGGGCACTCCGTTGGGCGTCACCGGCGGATACGGCATGGGCGTGGCGGTGCCCGGCGACCCCGGGATGCTGGGCGGGCTGACCGGAATGGTCGGCTGCTGGGCCTGGGCGCAACTTATCGAGAGCGCCGTCAGGGCAATGGCCGTTAGAATGATGCACTTCATCAATGGCTCCGTGGCTATTGTCTGCTTTCAGGCTAGCCCCTGCCGGGCCGGTCTGCTCCTTCCCCATGAGATTTCCATGAAACGTTTTGTTCTGCTCGACACCACGCCTATCCCTGACAACGGCGGCGCCCTGTGCCTGTTCGAGTACGGCGAAGATTTCGTGATCAAGATCCAGGGCGGCGACGGCGGGCAGCTGATGAACACCCGCATGCACGGTTCCGAAGACGCCTTGGCCGAGATTCCCTGCCGCAAGGTCGCCGGTCGCCCCGGCTCGCGCGTGTTGATCGGCGGACTCGGCATGGGTTTCACCCTCGCCTCCGCCCTCAAGCACCTGGGTAAGAGCGCCGAAGTGGTAGTGGCCGAACTCGTGCCAGGCGTGGTGGAGTGGAATCGCGGCCCCTTGGGTGAAAAGGCCGGACGGCCGCTGTCGGACCCTCGCACGGTGATCCGCATGGAAGACGTGGCCAAGGTGCTGCAAGCCGAGCCCCAGGGGTTCGACGCGATCATGCTCGATGTCGATAACGGCCCGGAAGGCCTGACCCAGAAAGCTAACAGTTGGCTGTATTCGGCAGGAGGCCTGGCGGCGTGCGCCAAGGCCCTGCGGCCTAAAGGTGTGCTGGCGGTGTGGTCGGCCAGCGCCGACCGGCAGTTTTCCGACAAATTGAAGAAGGCCGGCTTCAAGGCCGAAGAGGTGCAAGTGTTCGCCCATGGCAACAAAGGCACCCGCCACACCATCTGGATTGCCGAGAAACTCAAGGGCTGAGCTAAACTCTGTCCAACCGTCATTCAGTCTTTTCTACAAAGGTGAACCCATGAGTTCGTCCACCCCACCGTCCAACACCGCCAAGCTGGACCGCATCCTCGCCGACGCCCAGCGCGACCGGGAGATGGGCTATCGCGACAAAGCCCTGAAAATGTACCCCCACGTCTGCGGCCGCTGCGCCCGTGAGTTTTCCGGCAAGCGCCTGAGCGAACTGACCGTTCACCACCGCGACCACAACCACGACAACAACCCGCAGGATGGCTCCAACTGGGAGCTGCTGTGCTTGTATTGCCACGACAACGAGCACTCGCGCTACACCGACCAGCAGTATTTCGGCGACGGCTCCCTGAGCACCCCGAAGATCGCCAAGGCGACCCACAACCCGTTCGCCGCGTTGGCTGGGTTGATGAAAAAAGACGAGTAGTGCCGCCCAGTCCAGTCCGTGGCCAGGAAACGCCTCTCCAGCCACGGCTCCCGCCCCATCCATGTCGCTTTTCTGTCGCCCGACCTGACAAAACTGCAATTCGTGCGTCAGGTCGCTGACAGCTTCACGCCTTTAGCATGCCGCTACTTGTCTTTTTCCGGGCCAAGCAAACCAAGCCTGACGGACGCCAATCCTCCGGCTCACGCTTTATCCATTCTCCAATGACAGGTCGCGGCGACTCGCCAGGCCGATAGGAGCATTCCATGAACGACCACGAGCATCCAAGCGACGGTCCAAGGCCCTTCTGGAAGAACAAGACCGGCGTTGTCTTGATCATGTTATTGGCGATCGGCCTGTTCTATCTGGTGCGGGAGCACTTTGGTCACATTTCGGCCAACTGGCCTTACTTGATCCTTCTGGCATGCCCATTGATGCACGTGTTTGGACACAATCATGGCAGGCATGGGCAACACAGCGAGTCGCCGAATAAACCAAGGGATCCGCAGGGGCGCTAGCCATGCCACACACCACCGATCATGCACACCACCGCATCTCAGTAGCCGAAGGCATCACAACCGAATACACCTGTCCCATGCACCCCGAAATACGCCAGCCTGGTCCAGGCAGTTGTCCCAAGTGCGGCATGACGCTGGAGCCTGTGCTGCCGATACAGGGGGAAGAGGACAATGCCGAACTCAAGCAACTTAGCCGGCGCTTCTGGTGGAGCCTGCCACTGACGGTGATCGTGACCGTGCTCGCCATGGCCGGCCATTCCTTTTCACTGTTTCATGCCAACACTCAGAATCTTGTCGAATTCCTGTTGGGCACCCCAGTGGTGCTGTGGGCGGGTTGGCCGTTCTTCAGCCGGGGATTGGCGTCGGTTCGCCAACGCAACCCGAACATGTGGACGCTTATCAGCCTGGGCACTTCAGCAGCCTATCTGTACAGCGTTTGCGCAACGTTTTGGCCTGGCATGTTTCCCTCCACATTCATGAAGGAAGGACGTATCGGCGTTTACTTCGAAGCCGCCGCGGTCATCATTTCCCTTACTTTGCTCGGGCAAATGCTTGAACTCAAGGCACGCTCACAAACGAGCGCCGCCATCAAATCGCTGCTCGGCCTTTCACCCAAGACCGCCCGCCGGATCAGCGCCGATGGCCAAGAGCATGACGTCCCCCTCGCCCACGTGCACCAGGGCGATCGGCTGAGAATCAGACCGGGTGAAAAAGTGCCGGTAGATGGTTCAGTGCTCGAAGGCGAAAGCGCCGTAGACGAATCCATGCTCACGGGCGAACCGGTACCGGTGAGCAAGCACGTCGGTGACAGCCTGATCGGTGCGACGATCAATACCCATGGCAGCCTGGTAATGATCGCGCAGAAAGTCGGCGCCGAAACCGTGTTATCGCAGATCGTCCAGATGGTAGCCCAGGCCCAGCGCTCCAAGGCCCCTCTGCAGCGACTGGCGGATGTGATCGCTGGTTATTTCGTGATGGCAGTAATCGCCGTCGCCGCACTGACATTTGTCGGCTGGGGATTGTCAGGCATGGAGCGCGGTTGGATCTTTGGCCTGATCAATGCCGTTGCCGTGCTGATTATTGCTTGCCCTTGCGCGTTGGGGCTCGCTACCCCGATGTCGATCATGGTGTCCACCGGCAAGGCGGCCGGCATGGGGGTGTTATTCCGCGACGCCGGCGCCATCGAGAATCTGTGCAAGATCGACACGCTGATCGTCGACAAGACCGGCACCCTGACAGAAGGGCGCCCGGTGTTTCACAGTGTCCAGACCACTCAAGGCTTCGACACTCGCCAAGTATTACTCTGGGCAGCGAGCCTTGATCAGGGCAGTGAACATCCCCTGGCCCAGGCCATCGTCGAACAGGCCCGGAAAGAAAACCTTGACCTGATCAAGCCCGACGCATTTGACTCCGGCAGCGGCATTGGTGTCAGTGGCCTGGTGGATGGCAAACGGCTGCATTTGGGCAACAGTGTCCTGATGAGAACGGCCCATGTGGGTGTCACGTCGCTGCAGCAACAAGCCGAACAGTTGCGCTCGCAAGGCATCAGTATCGTTTATCTCGCGGTCGACGGTGCGCTGGCCGGATTGCTGGCCGTATCGGACCCGATCAAGCCAACCGCCGGGGAGGCAATCCGCCAGCTCAAGGCCCACGGCATTAAAATCATCATGGCCACGGGCGACGGCCTCACCACCGCACGCGCCGTGGCTAAGGAGCTGGACATCGAAGAGGTGCATGGGGAAGTCAAGCCCGAAGACAAGGAGCGTTTGGTGGCGGATCTTCAGCAATATGGCCATCAAGTCGCGATGGTTGGCGATGGCATCAACGACGCCCCCGCCCTGGCCCGTGCACACGTTGGGATTGCGATGGGCACCGGCACCGACGTCGCGATGAACAGCGCTCAGCTGACATTGGTAAAAGGCGACTTGATGGGCATTTTGCGGGCCCGCACCCTGTCGGTGGCAACCGTCAGAAACATGCGCCAGAACCTCGGGTTTGCCTTTGTTTATAACGCGATGGGCATTCCCTTGGCTGCCGGCCTGCTGTATCCATTGACCGGTCATTTGCTCTCACCGATGGTCGCCGCCGTCGCCATGAGCATCAGTTCGGCATCGGTGGTGTTCAATGCGCTGAGGTTGCGTAACGCACCGGCGTAATAATTCGAAGAATAAAAACAGGCGCCACCAGGGCGCCTGACCGTCTCAAGACCAAAGGAGAGCAAACGAGACGGTAATCAGCCACCATTCGGGCAGTTTTCACCCAGGAGCCTGTACTCCACGGTATTGAGCTTGCCGTTCGAGTCTTCGTAAGTCATGCGCGACGGACCGACGCCGCAGCCTTTATTGGCCGGAGTCATATTCACCACTTTTTTTACGTCGAGCTTCATGCCGTATTCGTAATGAACGATCTCGGCGGCGGCTTTTCCGTTTTCCGCGGCGTATCGCGCCATGGCGTTTTCGTTGTTCCGAATCATCTGGCCATAAACCCGGTCGCCCCCTCCTTCGGCGAAGGCAAGGGAAGAAACGGACAGGATCGAAACGGCGAGCAAGGCATCAAGGATTTTCATGAGGAACTCCGGCAGTTATTTGTCAGGCCAACCTTATCGACCGGGGCCTTTCACAACGCTGGCGGGGACGTTACCAATCGGTCAGGTTAGTGACAGGCTGCCGACCATCAGCCACCCAGGAATCCAATGTGGGATCGAACTCACTCGTGATGGCGATCAACCAGACACCACACATCTCGAACCTGACCACCCTCCTCCATTCACCGTATAATCGCGCCTTTTCCCCAAAGGCACCCCGTCCGTGGCCAACAAACGCTACAGCTGCATCGGTCTGTTCAACCCCAAGTCGCCGGAAAACGTCGGTTCGGTCATGCGTGCCGCCGGCTGTTACGGCGTGGCGTCGGTGTTCTACACCGGCAAGCGCTATGAACGCGCCGCCGACTTCGTCACCGACACCAAGAAGGTCCATTACGACATTCCGCTGATCGGCATCGACGACTTGAAGAAGATCCTGCCCCTGGGCTGCGTGCCGGTGGCCGTCGAGCTCGTGGAAGGCGCCCGCCCGCTGCCCGAATACACCCACCCGGACCGAGCGCTGTACATCTTCGGCCCCGAGGACGGTTCGCTGGACAAAGACATCCGCGACTGGTGCGAAGACGTGATCTACATCCCCACCAACGGCTGCATGAACCTGGCGGCCACGGTCAATGTCGTGTTGTACGACCGCATGGCCAAAGGCAACAACACGCGCTCGGGTCCGCAATTCCGCTGACCGGCGGGAAATTCCATGGAACGACGGATTCGCTCTGGCAGTCAGCTTTATACAATTCCCCACACTGGAGACAGATCATGAGCGATAACAATCCGTTCGGGCCGGTGGATACCACCCCTTTCCAATCCCGCAGCCCGCAGAACGTGCACGGTTGGGAGCGCATCGGTTCATTGGCCGGTGGGGTCCTGATGATGGGCAAGGGCTTGCGCCGTGGCGGTGTGATCGGCCTGGCGCAACTGGCAATCGGTGGCATGGCCCTGGCTCGCGGCATCACCGGGCATTGTTCGGCGAAAAGCCTGCTGGAAAAAAATCGCCAACATCTGCATGACGCCCGCGCCCGCATCGAGCAGGCCGGCGACGAACTGAGCCGCATGAAGACCAATGCCGAGGCGGCGACTGGCACGGCTACAGTGACGGGGAATGATTCGTTGAGTTCACCTAGGGCTGGGCTCTGATTTTTGCAGTGCCGCTGATGCCCTCATCGCGAGCAAGCTCGCTCCCACATTGGATTTGTGGTGTTCACAAGAGCCCTGTGGGAGCGAGCTTGCTCCGGGCGGCGTTCCGACGAAAGCGGTATTAATGAAGTAACCGGGTATCCAACACTATAGAGCCCTCACCCAGGATACTTTCGCTGAGCTGCACAAACTCCCCGGTATCCACCGTTTCCAGGCGCATCGCCCCTTGCAGCACGTCATCGAGGGAGCGCTTGTTGCGGGTCTTCAGGCGAATCTCCCGATCCAGTTCCTGCAGCAACAGCACCGCCTTGGCAACCATCGCCGGGCTCACCTGGTCGCCGCGCAAGGTCGTGACACCCTTGCTGTCCCGGGCGAGACGAGCATTCAGGGCCTGATAGCGCTCGTCGCTCATGCCGCCGGCGCGGCGCAACAGTTCGATGGCGTAGTACTCATTTAATCCTTCGCTGATCCAGTCACTGCGATCCTGATCGTTGATGCGCACCAGCATCTGCATCAACTCCCGCAACAACGGACTGCTGCCCCGTTCGCTGACCAACGGCGGGCGGCTGTGCAGGTAGATCGATTCGTGGCCCGCCAGGACGCCACGCCACATCGGATCCCCGGCGCCGACGATCAGCAGTTTGGCCGGATGACGCGGCACCACTGCCTGCACCTGCGGCCAGACAAACGTCAGCAGCGTCAGCACATCCATCCGCCGCATGCCCTGGCCCAGGGGCGAAGCCACTGTCACTTCGGTCTCGCCCAGGCGCGTGCGGCGACTGCCGAGTTTGCCGGCGAGCATCCAGCCCGTGGGGCGATCGAACAAGCGCGAGGGGTTATCGATACGAAAGCGTTGCTTGCCGATACGCGGCCAAGGCGTCTCGATGCTTTTCCAGCCGTTGGGCAGTTCGAACGCCAGGCGAGATACCAACTCGATGCCGTCCTGCTGGTCCAGCTTCGCCGGTGGCACCAGGTCATCGCCGCGCAGCAGCGCCCAGCTCGGCGTCATGCGGGTTTCGAAAGAGCCGTTCTTGCGCGATTCGCTGATGCGCACGCGGTAGGTCAGGCTCGCCTTGTCGGCGGCGGGACGCCAAACGCCCCGCGATGCCTTGCCAGGCGTGAGCTGCCATTGGCCGTCCGCCTTGAAATCGCTGTAGCGGCCTTCATCGCCCAAGTCAAAGTCCAGGCTGCGCACCGCCGAGCCCCGCGCGAGGGTCAGGCGCACTTCAGCCTGGTCGCTCTGCGGCAACAGGTGAACGTGGTAATCCAGATCGACTTTCTGTGCTGCCCACAGCGGCCCGCACACCGCCAGCAGCCCCGCCGCCAGCAACCGTTTCAATCCTGCAGCCATGGGCGCTCCCTGGTGATGCGATGCCTTGTGTGTTCAGCCCGCGCGAAAGATCAGGTGATCTTCCCAGTCTTCTTCGGCCACGCTGCCTTCGGCCAGCATGCGCCCGGATTGGGAAATGCGTTCGTGGTGCACGGCGTCGCGATCACCACAGACCAGGTGGTGCCACAGCGGCAGGTCCTTGCCCTCGCTGACCAGGCGATAGCCGCAGGTCGGCGGCAGCCATTTGAACTGATCGGCCTTGCCCGGCGTGAGCTGGATGCAGTCGGGGACGAAGTCGCGGCGATGGGCGTAGTCGGTGCACTGGCAGGTTTTCAGGTCCAGCAATTTGCAGGCGATACGCGTGTAATAGACGGTGTTGTCGTCTTCATCCTCGAGCTTTTGCAGGCAGCACAGGCCGCAGCCGTCGCACAGCGATTCCCACTCTTGTGGATCGAGCTGATCGAGGGTTTTGCGTATCCAGAACGGTTCGACTTTGGCGGCCATGGCTCAAGCATCAACATCATGTGGTGAAAAGGCCGACAGTCTAGTGCCGCGACCTCCCGAGGCCAAGCATTGGCGACTGTCGGTAGAAGGGACTTGTCAGGCCGGACGCCGGGACGTAGGTTGCTTGATCACGTTTCCGAACCCAGCCAAGGTGAGCCCATGAGCGCCAATTCCCGCATCGCCGATTACACCATCCATCCTCAATTCATCGAGCGCTGGTCGCCCCGCGCCTTCACTGGGGAGAGCATTGCCGAAGAAACCTTGCTGAGCTTTTTCGAAGCCGCGCGCTGGGCTCCTTCGGCGTACAACTCGCAACCGTGGCGCTTCCTGTACGCCCGTCGCGACACGCCGAACTGGGAGCGTTACCTGGGCCTGCTCAACGAGTTCAACCGTGGCTGGGCCCAACACGCCTCGGCCCTGGTGATCATCGCCTCGAAAACCACCTTCGCAGTGCCCGGCGCCACGGAAGAAACCCCGGCCCAGTGCCATACCTTCGACACGGGCGCGGCCTGGGGTCACCTGGCGTTGCAAGCGAGCCTCAGCGGCTGGCATACCCATGGCATGGCCGGCTTCGACCAGGAACTGACCCGCAAGGAATTGAAGATCCCGGACGGCTACGCCCTGCATGCCGCCGTGGCGATCGGCAAGCTGGGAGACAAATCGACGCTGGCCGACTATCTCCAGGCCCGCGAAGTCCCAAGCCCGCGCCGGCCGTTGAGTGAGTTGGTGGCCGAGGGTGATTTCACCCTGTAAAGCAGAGCTACGGTGCCTACTTAAATGTGAAACCGAACCCGTGTCGAGGGAGCTTGCTCCCGCTCGGCTGCGCAGCAGTCGTAAAAATTCAGCCGTTGCCTGATGCATCTTGTCGAATGGTTTTGGGGCTGCTGCGCAGCCCAGCGGGAGCAAGCTCCCTCGCCACAATGGCTCATAAGCCTTTAGGAAAGTTGGGCTTCAGTAACCTCGGGCGAAATCCACTTCCCCACGCAGCGCTTCACCAGCCTGGTAGGCGCGCAGGTTTTCCAGGAACAACTGCACCATCATCGGCGGCGAGGTTGGTGCCGAGCTGTGGCCGGTCAACAGCAGGCCCCAGGCCGTCCAGAACGGGTGACGCTGCGGCAACGGCTCCTGGCGACACACGTCGATCACCGCGCCGGCCAGATGCCCTTCCTTCAAGGCTTGCACCAGGTCCGCGTCCACAACCGCCACGCCACGGCCGACGTTGATGAACAACCCGCTGGGCTTGAATTGCTTGAACAGCGCCGCGTCGTAGATGTCATGGGTATCCGGCGTATTCGGCAGCAGGTTGATCACGTAGTCCGCTTCGCCCACCAGGCGCGGCAAGTCCTTCAGCGCCCCCACCTCGATAAACGGCGCCAACTCACGGGCTTCACTAGCGATGCCGTACAACTGCACGCCAAACGGCACCAGGAACTGCGCCACCCGCTGGCCGATATCGCCAGTGCCGACGATCAACACCTTGCGCCCCGCCAGGCTTTGCCCTTGGCGGTTGTCCCACTTGCGCTCCACCTGGCTGACCAACCGCGCCAGGACTTCGCGTTCATGCCCCAACATGTAGGTGAGCACATATTCGGCCATCACCTGGCCGAATATGCCGACTGCGCGGGTCAAGCGATAATCGCGCGTCAGGCCCTCGGCCAGCAGCGGCGTGATGCCCGCCCAGGTCGATTGCAACCAACGGGGCCGGTGACCTTGACGCAACAGGGTCGCCAACAGGTCAGGCTGGCCGAGCCAGACCGGGCAGTCAGTGGCTAGCCGCGACAGCTCGGCGGAATCGCCGCTGGTCAGCACCTCGATGTCGGGTGCAGCCTGACGCAAGAGCTGGGCATAGACCGCGTGGTCGTGTTCGGCAATCAGAACGCGCATGAATCAAACCTTTCCAAACAGTGCAGACGGCCGCTGACAGAGTGTTGCTCCATCCATGCGGCCCATCGCCAATAATCATTTCAATATTCAAGAGGCCCCAGGACGGGCGCCCCGAAGTATCAGACCGGGTCGTTGCGTCGCAGCAACTCTTCGGGCAGATGCTCGATGTACTCGTCTTCAGCCGGAGGCATCTGCAAGTGATAGCCCTGGGTGTCGAGGTTTTCCAGCACCTTGTTGATGTCCTCCCGGGACAGTTGCCGCTCCGGGCTCAATACCAGGTCGAAGGCATGGATGGCCTTGCCGAACGCGGCCATCAACGGCTCGGGCACGCGGGCCAATGCCTCGCTCTTGAGCACGTAGAGGTACATTTCGTTTTTCTTCGAGCTGCGGTAGATGGAGCAGATACGTTTCAAGGCTGTTCTCCGGCGGTGGCCAGGCTGTCGAGCAATGCCTGGCCCATCAACTCGCGGCGCCAGCCACGCAGCGAATCGGGCAATTGGTAAGGCCCCTCGGGAAAGCCGCTCTTGATCAGGGCTTCGAGGGTTTTCTTGCGCAGCATCAGTTCCGGGGCAATGCCCAGGCGCTCGGCTTCAGCCTGCCCCAGCGCCTTGAGCCGCTTGACCAGCGCCGAGGCCTCGATCGGCAGCGGTTCGGGCACTGCGGCCGGCCATTGTTCAGGTGGCACGCTGCCCGCACGCTTGATCAGGTCGAGCAGGAATTCACCGTCCTGGCGCACGGTACGCGGGTGCATGTCTTCGATCTTCGCCAGCGCACCGAGGTTATCCGGCTGCGTGCGGGCCAGGGGCCATAGCGAATGCTCGCGAATGATGCGGTTGCGCGGCAGGTCACGGGCGCGCGCCTCGCGCTCACGCCAGGCGCACAGCTCGCGCAGCACGGCCAATTGCGCCCGGGACAGTTTCCAGGCCAGCTTGGCCTCGCGGTACACCTCGTACGGGTCGACCTCGCGGCGCAGGTTGGCCACCAGTTCGGCGCCATCCTCCAGGACCCAGCTGTATTTTTCGTCGGACAGCTTCGGCCGCAGTTGTACGAAAACTTCCGCAAGATGCACTGCATCCTCGGCGGCATAGCTGATCTGGGTTTCGGACAGGGGCCGCTGCAACCAGTCGGAACGGGTCTCGCCCTTGGGCAATTCGATGCCCAGCACTTCCTGCACCAACCGCGAATAACCCATGGAGAAACCCAGGTTCAAGTAGGCGGCGGCCAATTGCGTGTCGAACAGCGGCGCGGGCAGGCTGCCTGTCAGGCGCAGCAAGACTTCAAGGTCTTCGCTGCAGGCGTGCAATACCTTGAGCACCGCCGGGTTTTCCAGCAGCGCGGCCAAGGGTTTCCAATCGTCGATGGTCAAGGGGTCGATCAGGTACGCACTTTTGCCATCACCGATCTGCAGCAGGCCGGCAATGGGATAAAAGGTGTCGACCCGCATGAATTCGGTGTCGAGGGCGACGAACGGCAACTGTTGCCATTCGGCGCAAAACCGACCGAGGCTATCGTTGTCGCGAATCCAATGAATATCGATGGCCACACGGCTCTCCCTTGAAGAATGGCGCGCAGTATATATCGCCGTCGGCGATTGCGAGCATCTACGGAGCAAGAGCTTGAGAGAAATCGCCTGCGCAAACGCAAGAATAGTCCTACATCTGCAGTTATCCGGCCTTACGTAATACATACACCCGTTTAAACGCCAGGCCGGGCAGGAAATCCTGATGCCACACCACGCTGAAACCGGCCGCGAGAAACTCGGCTTCGACGCAGGCCTTGTCGGTGAGGTTTCGTTGTGAGGCGTGGCCGAGCTTGAGGCGTCCCTCGATCTGCACTGACACGATCACCGTGTCCCGGCTGACCCGGTGGAATTCCCGCAGCAAAGCCAGGCGATGTTCGCTGGCCTGGATGTGCATAAACAATTGCAGACAAAAAATGCAGTCCACCGCGTTCGCCGACAGCCCAAGGGTGAACGCCGAGCTGGGAAAAGTCTTGATCCGCTGGAGCAGCGCACCGCCATGGTGGCTGCGGGCATGATCGAGCGTATCCGGCGACGGGTCCGCCGCCAGGATCACCCGGTTGGCATGTTCGCCCAACACCGGCCAGAACCGCCCCGCCCCACACGCGACGTCCAGTACCAACCCAGGCTCACCGGCCACCTTCAAGGCGTTGCGCACCAACTGCTCATCACGCCAGAAGGTCAGGCGCAGCCGCCGAGGCGTCGGCTGACAGCAGATTTGCGCATGCTCCTGGTCATGCTGCCTGGCGAACTCAAGCTCGACGGTGGAGGGGGATTGCCCGGGCATACTCTCGGCTCACGGAAAAGGTTGGACGACAGGTTAAACAGGGCTACGTGAAAAAAAGGTGTAGGAAGATTATTCCCTGGCCAACACCCCATCGATCACTGCGCTGCGGCAACTGGCGAACATGTCCAAGTCCTGGTTGTAGACCTTGCTGTTGACTTCCAGTAGCCCGAGCATCGAATGAAACAGGTTGTCCTGGCTCAAGGGTTTGTCCCGACTCATTTGCAGGCAATGCGTATCGACCGAGAAGGACTTCTGATAACTGTCGGAAAACCAGGCCAGCATTGCCACATGCTTCTGCTGCTCAGGGGCCAGCATGTAGGGCGTGCCATGGAGGAACAGGTTGTATTCGCCCAGGGACTCGCCGTGGTCCGACAGGTACAGCATGGCGGTGTCGACCTTGTCCTGGTTGGCTCGCAGCAAATCGATCAACATCGACAGCACGTGATCGGTGTAAACCAGCGTGTTGTCGTAGCCGTTGACGATGCTCTCGCGGCTGCAATTGTTCAGCGCATTGCTCTCGCACACCGGGGTGAAATGCTCGTATTCCTTCGGGTAGCGCTTGAAGTATTCCGGCCCATGACTGCCCATCTGGTGCAACACCAGCACTGTGTCCTTGTCGAGGGTGTCGATGAAATGTTGCAAGCCCTGGAGCAGGATTTCGTCGCGGCACTCGCTATTGGCGCACAGGGACGGATCCTTGAGATTACTGACGTCCTGCAACGTGACCCGATCGCAGGTGCCTTTGCAGCCGGACTGATTGTCCCGCCAGATCACCTCCAGCCCGGCGCGTTTGAGCACGTCCAGCAGCCCCTCTTCATTCTTGGCCTTGCTGGCGTCGTAGTTCTTGCGGCCCATGTTGGAAAACATGCACGGCACTGACACGGCCGTCTCGGTCCCGCAGGAATGCACGTCGGTGAAAGCGATCAGGCCGGCCTCCTTGTCCAGTTGCGGCGTGGTGTCGCGGTGATAGCCGAGAATGCCGAAGTTCTCGGCGCGAGCGCTTTCCCCGACCACCAGGACAGTGAGTGATTTTCGTGCATGGGTTTGCCAGGCCGGGTTGCGGCTAGCATCCTCGCCCAACGTGATGAACGGTTGCTTGGCCGACGCGACTTGCTCGCGCAAATAGCCAAACGACGCCCCGATGTAGTTGCTCGGCACCACCATCAGATGCAGTTCATGGTGGTTGCGAAACAACGAGGACAGCCCTTGATAGTTGATCATGGCCACCGCGCCGAGCACCGCAACCGAGGCCACCCCGACCAGCAACTTGCTCAACAACTCCCTCGGCCAGCGGCGATAACTAATCGGCGTCTTGAACAATAACCAGGAAGGCAAGACACCTAACAAACCAATGTAGACGAACAACTTCAACGACAATAGATCGCGAACTTCCGTGGCATTGGTTTCGGCGAAATTTCGCAACATGCCGGCATCCATCAAGACCCCGTACTGGGCCATGAAATACGCCACGCCCGCGCTGATCATGAATAACAACATCAACAACGGCTTGAGCACCGGGCGGAACGCCAACAACGTCAACACCAGGTTGAACGCGCAGAACACGATGACGGCAAATGCCAGGCACAGCAGCAGGCCGCGGCCATCCGCCGCAGTAATCACAAGCAGGTGTTGCCAGAGAATGAAGTTGAAGCCCACTAACAAAAAGGCACTGGCGACCAGCGTCACCCACTCGGGGCGCACGGCTTTAATAGTCAGCATGATGATTGGAGGCTTCCTGAAGTTGCTCTTTTAAAAGAAAGTGCCGCAGGCAAATGTGAAAAATTCATTTCCTACGGCAACACAAACTTTAGGCTGCCCACCATCAATTTTTCGTGAAAAAGTTGCCAGTAAATAATTATTTAAAGAACGTTCTAAAAACCGTCGTCAGGCTTGGTTCAGATACCAGCGCCAATCTTGCTCGCCTACCTCCCCCATGAATTGACGATATTCGGCGCGTTTGACCGCCAGATAGACACCGAGAAACTCGCTGCCAAACGCTTCTCGTGCCCATGGCGAGGCCTCAAGCGCATTCAAGGCTGTAAGCCAGTCGGTGGGCAGCAACTCGGTCGCCTGGGCGTAACCATTGCCTTGGACCGGCGCGCCGGGATCACGCTGTTGCCGTATGCCGCGATGAATCCCGGCCAGTATCGCGGCGGCGGCCAGATACGGGTTGGCATCGGCGCCGCAAACGCGGTGTTCGATGTGTCGCGAAAACGCCGGGCCGCCAGGCACCCTCAGGCTGACCGTGCGATTGTCCACGCCCCAGGTCGGTGCCAGTGGCGCATAGCTGTTGCTCTGGAATCGACGGTAGGAGTTGGCGTTCGGGCACAACAGCAAGAGCGAATCCAGCAGCGTATCGAGCATTCCCCCTACCGCGTGACGCAGCAGCAGCGTGCCGTCGGCGGCTTCGCTGGAAAACAGGTTGTGCCCGTCCCGGTCCGCCAGGCTGACGTGCATGTGCATGCCGGAGCCCGCCAGATGCTCGAATGGCTTGGCCATGAAACACGCCGCCATGCCGTGTTTATGCGCCACGCCCTTGACCAGGCGCTTGTAGCGCACCGCCTCATCCATGGCTTGCAAGGCATCGGTGCGGTGTTCAAGCGTGATTTCGACCTGCCCCGGTGCGTATTCCGAAATAGCGGTTCGGGCCGGAATGCCTTGCAGTTTGCAAGCGGCATACAGGTCGGCCAGGAACGGCTCGATCTGCTCCAGCTCGCGCAAACCATAGACTTGTGTGGCCCGTGGCCTGCCACCGTCAGCGTCACGCGCCGGTTGCGGTCGGCCTTGGCTGTCGCGCTGGGCATCCAACAGGTAAAACTCCAGCTCCGCCGCCATCACCGGGTAATAACCGTCGGCCTGCAAGGCGTCGATCACCCGGCTGAGCAGAAGGCGCGGGTCGGCGACGGCCGCAGGCATTCCTTCCTCGGGATGCATGCCGACCTGCACGGCGGCGGTGGGAATCAACCGCCACGGCATGCGTTGCAAGCTGCCGTTTAGGGGGTAGGCACGGCAATCGATGTCGCCGACATCCCACACCAACCCGGAGTTTTCGACGTCGTCGCCATTGAGGGTCAGCCCGAGCATCGTACTGGGCAGCGGTCGACCGTTTTCGTAGACCGCCAGCAGCTCGTCCCGGTGCAATAACTTGCCCCGTGGCGCGCCGTTGTTATCAAGGATGAACAGTTCGAAGAGCTCGACATCAGGGTTCTGATCGAGAAACGCCCGGGCGTGTTGCACGGGCGCGAATGCATTTTTGGCAAGGCTCATGAGAAGGCTCGTATTTCCATGTCGGACGGGCGACCAGGCTCCGTCGGTCTGTGCTCGTCGGCGACGAACACAGTGTTTGATCAACAGGAAACACGGGAATCCGGAGGACGCGCGTGACGACAATGCCACAAGGCCCAGAAGGCCAGCTCGGACGGCAGCGCACTGAGGAATGGAGGTATGACGGGCGTAGTCCTGCCGAGCGGATCGACCGCGGCGGATGAAAGGTATCGGAGCACCAAGGGCCAACCGTTCATGAGCGCATCACAGGGACAGTATCCGGCAAGCGTCCCACGGCCCCCACGGACCATTAAACCTGGATTTGATGGAGCTTGGATCAGGGCGAGCTAAACATAAGCAAACGAATAACGCCGTGGGCAACATTCTCCTCGTCCTCTCGTTCCGCTAGGATCATCCGCCTGGTTTGCGCAAGATCCGCGCAAGAGCACTGCGAGACAGAACGGATGCTGAACAGTAACGCCCTCAGAAAGCTCGACATGCAGGACCTCATGGTGTTTAGCGCCGTGTATGAACAAGGCAGCGTCACCGGCGTGTCCGAAGCATTGTGTGTCAGTCAGTCGACCGTCAGTTATTGCCTGAAGAAACTGCGTGCCTGTTTCGAAGATGAACTGTTTATCAACAGCCGTACCGGCATGCGCCCGACCTATAAAGCCGAGGGGATGTACGAACATGTGTGCGCCATCCTGCAGCGAATCAACCAGTGTCATGCCGGGTCGCCCACCTTCGATCCAAGGCGTCAGGCCATCACCTTCGATATTTGCGCACCCGAATACTTCGAACAGCTGATCCTGCCGCGACTGCTGCGGGGTTTCGATCACGCCGAGTTGCCGGTGACGGTGAACGTGAGCAAGCTCGAAGCGGACATTCCCGTCGAAGCCCTGCGCAATGGCAGCCTGGACCTGGTGATCTGCTTCGGCCCGAATTTCCACAGCAATCATGCCGACCTGAAATCCAGGCCGTTGCTGGACGACGATCTGGTGTGTGTCGTGGATAAACGGGCCGCACCGCCGCTGAATCTAGAGACATTCCTACAGCGCCGGCACGTTTTTCCGACACCCTGGGCTTCGTCCAGCAACATGATCGACGGCTGGCTGGCGATGCAAGCGCAGCAACGCCAGATCGCGGCGCGCGCCAACAGTTACGGCGCGGCGCTGAAGATGATCGCGGGTACCGATTTCATCCTCACCCTGCCCCGCCGCATCCAGCAACTGCTCGCCAATGACACGGGTTTTCATCACTACGACGCGCCTGAAGGCTTGCCTGGTTTTACCCTGGACATGCAATGGAGCCTGGGCGCCGATCAGGACAGCGCCAACATCTGGTTGCGTGGGCAGGTCATCGAGGCTTGCCTTGGGCACTGAACCTCACAGACCAATGGCAGCCTTGGCATAAGGACCACGATCAATGTCGAGGAGCTCCACGCACAACTGCACGCTGACGCCGGCAGGCCATGGCCCGAGGTCCTGAAGAACCGCCAGCAGATTATCGGCCAGCTGCTTCTTGATCTCCGCCGAGCGGCCACTCAACAAGGCCAGTTTCAAATGCACGAACCCGCGCTCGCCGATGCCGGTGCCGACCCGAAATGTATCGATCTTCACTGCACGGCTCTTGATGTCGTGCTCAGCCGCGAACTGACCGGAGGCCACCAGCGCGTTGTTCAGGCGCAGCAGTGCGACATCGGCGTTCAGCGCGGTCAGGTTGGCGGTGTATTCCATGTGCAGGTGAGGCATGTGTTTCGACTCCGATTCGAAAAGCGAGGGTGGGGTGACAGCTGTCGCAACGATACCTCGACTGGGTCAGGTCAGGCAGGTTTTGTTTCGTCTGCCAGCGGCATCCGTTCGCTCATGAACGCCTCCAACCGCGACCTCAGCCACCGCTCGGCCGGGTCATTGTCGACGTGGCTCAACCAAACCATGGACAAATCCACCGTCGGCGTCTCGAAGGGAAAAGGTTCACAGAACAATTGGCCGGAAGCGGCCATGGCCGTGGCGGTGTAGTCCGGCAGGCTGGCGATCAGATCAGTGCCGGCCAGCAACGCCGGCAAGGCGCTGTACTGTGGCACCGACAGCACCACATGGCGCTTGCGGCCTATTTCGGCCAGCCATTCGTCAGCCAGGCCGGCAATGTTGGCCGTATGGGAAACCAGCACCTGTGGCCGCGCGCAATATTCATCCAGGGTTAGCGGTGTTTCCGAGGCATCGGCCCGCAGCACGCGGGCCCTGATGTGCCGCAGCAGCTTGCGTTTGGCATTGGCCGGCAGCCCCCGGGTCTGGCTGATACCGACCGTGATGTCGCCTGAGGCAAGCAAGTCGGGAATGCGCCAATAATCGACGTGCTGCACCACGAACACGACGTTGGGTGCTTCCTGGCGCAGGCTGCGCAACAGCGGCGGTAGCAGGCCGAATTCCACGTCGTCCGACAGGCCGATGCGGAATGTCATGGTGCTGTTGGCGGGGTCGAAATCATGGGACAGACTCAGCGCCACCGACAGTGAGTCCAGAGCCGGCGACAGGTGCTGGATGATTTCCTCGGCCCGCGCCGTCGGCTCCATGCGGTGCCCGACGCGGATGAACAACGGGTCGTTGAACATCGCCCTGAGGCGATTGAGGGCCGAGCTGATGGTCGGTTGGCCAAGGAACAGTTTTTCCGCAGCCCGCGTCACGTTACGCTCGAGCATCAGCGTTTCAAAAACCACCATCAGGTTGATGTCGGCCTTGCGCAATTCGTTGCGGTTCATCCATTGCTCCTGGTTCCAGTCGGTGAGGCAGGCGCTGCAATTTTCTGAAATATCTCACAATCATTGGAAACGTATTCCCATTAGCGAAAATTATCAGCTTGGCTAGGCTTGCGACGACATGTACAGAACATGTCCTGAACGAATAAATCGCATGGAGCGAACCGATGTATTTTGAAATCTATCGACAGACCCGAGGAACCCCAAGCACCGGACAAGGCCAGTGGCGCTGGCGCTTGAGGGCGGGCAATCACGAAACTATCGCCAGCGGCGAATCCTATGTGAACAAGGCTGACTGCCTGCACGTCATCGGGTTGATCAAGAGCGCCCACGGCGAGACACCTGTAAAAGAAATCTGAAGCCGCCACGGGCCGACCATCCTGAAGTATCGTATGCAGCGAACAGCGAGAGGTCGCGCCCATGGCTCAATCGAATAACCGTAGCGACTGGCTGGTGCGTGCGCCTGAATCGGGGAAACTGGAGCGCATCGAGGCCTATTTCAGTGGTCACGGCTACAGCGCCCACCGGCATGACACCTACGCCATCGGCTTTACGCTTTCCGGCGTCCAGAGCTTCAACTACCGGCACAGTAAACGTCATAGCCAGCCTGGTGGAACCATCGTGCTGCACCCCGATGAGGTTCATGACGGCGAAGCAGGCACCCGCGATGGCTTTCATTACCGGATGTCCTACATCGAGCCGTCACTGATCCAACAAGTGTTGGGTGGCAGGCCCTTGCCCTTCATCGAGGGCGGACTGTCGAACGATCCCCGGCTCAACATCGCGACCCGCAGATTGCTCAATACACTGGAGCATCGCCTCGACCCACTGGAGGAAGACGACGCCATCTATGATGTGGCCCAGGCGCTCGCTGCCGCGGCGGGTCGTCGACGCGGACGCCGACTGCTGGATTACCCCGCCGCGGAGCGTGCGCGCCTGTTCATCCATGATGCCCTTGGCCAACCGATCACCCTGGACGATCTGGTCGAGGCCAGCGGTCGGGATCGCTGGAGCCTGTCACGGGACTTTCGCGCGTTGTATGGCACCAGCCCCTATCGCTACATCACCCAGCGTCGCTTGAACGAAGCCCGGCGCCTGGTATTGCAGGGCCTGCCATTGAGCGAAGCAGCCCTTGCCTGCGGTTTTTTCGACCAAAGCCACATGACCCGGCTGCACACCCAGGCCTTTGGCATTTCACCGGCGCGCTGGCTGAAAATGCTGCGCTGAAGCCCCTGGGTCACCCTGCAAAAGCTGCACGATCATCCAATACCCGCCCTGCCCCAGGCCGTAACGTAGTGCTCATCTTTTCCAGTTGAGGAGCATGCCCCGATGAATCAGTACTCCCCCATTAACGTCGCTCAGAAATACGCGCTGTTCGCCGAGCAATGGGCGCCCAAAGTCATCGCCGAAATGAACGACTACCAGTTCAAGATTGCCCGGCTCGAAGGCGACTTCATCTGGCACACCCACGCCGATACCGATGAAACATTCATTGTCTTGGACGGTGTGCTGCGTATCGACTTTCGTGATGGCGCCGTGATGATCGGCCCGGGCGAGATGTACGTGGTCAAGAAAGGCGTCGAGCACAAACCCAGTGCCGAGCGGGAAGTGAAACTCTTGTTGATCGAGCCTCGTGGCGTCATCAATACCGGTGAAGAAACCAATGAGCGAACGGCGGTCAATGACGTCTGGATCTGACCGGGCCTGGCTCAGTCGTACTCCGCCTCCTGATGATCACCGAGCAGCCGCCGCTGGCGAGGCGTCGCGGCGGCGAGCACGACGGGATTGAACAGCCAGTGCAGATAGGGCGAGAACTTTTGCGCGACCATCCGTCGACCGTAATGCACCTGGAGCATGTACCGTGTGCGGTCGACGGTCCGGTTGTCGCTGCCGGCGTGCCATAACTCGCTGCGCAGTACCAGAACATCGCCCGCCCGACACAACACTGGCTGCGCCGGACGCCCATGCCACTGCGTCTCACCCGCCGCTGGTGCACGGCCCGCCTTGTGGCTGCCGGGAATCACCTGTGTCGGGCTCAGGTCAGCGTCGATGTCATCGAGGTAAAACTGCGCGGTGAACACCTGCATCGGCAGTTCAAAACCGGGATCAGCCAACAGGGCCGGCGGCAGCTCCATCGGCAGGTAATCCAGATGCAATGGCGCGCCGACAAAACCGGGATGGCAGCGCCAGGCCGTCTGGCCGATGATGTGGCAATCGTCGCCCAAAGCCGCTTCGGCGAGTTCGATCACCCCGCTCACTTCCAAATACGGCAACCAGAACGGATCCCGATTGAACACGCATTTGTAATGATCGATGACGCCGCTGTAATCCCAATGTTGGGGTTTCAGCTGGTCGATAGTACGACGCACGTCAGCGACTTGCGCGGCATCCAACACGCCGGGCATCAGGACAAAACCGTCCTGATGCAGGGCTCGCAGGAGGTCGTCAGTCGACACGACACCACCTGCTTCAGGTGCGGAAGCGGCCGGTCAGCTCTGCGAGGTTTCTCGACAGGCTGGAAAGCTGCTGGCTGGCGTGCATGCTCTGGGCGGAATTGGCCGCCGCTTCGTTGGACAAATCACGGATGTCGGAAATATTGCGGGCTATTTCCTCGGTGACGCTGCTTTGCTCTTCACAGGCGTTGGCGATTTGCGCGGCCATGTCGTTGATTCGCTGGATCGAACCACCTGTGCCGCTGAGGACCTGGTCGACACCCGCGGCGCGCTCAACACTGTCGCGAGCCTTGCTACTGCCGACCTGCATCGCTTGCACAGCCTTGGCGACACCGCTCTGCAACCGCTCGATGCGAACCTGGATGTCCTTGGTCGAGTCCTGGGTACGAGCCGCGAGCGCCCTCACCTCATCGGCCACAACGGCAAACCCACGGCCCTGCTCACCGGCCCGTGCGGCTTCGATTGCAGCGTTCAGTGCCAACAGGTTGGTCTGCTCGGCAATGCCACGAATCACTTCGAGCACAGCACCGATGCTGGAAGTTTCCTGGGCCAACGCCTCGATCGTGCCCGAGGCACTTTCCACTTCCAGGGCCAACTGACGGATCGAATCGATGGTGCTGCTGACCACCTCGGCGCCGTCACGAGACTGGCTGCTCGCCTGTTGCGCGGCATCCGAAGCACTCACCGCGTTATGCGCAACCTCATGCACCGCCGCGCTCATCTGGGTAGCGGCGGTACTGACCTGATCGAGCGCCGCGTGCTCGCTGCTGATCAACCGATCGTTGGTCGCGGCCATATCGGCCATGGCCCGCGCTGCAGAATCCACCTCGCCGGTCACCCGCCCAACCTCAGCGATCAACGGCTGCAGCTTGTCGAGAAAACGGTTGAACGCACCGCTGAGCTGGCCCAACTCATCGGCCGAGCGTACCTCGAGGCGCCCTTTCAGATCACCGCCACCCTCGGCAATCTGCTCGACGCGATGCAGCAGCCGGCGCATCGGGCTCAACACCACCATTGGCAGGGCAACCAGCACGAGGATGCAACCGAGCAGGCCGATCAACAGAATCACGCCCTGATGCACCCCGACGGCCTCGCCATTTTCAATCGCTGCATCGCCTTCGCGGTGTGACGCCGCTTCCTCCAGCTCTCCCAGCTTGTCGATGGCGTCCCGCGTGGCTTCGAACAGGCGCTCACTGTCACTGAAGCTCAGGGCGCTGGCACCTTGCGGATCGCCTACCGACTGCTCAATGACCCGCCGCGAAACCTGCACCCATTTGCCGAAGCTGTCATTGAACTGACCGACCAACGCCTGCGCCTCGGCACCGGGCTGCATCGCGGCATACTTCTGCACTCGGTCGTAAGCCTGCTTCGCATTCTCGCTGTGACTGGTGCTCAGCGCTTGCAGATGCTCGCTTGCATGACCGTCCAACAAGCTGCGCTCGGCCACGAAGGCTTGGTAAAGATCACGATCGGCATTGAGCAACAGGCTGATCGCCGGCAGATAACGTTTGGTCAATTGTGTGCTGGATTCGGTCACCTGACCGATGCCGCGCATCCCCGCGCCCCCCATCAGGACCAACAACACAGCCAGGAAGGCTATCGGGAGAGTGATTTTCCAGCGAAAGCCCAAGTCGGCGAAGAACCGCAGCATGGTGTCATTCCTTACACGGGGGGATTACCTGCCTATCGGCAGCCTTGTGTTGAGCTATAGACCATTAGTCTGATTGTTACAAAGCTTTGGGTATGGGGAAGACTGTGGTTAGGCAGGTCGCGGAGGGATTGGACCGGGTGAAAATGATCGGAGGGACATCAGTGTTTTGGGGAAATTTTCTGACATTTTCCGCCCACATAATTCTAGGAATGTTCTTACGCATCGTCTGATTGATGATTTTAACGGTAAGCCTTTATAGTCCGAGGCGTCGTTCGTAAGAGCGGCTTGGGTTTGGCGACTCGATTACAAATGGTAAGAAGGCCTTCAATCAAACGGAGTTTGAAATGAACAGATACATGGCTCTTACTAGTAATGCCGACGATCAACCCCTTTTCGTCGATACCTCCGCACCGTTGCACATCCTGCTTGACACGGCGGGCTATAGAATCCGCGCTGTCACCCAGCTTTTAGAGAACCTCGCAATGCGAGGGGACATTCCGAGCGACTCAGTGGTCCTCCAGGACTTTGCACAGCTGTGCTGCATCTCCTTGAGGGATGGTTGCGACGTGCTCGATGTCATTGCCCGACGCTTGGACGCAGAGCCGGCCTAGAGGTGATGCCAATCAGTTGAACAGCACAGCTGTGGGAGCAAAGCTTGCTCGCGATTGCGGTAAGCCAGCCGGTAACAATATTGGCGACTCGACCGATATCGCGAGCAAGCTTTGCTCCCACAGGATCTACGCCTAACTGACAGGCATCAGCCCTCAGGGTCCATCTTGTCGAAACGAGCATGGTTCGATAACACGAAACCTCCGGTTTGCCCGGACTCGATTAGTCACACAAGCTGATCAGCATGAATACACATACCTCGGAGACTCCGATGGCTACCAAAAAAATCAAGAAAACTCACAGGAAAGCCACTCACGAAGAGCTGACATTTCTTGACGTTCGACAAGCTGCAAGTGATGGTCAGAACGTGTTCGATAGATTTGTGATCACTGGCAAGCTTGCTACTAAAAAGTAGTTCTGGATGCCAACCGTTAAATTCGCACCCCTTTTGAAGAAGCAGAGAGCCGTAAATATTGCCGCACACCTTTTATAACTACGAAGTGTACGGCGAGATACCGGTCATCTTTGACAATAAAATCGTAATCTATCCCCCACGGCGCATCATAATAGGTCAGACGATCCCTGCCCCGAAACTCACGCTCGCGGTACTGTCGCGCAATCCATAACGCTACGCTCCCGTACGCCACAAAACCCCAGAAACGAAAAAACCCAGCGGATACGCCAGGCTTTTATGGGAACGGATGATTTTATTCTTCCTCCGTTCCTGTCGTAGAATTTCCATATTCCAAGACGTCGCAAGCCGCGATGAGGTCGGTGTAGGAATTAGGCATTTTTCCGTTTAGGAGCATTGCAGTAAAAACTGCATACACATCATTTTTATCGCCATCCTTCCTCAACGTTCTCTCATCATTGAGCCACGCATAGATGACGGTCATCGGCGCCTCGGATCTGAACTGAAAAAACAGGCGATACCGTGGAGGTATCCCTTGCTTCTTCACCCGAAGCCAGTGCTTAAAGTCACGCCCTAGCGTGTTCCCCTGACGATAGCAGGGGTGGGTCGGATCGGACGGAACATTGATTAGGATATTCGCGCTCACCGCATCGAAAAGCTTGTAGACCGGATGATGGTGAAAGCCTTCCGGGTCATTAGCCATCACCCTCTCAACAGCGACGGTAATTTCTTCGAGGCGCGCAATGAATAACGGGTGAGCATAAAGTGCCCACCCGTTTTCGATATGAATCGTGCTTTCAGTCACGCTTAGCCTTCTTGAAGCTCGCGACGACGATTATCGTCCGCCTGATTGCGAATTGCTTGAATTCGCTGCAGCAGGCCGCGAGGGATAGGCTGGATACCTTCAGGATTTTCCTTGATATCCCTGTCAAGCAGATCAAGGAACTCGATACCTGCTTGAATCTCCGCCTTTCTGTCGGTAAACGAGACGACATTGCCTTTAGACATGACCTCTCTCCATTGCAAATTTTCCTGCACTTTCAACAGGACATGGCCTGAACGCTTCATGGCGAGCATGGCCTCACGGGGCATTTCCGTGCCCTCTGTAGGATCACTGTAGATCACTATGGTTCACGAGGAGTGCATTTAACACCATCAAAGCCGAATAAAGGAAGCCTGATGATGTAACAGATGGCGAAGCCCGTTCGAATGACCAGACAAGACGAAAATGTCATATCAGACGTCGACTTGCGTGCCTCTGTGCCGCAAGACAAGTCTCGCACGATCAAGCCGTGGCCCATCGAATACGCTTGTTTTCTGACGGGCGGTTATACCACCTGTGCAACAGAAAAGACCAAGGCGGTGTCTGGGCGGAGTCGAGGAAGATTCCAGCATGGTTGGGGAATGACATCCACCCTCATTCCCCCAAATACAAAAAACCCCGAGGCGATTAAGCGCTCGGGGCCTTTAAATATGGCGGAGAGATAGGGATTTGAACCCTAGGTACTGTCGCCAGTACAACGGATTTCGAATCCGTCCCGTTCGGCCACTCCGGCATCTCTCCAGTGGCGCGCATCATACCAGCACATTCGCCGGAAGCGAACCCCCGAGCGAAATTTTTTCCGTGCTATCAGATGCTTGCGTCGATTACAGCGGTACACCCAGGCGCTGGGCGACTTCTTCGTAGGCTTCGATGACGTCACCGAGGCCTTGGCGGAAGCGGTCCTTGTCCATTTTCTTCTTGGTGTCCTTATCCCAGAGACGGCAGCCGTCCGGGCTGAACTCGTCGCCCAGGACGATGGAGCCGTCGCTGAACACGCCGAATTCAAGCTTGAAGTCCACCAGCAGCAGGCCGGCGTCGTCGAACAGCTTGGTCAGCACGTCGTTGACCTTGAGGGACAGTTCCTTCATGCGCGCCAGTTGCTCGGCGGTGCCCCAACCGAATGCCACGACGTGGGACTCGTTGATGAACGGGTCGCCCTTGGCGTCGTCTTTCAGAAACAGTTCGAAGGTGTAAGGGTTGAGTTTCATGCCCTCTTCCACGCCCAGGCGCTTGACCAGGCTGCCGGCGGCGTAGTTACGCACGACGCACTCGACCGGGATCATGTCCAGCTTCTTGACCAGGCATTCGTTGTCGCCCAGCAGCTTGTCGAACTGGGTCGGTACGCCGGCGGCTTCGAGCTTTTGCATGATGAAGGCGTTGAACTTGTTGTTCACCATGCCCTTGCGGTCCAGCTGTTCGATGCGCTTGCCGTCGAACGCCGAGGTGTCGTTGCGAAACAGCAGGATCAAGCGGTCAGCGTCGTCGGTCTTGTAAACCGACTTGGCTTTGCCGCGGTAGAGTTCTTCACGTTTTTCCATGATGGGCTCCGCTTGCTAAGTAGATGGGCTAGGCGATATGTCGCCAGTCGAGCCCTGAATCTTGATCGGCCAGTTGCAGCCAGTCCGGGTCGCACCCGAGGGTGTCGACAAAACATTGCCGGGCCAGCTGCGGCAGGTTGTTCTTGCTGCTCAGATGGGCCAGGACCAGGTGTTGCAGGCCTTGCCAGCCCAACTCGGCCACCAGGTACGCCGCCTGGTGGTTGTTCAAATGTCCGTGTTCCCCGCCTACCCGCTGCTTGAGAAAGTAGGGGTAGAACCCACGCGCCAGCATGTCCCGGCAGTGGTTGGATTCGATCATCAATGCATCGAGATCCCGGTAACTGTCCATCACCCTGTCGCAATACGAACCCAGGTCCGTGAGCAATCCGAAGCGCCGCTCGCCGTCGCTGAACACATATTGCGTCGGTTCCCGGGCATCGTGGGCCACGCTGACGACGCTGATGTCCAGGCCTCCGATACGCAGTTGCTCGCCACCGGCCACGAAACCGGCTGGCTCGATGGGCTTGCGCAGGCCTTCCAGCGTGCCACGGCTCAGGTACACCGGCAGATTGTAGCGCCGAGACAGCAAACCCACGCCATGCACGTGGTCGGCATGTTCGTGGGTCACCAATATCGCGCTCAGTTGCGCCGGGTGCACACCCAGGCGCAACAGGCGCTTCTCGGTTTCCCGCAGGGAGAAACCACAATCGACCAGCACGTACGTGCCAGCACTGGCTATCAGCGTGCCGTTCCCCTGGCTACCGCTGCCGAGAACGGCAAAACGCATCGGATCAGCCCAGGTTGTCCTGAATCACGCCCAACACCTTGCGAGCCACGTCGGCCGGCGCCACGGTGTTGATGTTCTTCTCGACGGTGACCTGGACGTTGTCGCCGACCTTGCTCAGGCGAACCTGGTAACGCTCGGCACGGGCTTCGATTTCTTCCTTGTCCGGCTTGCTGCCGAACAAGCCACTGAAGAAGCCAGGTTTCTCGTCTTTCTTCTCGGCTTTTTCAGCCAAGTTGATGTAGTACAGGCCCAGGCTGCGGTTGATGTCCTCAACCCGCCATTCGCCCTGCTCCAACGCACGACCCACGCTCGACCAGGCGCGGTCGAGGTCGGAGCCGACGTTGAGCACCGGGTTGCCGCTGCCGTCTTCGCTCAGGCTGACGCGACTTGGCGTGTCGTAGTCGCGGGTGGCGAGCATCGAAACCGAGCCGCCCTGCTCAGCGGTACGGCTCATGCTCGCGAGCATGTCGTCCACCAGCGCGGCGTCGAGGCCGGTGTTGACCGAACGGTTGGTGAACGCCACGTCGGCGGTGCTGCCGGCGGGACGCTCGGCGCTGACCACGTAGATCTCACTGGTGTTGCGTTGCACGCCTGGCTCGATCCGCACACGCACGCGGGTTTCGCTGTCGGCTGCAACACCGGCGCCACTCAGACGCTTGGCCATGGCGGCGGACAGTTCATCGGAACGCTGCCAGGTGGTGGTGAATTCGCCCGTCTGTGGGCGCTGTTCGTCCAGGCGGAAACCGTTGTCCTGGAAGAACTGGATTGCCACGGGCCAGACTTCGGCCGGTGGATGCTGGCCCATGACCCAGCTGGAATCACCGCTCTTCTGCAAGGTGTAGTCGCTGGCATCGGCCACGGCCGACAACGGCTGTGGACGCGGGACAACGTATTCGCCCTTGACGCTGTCGTCGGCGACGTTGCGCGGGATCGGCAGCAGCGGATCCAGGCGCTTGGCGACGCTGACGTCCGGCGGCAGTTGCATCGGTGCAGTCTGTTGCGCTTGCAGGTAATCGCTACCACGGTCGCGGAAGTAACCTTCCGGCCCCCAGATCCATCCGCAGCCACTGGTGCTGGAGATAATCAAGGCAAGTGCGGAAAGTCCGGCCATTCGCTTCATGCGTTGTACTTCCTCAATTAAACCAGGACGCCGGACTGGCGCATGGCCTGCCGCAGCGTTTCGTGACAAGGGGTGCTCAGCCAGGTCAGTGGCAGGCGGATGCCTTCATGCATCAGGCCCATTTCGACCAGGGCAAACTTCACCGGGATCGGGTTGGCTTCGATGAACAGGTCCCTGTGCAGCGGCATCAGTTTTTCGTTCAGTGCCCGAGCGGTCTCGGCGTCGCCGTTCAGCGCAGCCTCGCAGAGGTCGGCCATTTCGCGCGGGGCAACGTTGGCGGTGACGGAAATGTTGCCCTTGCCACCCATCAGGATCAGCTCGACAGCGGTCGGATCATCACCGGACAGCACGAGGAAGTCCTCGTCCACGCCATCGAGGATGGCCTTGGCGCGCTTCAGGTCGCCGGTGGCTTCCTTGATGCCGATGATGTTCGGCACGGTAGACAGGCGGATCACGGTCTCGGCCTGCATGTCGCAGGAGGTGCGGCCGGGAACGTTATAGAGGATCTGCGGGATGTCGACGGCTTCGGCAATGTGCTTGAAGTGCTGGTACAAGCCTTCCTGGGTCGGCTTGTTGTAGTACGGAACGACCAGCAGGCAGGCATCGGCTCCGGCTGCCTTGGCGTTGCGGGTCAGTTCGACGGCTTCGCGGGTCGAATTGGCGCCCGTGCCGGCGATGACCGGAATGCGCCCGGCAACCTGTTTGACCACGGCTTTGATCACGGCGATGTGTTCTTCAACATCAAGGGTTGCCGACTCGCCGGTAGTACCGACTGCGACGATGGCATGGGTGCCGTTCTTGAGGTGGAAGTCCACGAGTTTGCTGAGGCTGTCCCAGTCAAGACGCCCTTGTGCATCCATGGGAGTGACCAGTGCCACCATACTGCCCGCAATCATGAAACCGCTCCTGCCGGAAAAAGAGAGCGGTAATGGTACTGGCGCCAAGATGCTTGTACAAGCGAACTCCCATTCCCCTTGGCGATGGTTTTCGCTACCCTTCAGGCTTTGATCGGTACTGATAAGCTCATACGCCGGTTTCCAGCTTCCGTTTCCGTCGCTCCAAGCCCCGATCCTGCGTTTGTCCCGGGGGTATTTGTGTTGCCCCGCAACGCATTGCCCCCTCCAGGCACAGGGCTTGAACCGTTCGGTTTCCCAAGGCTGTCACCGCGCCGAGCTGAAACGTATCGACCGCTCATCGCTTTAGGAATGCTGCATGTCCACCCCCACAGTCCGCGAACAATTCCTTGTCATCAGTGCCCTTGGCGCCAACCCCATGGAGCTGACTAACGTCCTGTGCCGCGCCAGCCATGAGAATCGCTGTGCCGTCGTGACGTCACGCCTGACTCGCCATGGCGAATGCAGCGCGCTCGTGCTGGAAATCTCCGGCAGCTGGGACGCCCTGGCCCGCCTGGAGGGCAGCCTGCCCTTGCTGGCCAAGAAGCATGCGTTCACCGTCAACGTGGTCCGCAGCGCAGCGCTGGAGAATCGTCCCCAGGCCCTGCCCTATGTGGCCTACGTGAGTTCGGCCTATCGCCCGGACATCATCAACGAGCTGTGCCAGTTCTTCATGGACCATCACGTCGAGCTGGAGAACCTGACCTGCGACACCTACCAGGCTCCGCAGACCGGCGGCACCATGCTCAACGCTACGTTCACTGTGACACTGCCGGCCGGCACCCAGATCAGTTGGCTGCGCGATCAGTTCCTGGATTTCGCCGACGCGATGAACCTGGATGCCCTGATCGAACCGTGGCGCCCACAAAACCCAATGTAAGGAAGCGTTCATGGCCGTTGCCGTCGACCAGCCGGTTACCGATTTCCGAGCGCCCGCCACCAGCGGGCAGACCGTCTGCCTCGCGGCCCTGAAAGGCAAGCAGGTGGTCATTTACTTCTACCCGAAAGACAGCACCCCGGGTTGCACCACCGAAGGCCAGGGGTTCCGCGATCAGTACGCACAATTCCAGGCCGCCAACACCGAAGTGTTCGGCGTCTCCCGGGACAGCCTCAAGTCCCACGAAAACTTCAAGTGCAAGCAGGAATTCCCCTTCGAGCTGATCAGCGACAAGGACGAAGCGGTTTGCCAGTTGTTCGATGTGATCAAGTTGAAGAAGCTATACGGCAAGGAATACCTGGGCGTTGACCGCAGCACATTCCTGATCGACAAGGATGGCGTGCTGCGCCAGGAATGGCGCGGCGTGAAGGTACCGGGGCATGTGGATGCGGTGTTGGCGGCGGCTCAGGTGCTTAACAAGGCCTGAAATCTCGTTGCCTGTACTGGCGCTATCGCGAGCAAGCTCGCTCCCACACTGGATTTGTGTCGTTAAATCAAATCCCTGTGGGAGCGAGCTTGCTCGCGATGAGGCCTTAAGCATCACTTCATATTCAAGTCACAACAACGGCGCCACCACCGGTTCCTTGCTCGGCCACGCATCCAGCACCGCCTTGAACAGCGTCGCCAGGGGAATCGCGAAGAACACCCCCCAGAACCCCCACAACCCGCCAAACAACAGCACCGCACAGATGATCGCCACCGGATGCAGGTTCACCGCCTCGGAAAACAGCAGCGGCACCAGCACATTGCCATCCAGCGTCTGGATGATTCCGTAGACCGCCATCAGGTAGATGAACTGATCGCTCCAGCCCCACTGGAACAGTGCAATCAGCGCCACCGGCACCGTCACGACCACGGTGCCGACGTAAGGCACCACCACGGAAATACCCACCAGCAAGGCCAGCAACGCTGCGTAGTTGAGGCCCAGGGCGACGAAGCCGATGTAGGTCACGCCGCCACAGATGAAGATCTCGATGACCTTGCCGCGGATGTAATTGGCGATCTGCCGGTTCATTTCCTGGGCAACCCGAGTGATCAGCGCTCGTTCGCGCGGCAGATAACCGCGGACCCAGCGCCCGATCATTTCCCGGTCCTTGAGAAAGAAAAACACCAGGATCGGCACCAGCACCAGGTAGATCATGATGTTTACCAGCAGCGGCAAGCTGGACAGGGAAAACGTCAGCGCCCACTGGCCAAACTTGCCGATCTCACCGCGCACCACTTCGATCGTCTGCAGCACCTGCTCATCCGAAACCAGGTGGGGATAGCGTTCAGGCAGTAACAGCAGCAGCGATTGCCACTTGGCGAGCATTCCTGGGAGTTCGTTGAACAGCGTCACCAACTGATGCCAGAGCAAGGGCACGATCACTACCAGGAACACCACCAGCAGCCCCATGAACAAGGCGAACACCATCCCCACCGCCAAGGAACCCGGCAGCCGCATACGCTCCAGCGTGGTGACCAGGCCTTGCATCAGGTACGCCAGCACCATCCCCGCCAACACGGGTGCGAGCATGCCCCCCAGTGTCAGGACCGCAGTGAATCCGAGGAACAGCAGCACGGCCAACACCACGGCTTCTTCATCCGAGAAGTAGCGCTGGATCCAGTCGCGTAACACTTTGAACATTAAAAATCCTTATGGGAGGGCTGTCGGCTTTCAGGCCTTTTGCAACCAGTAACGGTAGACGCCGTTCTCGTCCTCTTCGCGCAGCAGCGTATGACCGGCCAATCGGGCAAAGGTGCGGAAATCACGTTGGGAGCCCGCGTCCGTGGCGGTTACCTTGAGCACGGCGCCGCTGGCCAGGCGATTGAGTTCCAACTTGGCCTTGAGCAACGGCAACGGACAATTCAGGCCGCTGGCGTCCAGTTCGGCATCGTGGGCTACATCATCGGTCATTGCTTCACTCCGCAACAGGTCGTCGAGCCGCCTAGAATATCTGGTCCCGGACACGCTGTCCGGCTACAGTAAGGTCTTTGTCGACTAAGGCTCCGTGCATGACATTTCTGCGCCCCACCCTGCTGACGCTCGCTTGCCTGCTCGCCTCACCGGGCTTCGCCGACGACCTGCCGTCACTTGGCGATGCCAGTTCTGCCATCGTCTCGCCGGAACAGGAACACCAATTGGGTCGCGCCTGGCTGGCCCTGCTGCGTAGCCAGGTCTCGCAACTCAACGACCCGCAGCTCAAGGATTACGTCGAAACCAGCGTCTACAAGCTGGTGGAAACCAGCCAGGTCAATGACCGGCGCCTCGAATTCATTCTGATCAACAGCCCACAGCTCAACGCCTTCGCCGCACCCGGCGGGATCGTCGGGGTCAACGGCGGCCTGTTCCTCAACGCGCAGACCGAAGGCGAATACGCCTCGGTCATGGCCCACGAACTGGCGCACTTGTCGCAACGCCACTTCGCCCGTGGCGTGGAAGCCCAACAGCGTATGCAAGTGCCAATGATGGCGGCGCTGCTGGCTGGCATCGTGGTCGCCGCCGCTGGCGGGGGCGATGCCGGGATTGCCGCCATCGCCGGGACCCAGGCCGCCGCCATCCAGGAACAACGGCGCTTCTCGCGCCAGAACGAGCAGGAGGCCGACCGCATCGGCATCCAGAATCTGGAAAAGGCCGGCTATGATCCACGGTCGATGCCGACCATGTTCGAACGGCTGATGCGCCAGTACCGGTTTGACGCCCGTCCCCCGGAGTTCCTGCTGACTCACCCGGTTACCGAGTCGCGTATCGCCGACACCCGCAACCGTGCCGAACAGGCCAAGCCGGGGGGCATCGAGGACAGCATGCGCTATCAACTGATCCGCGCGCGGGTCCAGTTGACGTATGAAGAAACCCCGGGACTGGCCGCCAAGCGCTTCCGCGCGCTGCTCGACGAAAACCCGAAGAACGACGTGGCTCGCTATGGCCTGGCAATTGCCCAGGTCAAGGGCGGCCAGTTGAATGAGGCCCGTGAAAACCTCAAGCCGCTGCTGACCAAATCACCCAACGAGATCATCTATAACCTGGCCCAGGTCGATCTGGACATCACCAGCAACAAGCTGCCAGACGCTCAATCTCGCGTCGACCGGCTGCTGGCCCAGTACCCGGGCAATTACCCGCTCAACCAGGTCCGTGTCGACCTGCTGCTCAAGCAGAATCGTCCCGCCGATGCGGAAAAAGCGCTGGAGACCCTGCTCAAGAGTCGTCCGGACGATCCGGACGTCTGGTACATGGTGGCGGAGACTCGCGGCCTGTCGGGCAATATCATCGGTTTGCACCAGGCCCGCGCCGAGTACTTCGCGCTGGTCGGAGACTATCGTCAGGCCATCCAACAACTGGACTTCGCCAAACGACGCGCGGGGAGCAATTTCCCGTTGTCATCGCGCATCGATGCCCGGCAGCGAGAGCTCATGGAACAAGAGCGGATGGTCAAGGACATGATGGGTTGAATATCCATCAGGCATAAAAAAACCGCCTCGATTCGAGGCGGTTTTTTTTCAGCTCGGCTTATTCGGCCAGCTTGAAGGTGATGAAGCTTGCACGCCCCTGACGCAAGACACGCATCGACACCGAGCGGTTCTTCGGCAGCGCCTTGGCGATGTCGGTGAACTCCTTGGCGGAGCCGATGGCCTGGTTGTTCAGGTGCGTAATGATGTCGCCTGGTTGCAGGCCAATCAGGGCAGCAGGACCGTCCTGCACTTCCTTGATCACCACACCACCTTGCAACTCCAGGGTGCGCTTCTGCTCTTCAGTCAGCTCGACCACCGCCACACCGAGGCGATTGCTGCTGCGCTCGACGCCGGACTTGGGCTGCGATTCGAGTTCTTTACCCTCTTCCGGGATCGCGCCGACAGTCAGCTCGACATTCTTGCGCTTTCCTTCGCGGATCACTTCCAGGTTGGCCTTGGCGCCAGCCTTGAGCGCGCCCACCAGGTGTGGCAAATCGGCGGACATGATGATTGGCTGGCCATTGAGGCTGAGGATTACGTCACCCACCTGCAAGCCACCCTTGGCGGCCGGGCCACCGTCTTGAATCTGCGCAACCAACGCACCGGCGGGTTTCTCCAGCCCGAACGACTCAGCCAGATCCTTGTTCACTTCCTGGATGACCACGCCCAACCAACCCCGGCTGACCTTGCCCTCGCTTTTCAGTTGGTTGGATACATCCATCGCGACATCGATCGGAATGGCGAACGAAACGCCCATGAAACCGCCCGAACGGGTATAGATCTGAGAGTTGATGCCCACCACTTCACCGTTGAGGTTGAACAACGGGCCACCGGAATTGCCTGGGTTGATCGGCACGTCGGTCTGGATGAAAGGCACATAGTTTTCGTTCGGCAGGCTACGCCCGATAGCACTGACAATCCCTTGGGTCACAGTGTGGTCGAAACCGAACGGCGAACCGATGGCGACGACCCACTGGCCAGCCTTCAGATCCTGGGATTTGCCCAGCTTGAGCACCGGCAGGTCCTTGCCGTCGATTTTCAGAAGCGCCACATCGGAGCGCGGGTCGGTGCCGATCAGCTTGGCCTTCAGCTCGCTGCGATCGGCCAGGCGCACCAGGATCTCATCGGCATCGGCGATCACATGGTTGTTGGTCAGGATGTAGCCGTCAGGCGAAATGATGAAGCCCGATCCAAGGGACTGGGCTTCACGCTGGCGACCGCCGCCCGGCGAACGCGGTTGCTGCGGCATCCCACGCTCGAAGAACTCGCGCAGCATCGGCGGTAGGCCTTCCAGGTCTGGCATCTGCTGGTCCGAGACACGGCGATCCGGCAACTTCTGTGTGGTACTGATGTTCACGACAGCGGGCGAAGCCTGTTCGACCAGTTGTGTGAAGTCCGGTAATTCCACGGCCACGGCAGGAACGGCCTGACCGAGGACCAGCACGGTGGCAAATATGGAAAGATAGGTTTTCAAGCGTGGTATCGACATACGGCTCCCGTTACGACGAGCATGGTTAAGCGATATGGAGCAAGGACTACCGGAGAACGATACGCCGGTATTATTGTTCCGCAAACAGACAAGGCCAGAGCCGAGCGGCTCTGACCTAATAGAAAAAAATTGGTTTTTTTGCAAATGAAAATGCTGACAGGAAGTTTCGGCATTTCGATCAAGCCTTGGCGTCATCGGCCTCTTGCGCAATCGAGCCACCTGAGCACTGTGCTATTGGGCTGCCGCGACATCGGAGCGCATGGACAGCGCGATCCGTTCCGCCGTGCCAATGGGAATCTCACCTACCACCGTGACCATCATCTCGCCTTGGGGCGTGGTGAGCCGACGAGAAACAGCAGCCGTCGGACCCAGTTGGGTACGAGTGTCGGTTGCGGTGGCGCCATTCAGCGGTTCCAGGAACACCGAGAAACGAGCGAGCCCGTCGTCGTACATGAGGCTGTTGACCTGGATCTTGGTATCCGGATCATTGCGTGCCACGCTGCTTGTAAGTTCAAAACCAGGCGGAAGCCAGTCTGAATGCCAGGTAGTCTTCACGGCGGTAGCTTTATTGGAATCCTGAACGACAGCCTTGCACTCGGCACTGGCCTGCAGGTCACCTTCCGAAGGCTCGGAGGTGCTCAGTCGAGTGAACTGAAAGCGTTCCAGCAATTGGCCCTTGTCATTGAGCAACAGGGACTTGAGCGGTAAACCGGTCTCTTTGTCCAGATGCAGCTCGAAGCCATAGCGATGCTGGTCTTTGGGGGTCAGGGCGACAATGACAGCCTGACGCCCGGCCACGCGCGACTTGCCAATGACGGCAAGGTCGTACCAATTCTTGAGTTTTTGCGGATCGAGCGCACGTGCAGTGCCATCAGGCGTGTTTCCCAGCCCGGCGATCAAGGTGCCGCTGACGCATTGAGTACGTCCATCAATGCGCATGACCTCCTGTGCCGAACCGTCGAGCTGGAGCAACCGCTCGCGGACTTTGCCATCCTGGACGCGATGCCAGATGTTATGGGTAGAAAAACTACCGTTACGCTCGTAAACGAAAGTGCCCTGGAAGCTCTGCTGTTGCTCGGCCTGACTCAGACGATTGAGCCAGTCCTGAGCTTCACCGGCATAGGCTGGAGCCACACACCAGCCACCGAGCAGAAGCGAAACGAGAGGTATGGCGCGCATGGTCCTCCTTAACGGTTTTCCAGACTGGCCGCACGAGCATATGGCAGAGCGCTTTCGGTACCTTTCAACGCAGCTTGCTGAGCATGCTGGCGCAGATAGTTGGGCAGACGCTGATCGTGCCAACCTGGCTGTCCTTGCAGAACCCCGTTAGTCATGGGACCTGCGGCTTCAGAACTTTCGCTGTAGCCGGCCAGAACCGCAGGACCTTTGACCTGTGGCGTCGCCAGGCTTGGCTGGTTGGACTGCTGCGCCATTTGTACGCCAGCGATCTCATCCTGGTTGTACAGACGCACACCCGCCAGCACAGCAACGGTGACCGAAGCGGCAACAGCCAGTCGGCCCAGGCTGCGCCATGGTCCGCGGGAGGCTTTCGCCGGTACGGCTTCATCCGCCAGTGCAGCAGAAACCGCCGCAGCGATGTCCAGACGCGGAAGCAGCAGATCCTTGTGCATGACAGCCCGGGCGATCTGGTAACGAGCCCAGGTCTCACGGGTTTCAACATCGTCAAAGGCATTCAATACCCGACGCAATTCCAATTCGTCCGCTTCGTTATCCATCACTGCGGACAGCGATTCCTGCAGGGCTTCACGACTCATGGCGTTCCTCTCTTGGCTGTCGCCGCTGTCTCAGTTTTCCTGCAACAACGGTTGCAGGGCTTTATCGATGGCCTCCCGAGCGCGGAAGATCCGGGAGCGCACGGTACCCACCGGACACTGCATGACGCTCGCAATGTCCTCGTAACTCAGACCGTCGAATTCACGTAAAGTTAAAGCCGTACGCAAATCTTCAGGCAGTTGCTGGATGGTTCGATGGACGGTGCCTTCAATCTCATCCCGCAGCAATGCACGTTCAGGTGACTCGAGGTCCTTGAGGCCATGATCGCCATCGTAGAACTCGGCATCCTCGGAACTCACATCGCTATCCGGCGGCCGGCGGCCGCGTGAAACCAGATAGTTTTTCGCCGTGTTAATGGCGATGCGGTAAAGCCACGTGTAAAACGCGCTATCCCCGCGAAAATTTCCAAGTGCGCGGTAGGCCTTGATGAAGGCTTCCTGGGCAACATCCTGGGCTTCATGGGTGTCGTGCACGAAACGCACGATCAACCCGAGAATTTTGTGCTGGTATTTCAGCACTAGCAGATCGAAAGCTCGCTTGTCGCCGCGCTGAACGCGTTCGACCAGCTGCTGATCCTCTTCCTGGGTTAGCATGAACACTCCTCGATGAGCTCGAAGGAGGCTTGCATTACCAATTGACCGGGCTTGCAAACATAGACTCGGGCTTTTCGCAAAAGTTCTCCCCCTTCAAAGCAAGTTTCCGGCGCGCTCTGATCCGGCACGCACGAAAAACGCAGCACGAGATTCCCCGGCCGCGCGAATAATCTGTCGCCGGGCCTGTCGGACGAGGATTCAGATGAATCCCTGCACCAACCCGACGCTGTTCCCTTCTGCAGACAACCGTCTATTGAACGTATGCGCTTGGCAAAAGTTCCCACTATTTATCGCTCTTCAACGCGAAGATTTGGCGACCATGACGAGATAAACAGCGTTCTGTCCTCGAAAAGGCCGCGTTGTCGCACATTCATCGAAACCTTGACCCGACGAAGCGCATCGCTTTCCTGTCACCCTGGTTTCACATTGCCATGAACGCCCGGCTATTGTGCCGATCCCCCCCTCTATATACTAGTGGGCTGCGTGGCTGCCTGACCCGTCGAAGCGGTGTCTGGCGCTAACCCCGACCCGGGTCGCTTCAAGCGGAAACCATTCGAATGAGCCAACAGTTCCAACATGATGTTCTGGTAATCGGCAGCGGCGCCGCCGGGTTGAGCCTGGCCTTGACCCTGCCTGCACATTTGCGCATCGCCGTGCTGAGCAAGGGAGACCTGGCCAACGGTTCGACGTTCTGGGCCCAGGGCGGCGTGGCGGCCGTGCTGGATGACGCCGATACCGTCCAATCCCACGTCGATGACACACTTAACGCGGGCGGCGGGCTGTGCAATCAGGAAGCGGTGCGCTTCACCGTCGAGCACAGCAAGGAAGCCATCCAGTGGCTCATCGACCAAGGCGTGCCATTCACTCGCGATGAACAGTCCGGCACCGAAGATGGCGGCTTCGAGTTCCACCTGACCCGCGAGGGCGGGCACAGCCATCGGCGAATCATCCATGCCGCCGATGCAACCGGCGCGGCCATTTTCAAGACGCTGTTGGCCCAGGCCCGGCAGCGCTCCAACATCGAATTGCTGGAGCAACGGGTCGCGATCGACCTGATTACCGAGAAGCGCCTGGGCCTGGAGGGGGATCGCTGCCTGGGCGCCTATGTGCTCAACCGCGGCACGGGAGAAGTGGACACCTACGGTGCGCGCTTCGTTATCCTGGCCTCCGGTGGCGCGGCAAAAGTCTATCTCTATACCAGCAACCCCGACGGAGCCTGTGGTGACGGCATTGCCATGGCCTGGCGCTCGGGCTGCCGGGTGGCGAACCTGGAATTCAACCAATTCCACCCTACCTGCCTGTATCACCCGCAGGCCAAGAGCTTCCTGGTGACCGAAGCCCTGCGTGGCGAAGGTGCTCATCTGAAGCTCCCCAACGGGGAGCGCTTCATGCAGCGCTTCGATCCTCGCGCCGAATTGGCACCCCGGGACATCGTCGCGCGGGCCATCGACCATGAAATGAAGCGCCTGGGCATCGACTGTGTCTATCTGGACATCAGCCATAAACCCGAGGCGTTCATCAAGAGCCATTTCCCGACGGTCTACGAGCGCTGCCTGGAATTCTCCATCGACATCACCAAGCAGCCGATCCCGGTGGTACCGGCAGCGCATTATACCTGTGGCGGGGTGATGGTTGACCAGCATGGCCGCACGGACGTGCCTGGCCTGTATGCCATCGGCGAAACCAGCTTCACCGGACTGCACGGCGCCAACCGCATGGCCAGCAACTCGCTGCTGGAATGTTTCGTCTATGCCCGCTCGGCGGCGGCTGACATTCTCGAGCAATTACCCCAGATCGCCATCCCGGTCGCCCTGCCCTCGTGGGACGCCAGCCAGGTCACCGACTCGGACGAAGACGTGATCATCGCGCACAACTGGGACGAACTGCGGCGCTTCATGTGGGACTACGTCGGCATCGTACGCACCAACAAGCGCCTGCAACGGGCGCAGCACCGGGTGCGCCTGCTGCTCGACGAGATCGATGAGTTCTACAGCAACTATAAAGTCAGCCGCGACCTGATTGAACTGCGCAACCTGGCGCAGGTGGCCGAACTGATGATTCGCTCGGCCATGGAGCGCAAGGAAAGCCGAGGCCTGCATTACACGCTTGATTATCCGAACCTGCTGCCCGAGGCGCTGGATACTATCCTGGTGCCGCCCACCTACGCCGGCTGAACCGCAGCCGTACCCGCAGGCGCCGGTGGACATCCGGCGCCAGCGCGTCGCGGAGCACGCACAACGAGCGGATCCGCCACTCGCCCTTAAGGCGGAAGCGCAGCACCACGATCATCGGTAATGCGAGGCTGTCAGGTCGCAACTGCACCGGCTGCCAGCCGCCATCGACGCGCCAGAGCTGCCAACCATCGGCATCGCGACGCAAGCCACGGAAGGCCTGTCGATGGGTCAGCAGCAAATGTCGCGGCAACACCCAGGCGCCATGGCCCAGGCACAGCATGACGCCAACGGCTGCGAAGCCGGACGGGACAGCCAGGAGCAGCAACGAGCCCAGGGCGAACGCCTGGGCCACGAGGTACGCCGCCAGCAATTGCCCGGAGGCCTGCCAGCGGCATTCGAAGCGATTACTTGGGTTGGACACGATCCAGAATCATCCGGACCATGCGTTGCAGTTCCGGGTCTTCGGATTCACTGCGCTCCATGAACCAGCCAAACATGTCCTGATCCTCGCATTCGAGCAGACGGACGTAGCAGGCACGATCGACCTCGTTAAGGTGGGGGTAGACCTCTTTCACGAACGGCACCAGCAGCACGTCAAGCTCAAGCATGCCGCGGCGGCTATGCCAGTAGAGGCGATTCAGTTCAACATCTTCGACCATGGAGCGCTCCTCAAATAGAGCGCAAGTATACAGGCCCCGCCGTGGCGTGACAGACGGCTTTGGTCGGGCGCCGTCAATCCTTTGTGAACTACCCATTTCATGGGCGCCCCCTTATGATGTCTACCAGACTTTTTACCCTGCGATGACCCATGGCTGATTCCGCATTTTTCTGCACCCTGTCCCACGAAGGCGTACTCGCGGTCCGCGGCGTGGATGCCGGCAAATTCCTGCAAGGCCAATTGACCTGCAACCTCAACTACCTCAGCGACAGCCAGGCCAGCCTGGGCGCCCGTTGCACCCAGAAAGGCCGGATGCAATCGAGCTTTCGGATCGTCCTCGAAGGCGACGGCGTACTGATGGCCATGGCCACGGAGCTTCTGGAGCCGCAACTGGCGGACCTGAAGAAATACGCGGTGTTCTCCAAATCCAAACTCACCGATGAAAGCCCGGCATGGGTTCGCTTCGGATTGGAAAACGCGGACACCGTGCTGAGCGGGCTGGGCCTCGACCTGCCGGCCGAAACCGACAGTGTGGTTCGCCAGCCATCGCTGATCGCTATTCGCGTCTCCCCCGGCCGCGCTGAACTCTGGGTTCGCGCCGAACAGGCCGATTCGCTGCTGACGCAGCTGCGCGAGCAACTGCCCGAAGGCGACTTGAACCGCTGGCTGCTGGGTCAGGTCCGCGCGGGAATCGGCCAGGTCATGGCGGCCACGCGCGAGTTGTTCATTCCGCAGATGCTCAACCTGCAAGCCGTAGGCGGCGTGAGCTTCAAGAAAGGTTGCTACACCGGCCAGGAAATCGTCGCGCGCATGCAGTACCTCGGCAAACTCAAGCGTCGCCTGTATCGCCTGGAACTGGACGCCGCTGAATTGCCGGAGCCTGGCACCCCGCTGTTTTCCCCTACGCATGGCAGCTCGATCGGCGAGGTCGTCATTGCCGCCCGTGCCGAGCGAAACATTGAACTGCTGGCAGTATTGCAGGCCGAAGCGGCAGAAGATGGCAATTTGCACCTCGGTGCTTTGGAAGGACCCGCGCTACAATTGCTGGACTTGCCTTACGAACTGGACCGCGACCGCGAAATCCAGCGTTGATCGCAACATTTTGTCGCAACACCCTAGAGAACCGAAATGAGCGATTTGGCGGATAAGGTCCAGCGGGATTTGGTGGCGGCCATCGATAATGATGACCTGGTCTTGCCAACATTACCGGAAGTGGCCATGCAGATTCGCCGGGCCGCCGAAGACCCGGAAATCAGCGTCAGCAACCTGAGCAAAGTGATTGGCCGTGACACCGCCCTCTCGGCGCGCCTGATAAAAGTCGTCAACAGCCCGTTGCTGCGCGCCACGCAGGAAGTGACGGACCTGCACACGGCAATCACTCGGCTGGGCGTCAACTACAGCAGCAACCTGGCGATTGGCCTGGTCATGGAGCAGATTTTCCATGCCCGCTCCGAGGTCGTGGAACAGAAAATGCGCGAAGTCTGGCGCAAGAGCCTGGAAATAGCGGGTGTCAGCTACGCCCTCTGCCGCAGCTACACGCACCTCAAGCCTGATCAGGCGGCCTTGGGCGGATTGGTCCATCAGATCGGCGTCCTGCCGATCCTGACGTATGCCGAAGACAATAATGAATTGCTGTCGGACCCCATCAGCCTCAACCACGTCATCGAGACGATTCACCCGGTGCTGGGCGACAAGCTGCTCAGTGTCTGGGAGTTTCCGGAAAGGTTGGTGAGGCTGCCGGGGTTGTACCTGGATTTCACCCGGGATTCCAAACAACTCGATTATGTCGACCTGGTGCAAGTCGCCGCGCTGTATTGCTACAAGGACACCGACCATCCGCTGAGCCGGATCGACGCGTTTGGAGTGCCGGCAATCAAGAAGCTGGGCATCGACCTCGACGATAAGGATCGGTGCGCGGATATCGAAGAAGCGCGGACGATGTTTTATTAAACAGCCCGGACATCGAACCTGAGCCTTGCGTCAGTCCCGTGGCGAGGGGATTTAGCGCAGGCTTATTCTGAGCCAGGGATGAAACTCACCCGTACCTTCAGCCCACCGTCCTGACCGTCGTGAAGGCTGATCTGCGCCAGATGCGCACGGCAGATTTCCCCGACGATCGCCAGCCCCAGGCCCGAGCCGGCCACTTGCTGGTTTCGCCGGTAGAAGCGCTGGAACACTCGTTCCCGTTCAGTCTCAGGAATACCGGGACCGTCATCCTCGACTTCCAGCACCGCCGGCGCGACGACCCGCAGGATGACGTTGCCACCCGACGGTGTATGGGCCAGCGCGTTATCCACCAGATTGCTCAACAGCTCGTTCAATAAGGTCGGCTCGCCCCGCAACCAGATCGGCTCGTCGGCTTCCAGGGCCAACGCGACACCACGGGCATGAGCCAGCGGGGCCATGGCCATGCCCAGCTCACGGGCCAATTGGCTCAGGTCGAGCAATTGCGCACCGCCCTCGGCAATCGCCCGGGCGCCGTTTTCCACTCGCGCCAGTGACAGCAACTGGTTCGCCAGATGGGTCAAGCGGTCGGTGCCCTGGGCCGCGGTTTCCAGGGTTTCACGCCAGGTCGCCGGTTCGCTGGCACGCAAGCCCAGCTCCAGGCGTGCCTTGAGGGCGGCCAGTGGCGTGCGCAGTTCATGGGCGGCATCGGCGATGAATTGCGCCTGCCGTTCGAATTGGCCACGCAGGCGCTCGGTGAAATGGTTGAGCGCCCGGACAAGGGGCCACAACTCATGCTGGACCTCCACCAACGGAAGCGGCCGCAAGTCGTCTGGCTGACGCTCTTCCACCGCCGTACGCAGGCGCTCCAGCGGACGCAACGCGGCGCTGACCGCGAACCACACCAGCAATAATGCACCGACGGCCAGCATGCCCAGCCGCAATAGCGTGTCGGCCATCAGGCCCCGGGCCATGCTGATCCGTGCTTCTTCGGTTTCCGCCACGCGGATCTCCGCCATGCCGTTCATTTCCGGCTCGCTCACGGCCTTCAGCAGGCTGACCACGCGCACGTCCTGGCCCTGGTAACGCGCGTTGTAGAAACGTGCCAATGCCGGATAATCGTCAGTGCGCGGCGTGCCGGGCGGCGGACCCGGGAGATTTTCGTAACCGGAAATCAGCTGTTGGTGGATGTCGTTGACCTGGTAGTAGATACGTCCGGCGCTGTCATAGGCGAAGGTGTCCAAGGCCACGTAAGGCACGTCCGCGCTGAGCGTACCGTCTCGCTGCGAAAGACCGGCGGCGATGGTCCGGGCCGAGGCCAGCAGCGTCCGGTCATAGGCGGTATCGGCGGCTTCGCGACCATTCCAGTAGGCGCTCAGGCCACTGGCGAGCATCAGCACCACCAGCAGCGATGCCAGGTTGCGCAGCAGCCGCCAGCGCAGGCTGTCGGGCTTATGCATCACGGGTTTCCAACAGGTAGCCCAGCCCCCGGAATGTCACGATCGCCACGGCGTGGCCGTCAAGTTTCTTGCGCAAGCGATGCACATAGATCTCGATGGCGTCGGGGCTCGCCTCTTCGTCCAGGCCGAAGACCTGGGCTGCCAATTGCTCCTTGCTCATCACCCGCCCGGGCCGGGCAATCAGAGCCTCCAGGACAGCCTGCTCGCGAGAGGTCAACGTCATCAACTCATCGTCGAGGGTAAAGCGGCGGGTGTCCAGGTCGTAGACCAATCCTCCGCAGCGCTGCTGGCGCTCGCCACCCAACACGCTACGGCGCAGCAATGCCTTGACCCGGGCTTCCAGTTCGGTGAGTTCGAACGGCTTGGCCAGGTAATCATCGGCCCCGAGATTCAGCCCATGGACGCGGTCCTTGACGTCGCTGCGAGCGGTCAGCATCAGGACCGGCGTGGTCTTGCCCCGGGCCCGCAGGCGCGCCAGCACCTCGAAACCGTCCATGCGCGGCAGCCCGACATCGAGGACCACCACAGCGTATTCCTCGCTGCCCAACGCCAGGTCGGCGGCCACGCCGTCATGCAGCACGTCCACGGTCAAACCGGTGCTCTTGAGGGCTTGGGCGACACTTTCGGCGAGCTGCAGATGATCTTCGACGAGCAGAACACGCATGGTTTTTCCTCGATTCAAGGTATGGCCGACGCCATTCTTTGGCGCGGAGTTTACAGCCGCATCCGCAACTGTGAAGCCAAAAAGCATCCTGAAAGCTATTGAAAGGTTAGCGAAAGGTTGGCCGGCTAGAGTCCTGAAACGAACAGTTACGACTGTGGATCGCGTAACAGATCGCGAACGAAAAACGCCTCGAAGCGTTTTCGCCGAATAAAAACAATAAAGCGGAGTCACCACCATGCTGTCCCTACAGCTTCAGGCTTCAATGCCCGTCCGTCTTTCCAGCCTCAACCAGACTACCCTTTCCTGTGCCGTTGCCCGCGCCGATGTTCATCGACGTCAGGATGCATCTGCGCAGCGCGATCTTCCGCACCCGTGAATACCGGTGCCGGCCAACCTCGCCCGGCCTCGGCCCTATTTTTTGCAACACACAACAACAACTCCTGTGGAGACAAAAATGAACCTATCACTGCGTAAAGTAGCCCTGGCCGTCGGATGCCTCGTGTTCGCGGGGCCGTTGCTCGCCGCTGACGCCTCCAAAGAACCCAAGCGCCCGGAATGCATCGCACCCGCCGCCCCGGGTGGCGGTTTCGACCTGACCTGCAAATTGGCGCAAAGCGCACTGGTCAACGAAAAACTGCTGACCAAGCCGATGCGTGTGACCTACATGCCCGGCGGTGTCGGCGCGGTGGCCTACAACGCGGTGGTGGCCCAGCGTCCGGCCGACGCCGGCACGCTGGTGGCCTGGTCCAGCGGCTCGTTGCTGAACCTGGCGCAAGGCAAGTTTGGCCGTTTTGATGAAACCAACGTGCGCTGGCTCGCTGCCGTCGGCACCAGCTACGGCGCCATCGCCGTGAAAAGCGATTCGCCCTACAAAAATCTCGACGACCTGGTACAGGCCCTGAAGAAAGATCCTGGCTCGGTGGTGATCGGCTCCGGCGGCACCGTCGGCAGCCAGGACTGGATGCAGACCGCGTTGATCGCCAAGGCTGCCGGCATCGACCCGCGCAAACTGCGCTATGTGGCCCTTGAAGGCGGTGGCGAAATCGCCACGGCCCTGCTCGGCGGCCATATCCAGGTGGGCAGTACGGACATCTCCGACTCCATGCCACACATCCAGAGCGGCGACATGCGTCTGCTGGCGGTGTTCTCCGATAAACGCCTGGACGAGCCGGAAATGAAAGACATCCCGACCGCCGTGGAACAAGGCTACGACATCCGCTGGCCGGTGGTACGTGGCTTCTACCTGGGACCGAAGGTCACCGATGCAGAATATGAATGGTGGAAAAATGCCTTCGACAAGCTGCTGGCCTCCGAAGACTTCGCCAAGCTGCGCGACCAACGCGAACTGTTCCCGTTCGCCATGACCGGTCCGGAGCTGGACGCCTACGTGAAGAAACAAGTGGCCGACTACAAGATGCTGGCCAAAGAGTTCGGCCTGATCCAGTAATCGCCTCTGTTCTCGCGGCGGCGCTGGCACAGCCGGCGCCGCCCAGGAGTTAGTCATGTTCGTCATCCAACGTATTGTTGCCGCAGTGCTGTTGCTGGCCTGTATCGGCCTGGCGCTGATGGCTTGGCCTTATCAGGCAGCCTTTTCCTATGAACCCGTCGGCCCGCGTGCCTTTCCCCTGCTGATACTCGGGCTGATGGGGCTGGCGCTGCTGTACATGCTGTTTCGCCCCACGCCGGTCGTACACAGTGAAGACGACCCGCAACTGGACCGTGAAACCCTGCAGAAAATCGGCATCTGCGTGTTGTTGCTGTTGGTCTTCGCCGGGACCTTCGAACCCCTGGGCTTCATCCTCGCCAGCATTGTCACTGGTGTGCCGATGGCGCGCCTGTATGGCGGCCGCTGGGTACCGAGCGTGGTGATCATCAGCCTGATGGCCATTGGTCTTTATCTGTTGTTCGACAAGCTGATGGACGTGCCGCTGCCCCTGGGCCTGCTCGACGTCCTGGAGAATTGATATGGATACCCTGAATTATCTCGGCCAGGGTTTTGGCGTTGCACTGACCCCGTACAACCTCGTCACCGCGTTGAGTGGCACGCTGATCGGCACTGTCGTTGGCCTGCTGCCGGGCCTGGGCCCGATCAACGGCGTGGCGCTGCTGATCCCGATTGCCTTTGCCCTGGGCCTGCCGCCGGAGTCGGCGTTGATCCTGTTGGCGGCCGTTTACCTGGGCTGTGAATACGGCGGGCGTATCAGCTCGATCCTGCTCAACATCCCAGGCGAAGCGTCCACTGTAATGACCACGCTGGACGGTTATCCAATGGCTCGCCAAGGCCTGGCCGGGGTCGCCTTGTCACTGTCGGCGTGGAGTTCATTCCTCGGCGCGCTCATCGCCACCTGCGGGATGGTGCTGTTTGCTCCCTTGCTGGCCAAATGGGCCATTGCCTTCGGACCGGCGGAATACTTCGTATTGATGGTGTTTGCCATCGTCTGCCTGGGCGGCATGGCTGGCGATCGTCCGCTGAAGACGTTCATCGCGGCACTGATCGGCCTGTTCCTGTCGTGCGTCGGCATCGACGCCAACAGCGGCGTCTACCGCTTCACCGGCGACAACATTCATCTGACCGATGGCATCCAGTTCGTCGTGCTGGTGCTGGGCCTGTTCTCCATCAGCGAGATCCTGCTGCTGCTGGAAAAAACCCACCGCGGCCAGGAAGCGGTGAAAGCCACCGGACGCATGATGTTCAACGTCAAGGAAGCGGCCTCGGTGTTCTGGGTGAACATGCGCTGCGGCGTGCTCGGTTTCATCATGGGCGTCTTGCCAGGTGCCGGCGCTACCTTGGCCAGTGCCGTGGCCTACATGACTGAAAAACGCATGGCCGGTGCCAGCGGTACGTTCGGCCAGGGCGACAAGCGCGGCCTCGCGGCCCCGGAAACCGCCATCGGCGGCGCAGCCTGCGGCGCACTCGTACCGATGCTGACTCTCGGCGTTCCCGGTTCGGGCACCACCGCGGTGATGATCGGCGCGTTGTCGCTGTACAACATCACACCCGGCCCGCTGCTGTTCCAACAGCAACCGGACATTGTCTGGGGCCTGATCGCCTCGTTGTTCGTCGCCAACGTCATGCTGGTGATCCTCAACATCCCGATGATCCGCGTCTTCACCCGCATCCTGGCCGTGCCGAACTGGGCGCTGGTGCCAGTGATCGCAATCATCACGGGTATCGGTGTCTATGCGGTGCATGCCACCACGTTCGACCTGTTCCTGATGATCGGCATCGGTATCTTCGGCTACATCCTGCGCAAGTTGGAGTTCCCGCTGTCGCCAGTGCTGCTGGGCTTCATCCTTGGCGGCCTGATGGAGCAGAACCTGCGTCGTGCGTTGTCGATCTCCAACGGTGCGCTGGAAATCCTCTGGTCCAGCCCGATCACCTTCGGTTGCTGGGTCCTGACGGCGATCATGTTGTTCCTGCCTCTGCTGCGTATCTGGCGTCGTCGCAGCGCCCAGCGTCGTGCCCTGGCCAATGTCTGAGGCAACCACTTTCAGACATTGGTGGGGAACACCGCTGGTCGGTCTGGTCGGCGGTTATCTGGCCAGCCTGATCGGCTGGCCCTTGCCCTGGATGGTCGGCTCGCTGTTGGCGATCATCCTGGTGCGCTGCCTCACACCGTGGCAATTGATGGAAATTCCCGGCGGCCGCAAATGCGGCCAATGGGTGGTGGGCATCGGCATCGGGTTGCACTTTACGCCGGTGGTGATGGAACAAGTCCTGAGCCACTTCGGCCTGATTTTCTTCGGCGCGCTGATCACCAGCGTGTCCAGCGTGGTGAGTGTCTGGCTGATGCGTCGCACCGGCGAAGACCGCGCCACTGCATTCTTTTCCAGCATGCCGGGCGGTTCCGGCGAGATGGTCAACCTCGGCGCCCGCAACGGTGCGGACCTCAGCCGTGTCGCGGCGGGCCAGAGCCTTCGGGTGCTGGTGGTGGTGTTGTGCGTGCCGGCCGCTTTCAAATATCTGCTAGGCGAAGGCACACCGGTGCAACACGCCACTACGGTGGACTGGTTGTGGCTGGCAATCCTGTTCCCGGCCGGCGCCCTGCTCGCCTGGATCTGGGAGCGCTTGCGCCAACCCAACCCGTGGCTGTTCGGGCCGCTGCTGGTGAGCGCGGCAGTGAGCATCGGTTGGGATCTGCACATCGGCCTGCCCGATGGTGGCAGCCAGATCGGCCAATGGCTGATCGGTAGCGGCCTGGGCTGTCATTTCAACCGGCAGTTCTTCCGCCGGGCACCGTCGTTCATGGGCCGCACGTTGGTTGGCACCGTCTTGACGATGCTGATCGCCACGCTCGCGGCCCTGGGCCTGAGCACCTTGACCCACCTGGACTTGCGTTCGCTGACCCTGGGGATGATGCCCGGTGGCATCGCAGAAATGAGCCTGACCGCCGAGACGCTGCAACTGTCGGTGCCCTTGGTAACGGCGTTGCAGGTAATGCGGCTGTTATTCGTGCTGTTTCTGGCGGAGCCGTTGTTCAGGTATTGGATGCGCAGGCCGGATCCGGACTTGTAGACCGAGCTGCCCCCTTCGCGAGCAAGCCCGCTCCCACAGAGAAATCGCGGCGTACAAAAATCGGGCGGCCACTGAAGATCCAATGTGGGAGCGAGCTTGCTCGCGAAGGGGCCAACCCGATTAGCGCATCAAACCGGCGGCAACCGCCATTCGATCGGCTTCTCGCCATGTTGCTCGAGGAACTTGTTGGTCCGGCTGAAATGCCCGCAGCCGATGAATCCCCGATGGGCCGACAGCGGTGACGGATGCACCGAAGTCAGCACCAGATGCTTGGTCGCATCGATCAGCTTCTGCTTGCTCTGGGCATGGGCGCCCCACAACAGGAACACCAGGTGAGGCTGGTGTTCGCTGACCACCTCGATAACCCTGTCGGTAAAGTGCTGCCAGCCTTTCTTGGCGTGGGCGTTGGCATTGGCGCGCTCCACGGTCAGGGTCGTGTTGAGCAGCAACACACCTTGGTCGGCCCAGCTTTGCAGGTAGCCGTGGTTGGGAATGTCGATGTTCAGGTCGCGCTTCAGTTCCTTGTAGATATTCACCAGCGAAGGCGGTGTCGGCACGCCCGGCTGCACCGAAAAGCATAAGCCATGTGCCTGGCCTGGACCGTGGTATGGATCCTGGCCAAGGATCACGACCTTGACCTTGTCCAGCGGCGTGGAATTGAGCGCGTTGAAGATCAACGGCGCGGGTGGGTAGATTTCCTTGCCCGCGGCGTACTCCTGGCGCAGGAATTCGCGCAACTCTGCCATGTAGGGCTGGTCGAATTCGGCACGCAGTGCCTGCTTCCAGCTCGGTTCGAGTTTGATACGGTCGTCAGCAGTCATGGGCACACCCGGTAAAAACAATGGGCGCACCCTAGGAAAGCCTACAGGGCTTGTCAATTGATCTGACGCTGATCCGGCACTTTCCCCCACAGCAGTCATACTGATCATTCAAATTTCTGATCGAGGTCACGATGAATCTGCACTTCGAAGAACTTACGGGTATCAGTGGTGCGCGGCTCGGCATCGCCACCCTGGATGCGGAAAAATCCCTGAATGCCCTGACGCTGCCGATGATCAATGCCCTGCAGGATCGCCTGGATGCCTGGGCCAGGGAGCCGCAGGTCGTCTGTGTCCTGCTGCGCGGCAACGGCGCCAAGGCGTTCTGTGCCGGTGGTGAAGTGCGCAGCCTGGTGGAGGCTTGCCGGGCTCATCCCGGTGAGGTGCCACCGCTGGCCGCGCAATTCTTCGCGGCGGAGTACCGCCTGGATTTCAACCTGCACACCTACCCCAAGCCGCTGCTGTGCTGGGGCCACGGCTATGTGCTGGGCGGCGGCATGGGTTTGCTGCAAGGCGCAAGCACGCGGATCGTCACGCCGAGCAGTCGCCTGGCAATGCCGGAGATCAGCATCGGCCTGTATCCGGATGTCGGCGCCAGTTGGTTCCTGTCGCGCCTGCCGGGCAAGCTCGGGCTGTTCCTCGGCCTGACCGGCGCCCACATGAATGCCCGCGACGCCATCGACCTTGGCCTGGCCGACCGTTTCCTGCTCGATGGTCAACAGGACGATTTGATCGAGGGCCTGCTGCAGCTTAACTGGCAGGAGCAGACCGAGATGCAGCTCAACAGCCTGCTCAAGGCCTTGCAGCAAGAAGCCCTCCCCCAACTGCCCGAAGCCCAATGGCTGCCCCGCCGGGAGAAGATCGACGAATGGCTGGATGTCAGCGATGTGCGCTGCGCCTGGAAAGCCCTGAGCTTGCTGGTGGACCATCCCGATCCGCTGATCGCCCGGGCAGCCAAGACCATGGCCGAAGGCTCACCGCTGACGGCGCACCTGGTCTGGGAGCAAATCGCCCGAGCGCGGCATTTGTCCTTGGCCGGTGTGTTCCGCATGGAATACACCCTGAGCCTCAACTGCTGCCGCCATCCGGAGTTCAGCGAAGGCGTGCGGGCACGGTTGATCGACAAGGACCACAAGCCTCGTTGGCACTGGCCGGACATCAATCATGTGCCCGAAGCGGCAGTGGAGGCGCATTTCCACAAGGTGTGGGAGGGGCGGCATCCGTTGGCTGATTTGTCCAATGAATAGCCGAGCTAGAAGATTCCTGTGGGAGCGAGCTTGCTCGCGATAGAGGCATGCCAGACACATCGATGTTGGCTGACCCGACGCCATCGCGAGCAAGCTCGCTCCCACAGGGCGGGTTTATGCCAGGCACAAAAAAGCGGCGCTCAATGCGCCGCTTTTTTGTTGCCCTGGGATCAACGGTGGTTGCCCCGTCCATCGCGACCACCATGTCCGCGAGCACGATCGCCGTGTCCCCAATGATCTCGCCCGCCTCGACCGCCCCGGTCGTCGTTCCAACCACCCCGGTCACGGCCACCCCAGCCGCCACGATCCGGATAAGACCGGTATGCACGCGGTGGCGAGTAATAACGTGGGCCTTGCTGGTAATAACGCGGTGCCGAGTAATAGCGTGGCGCCGGTTGGTAATACCGCGGTGCGTAATAGCCACGCGGTGCCGAATAATATCCTCCGCTGTAATAGGCCGGCCCTGGCGAGGTGTAGACCTCTGAACGGTAATAGCTCGAGTCTCCGTCGTAGTAAGGCACGCATGCCGAAAGAGTCAGACCAAGAAATGCAATGAGGAGCAGTCGTCGATACATGGCGGCCTCCTGGACCGCGAATGGGCCGCATCAGCGACGCTGATGGGCGGCAGTCAACGTTGTGTGACTGACGAATATTCAGACAGCAAAATCGGAATCTGGTGCGACATGGCAACAACTGGAAACATGTCACTCGTCGCCCTCTTCCGGTGCGCCATGGCACCACAAGCAAGCACAAATCCGCCCTCGATCATCCCTCTCCGACGCTCGCCCGCTCTGGCATGGGCCTTTGCCTGAATTGGCACGGCTCTCGCTTTAACAATCCCCGTGCAGGAGTCATCACAGGTTCGCGGCACCACAATTTGCAATGGCTGACTAGGGTTCCGGCTCGCCTCTGGCGAGTGGCTGGTCCGAGAGTTGGCGACCTCCAGTTGAGGTTACACGGCGGGACAAAAGCCCGGGAGACAAGCCACCGTTCGCGGTGCCGCGTTGCTCCTGTCCGCCCTTGATCAACTGGAGAACCACCATGTTCAAGCTTCGTCTGTCCGCCCTGCTCCTCGCCGCTCTCTCGGCCCTCATGAGCTTCTCTTGCGTCGCCGCGCAAAAAGATCACTTCAGCGTGTGCTGGACCATTTACGCCGGCTGGATGCCCTGGGAATACGCCGGCAGCCAAGGCATCGTCGACAAATGGGCGAAAAAATACGGCATCACCATCGATGTCGTACAGCTCAACGACTACGTCGAATCCATCAACCAGTACACCGCTGGTCAGTTCGACGGCTGCACCATGACCAACATGGACGCCCTGACCATCCCCGCCGCCGGTGGCGTAGACAGCACCGCGCTGATCGTCAGTGATTTCTCCAACGGTAACGATGGCATCGTCCTCAAGGGCGACGGCAAGAAAGTCGCCGACCTCAAGGGCATGGACGTCAATCTGGTGGAGCTGTCGGTGTCTCATTACCTGCTGGCCCGCGCGCTGGATTCGGTCGGCCTCGCCGAGAAAGACCTGAAAGTCGTCAACACCTCCGATGCCGACATTTCCGCCGCCTTCAACACCGACCAGGTCAAGGCCGTCACCACCTGGAACCCAATGCTCTCGGACATCAAGGCGCAGCCAGGCGTGAGCGAAGTGTTCAACTCCAGCCAGGTGCCTGGCGAGATCATGGACATGATGGTGGTCAACACCCAGACCCTCCAGGACAACCCAGCCCTGGGCAAGGCCTTGACCGGCGCCTGGTTCGAAGTGGTGGCGCTGATGAACGCCAGGAACGCCGCCGCCAATGCCGCGCTGGAACACATGGCCAAGGCCTCGGGTACCGACCTCAAGGGTTTCCAGGCGCAACTGGACACCACCAAGCTATTCGCCACGCCCCAGGAAGCGCTGGGCTTCGCCACCAGCGATCAACTGCCCGCCACCATGGGCAAGGTGGCCGATTTCTCGTTCAAGCACGGCTTGCTGGGCGAAGGCGCCAAGGACACGAACGCGGTCGGCATGGCATTCGCCAATGGCGTGACCCGCGGCGACAAGGCCAACCTCAAGCTGCGCTTCGACCCCACCTACGTACAGCTGGCCGCCGACGCCAAGCTGTAGACCGGAGGACCTGGCATGCGCCTGATCAACCGCTACCCGGATCGCCCCAGCCGCTTGCTGCTGGTCATCCTGCCATTCGCGCTGGTGCTGTTCGCCTATTTCATGGGCTCGGCCGAACGACTGACAGAAAACCCCAACGACAAGCTGCTGCCCAGCGCCGGGCAGATGATCGATGCAGTGAAACGCCTGGCCTTCACCGCCGATGCCCGCAGTGGCGACTACCTGCTCTGGCAAGACACCGCGTCGAGCCTACGCCGGTTGGCCATTGGCCTGGGCATCAGCGCCCTGGCCGGGCTGTGCCTGGGCATCGCCGCCGGCACGCTACCGCTGTTCGGCGCGCCGTTGTCGCCGTTGCTTACCGTGGTCTCGATGGTGCCGCCCCTGGCGATCCTGCCGATCCTGTTCATCGTCTTCGGCTTGGGGGAACTGTCGAAAGTGATGCTCATCGTGATCGGCATCACGCCGTGCCTGGCGCGGGATCTGGAACAGCGCGCCCGGGAGATCCCGTCCGAACTGCTGATCAAGGCCCAGACCCTCGGCGCCTCGACCTGGACGCTGATGCTGCGCGTGGTGCTGCCGCAACTGCTGCCACGCTTGCTGATCTCGCTGAGATTGATGCTGGGTTCGGCCTGGCTGTTCCTGATTGCCGCCGAAGCCATCGCCTCCACCGATGGGCTCGGGTATCGGATTTTCCTCGTGCGTCGTTACCTGGCGATGGACGTGATCCTGCCGTACGTGGTGTGGATCACGCTGCTCGCCTGGCTGATGGACTGGGGGCTCAAGCGCCTGACCCTTCGAGCGTTCCCTTGGTACGAGGGGGCGAGAGCATGAGCTTCATCACGGTAAACAACGTCTGGCAGCAATACGACGATCAGGTCGTGCTGGAACGCTTGAACCTGAACGTCGCCGAGGGTGAGTTCTGCACACTGGTGGGCGCGTCGGGTTGCGGCAAGTCGACCTTCTTGCGCTTGTTGCTCGGCCAGGAGCGCGCCAGTCGCGGACAAATCCTGCTGGATGGCGAACCCTTGGCCGGCGAACCAGACGCCAGCCGGGGCGTGGTGTTCCAGCGCTATTCGGTGTTCCCACACCTCACGGTGCTGGACAACGTCGCCCTGGGCCTGGAGTTGCCGCGTTCGCCGTTGCTGGGCCGTCTGTTCGGCAGTGCCAAGCGCCAGGCTCGCGACGAGGCTGCGCAATTGTTGGACAAGGTCGGGCTGGGCCACGCGTTGGACAAATACCCGGCGCAGCTTTCCGGCGGCATGCAGCAGCGATTGGCGATTGCCCAGGCGCTGATCATGAAGCCCCGCGTCCTATTGCTGGACGAACCCTTCGGTGCCCTCGACCCGGGTATCCGCAAAGACATGCATGCCTTGTTGCTGGCGCTGTGGCGCGAGACCCAACTGACGGTGTTCATGGTTACCCATGACCTGTCCGAAGGTTTCAGCCTCGGCACGCGCCTGCTGGTGTTCGACAAGGTCCGCGTCGATCCCCACGCACCTGGCGCCTACGGTGCACGCATCACCTATGACATTCCATTGAACAGCGACCGCCGCACCGCCCGTGCCGCCGTCGACGCCCTGCCCGCCGAATTGGCCGGCACGTTGCGTATCGCTTGAAAGGAGTTTTTCCATGACCGATTCGATCCAGCTATTTCCCCCCTTCGCCGAAGAACTGCTGCCCGGTGGCGGCCATCGCTCGTTCGTGCTCAAGCGCGGCCAACTGCTGCGCCTGACCGATCTGCGAGGTGGCGCCAACGTGAGCCTGACACTGCTCAACGCGAACGAAAAAACCGAACGCCTGAACCTGCCCGACAGCCTCAAATGCCAACACACCGCCAAGCTCACCGCCGGCCATTGCCTGTATTCGGACATGGGGCGAGTGCTGGCGGCGATCACCGCTGACACCTGTGGTTGGAGCGACAGTTTTGGCGGTGTGCTCTGCGCCGAAGAGGTCGCTGAGAAATACGGTCAGGGTCGTTATCAGGAGCTGCGCAACGGCTTCTTTCGCAACGGCACCGACAACCTGCTGGTGGAGCTGGGCAAATGGGGGTTGGGCCTGTCCGACCTGCTGATGACCCTCAACTTGTTCAGCCGGGTCGACGTCGACGCGGCCGGCCATTTTCACTTCGTGGAGGGCAATTCCAAAGCTGGCGATTACATCGAGCTGTACGCGCCGATGGACACCTTGGTAGTGCTGACCGCGCTACAACACCCGATGGACCCGAACCCGCAATACGCCCCGCAACCGCTCAAGCTCAGTTGGATGAACGCCACCCCCAGCGTCGCCGAACACTGCCGCCAATCGCGCCCGGAAAACCAGCGCGGCTTCATCAACACCGACCGCCTGTTCGCCTGAGGATCGTCGCCATGTCACTCGCCATCGCCACTGCACACAAACAACCCGAGACCGCCATCTACCGCGCCACGATTCCTGCCGGCGAACCTTGGCTGACCGAAGTCAAGGCCGGCCAGACCTTGCGCATCCTCGACCTGGAGGGCAACCAGGCGGTCGATACGCTGTTCTACAGCCTGGCCAACCCCAGGGAACGCTATGACGTGCAGCGCACCTTGCGCCGGCAGAACAGCGTCTACCTGGGCACCGGGAGCGTGCTGTATTCCAACCTCGGCCGGCCGATGCTGACCATCGTCGAAGACACCTGCGGGCGTCACGACACCCTCGGCGGCGCCTGCGCCCAGGAAAGCAACACCGTGCGCTACGCCCTGGAAAAACGCCACATGCACAGCTGCCGCGACAACTACCTGCGGGCCTGCGCCCACGACGGTCGGCTGGGCAAGGGCGACATCGGGCCGAACATCAACTTCTTCATGAACGTGCCGGTCACCGCCGATGGCGGCCTGACGTTCGAAGACGGGATCTCGGCGCCGGGCAAATACGTCGACCTGCGGGCCGAGATTGACGTGATCGTCTTGATCTCCAACTGCCCGCAGTTGAATAACCCGTGCAACGCCTACAACCCCACGCCAGCGGAGCTTCTGATATGGAACTGAAATTCGTGCGCCTGCGCCGCTGGTTGTTCGCGTTGTGCCAGAGCCGGTCGGGGCAGTGCATCAAATAACGCCCTGATCCCCTGCGGGAGCGAGCTTGCTCGCGATAGCGGTCGTCAGTTACATCAAGGTTGAATGGGCCGCCGCTATCGCGAGCAAGCTCGCTCCCACAAGGTCTGGCGGTGTTTTAAGGAAGGTTTGCCGCCGGGGACGACCCCGGCGGCCATCGAAAACTGCGGGACGGCCCGCATCCCAGTTCAGGCAGCACGCATGCCTGAGGGGGCAATGCCATGTTCGAAAAAATCCTCATCGCCAACCGTGGCGCCATCGCCTGCCGCATCCTGCGGACGTTGCGCGAATTGAATGTCCAGGGCGTCGCGGTGTACTCCCAAGCCGACGCTGCCAGCCTGCACATCCTCCAGGCCGACGAAGCCCACTGCCTGGGCGAAGGCGCGGCGGCCGGTACGTACCTGGCGGTGGATAAGCTGCTGGCGATTGCCAAGAGCAGCGGCGCGACGGCGATTCATCCCGGCTACGGCTTCCTCTCGGAAAACGCCGCTTTCGCCGAAGCCTGCGAGGCCGCGAATATTGCCTTCATCGGGCCGACACCGGAGCAACTGCGCGTGTTCGGTCTCAAACACACCGCACGAGACCTCGCCCGCCAGCACGGCGTGCCGCTGCTTGAAGGCACTGAGTTGCTCGACAGCCTCGACGTCGCGCTGCTGGCCGGAACGCAGGTCGGTTATCCGGTCATGCTCAAAAGCACGGCGGGCGGCGGCGGAATCGGCATGCGCGTGTGCCGTAGCGCCGCCGAGTTGAGCGAATCCTTCGAAGCGGTCAAACGCCTCGGGCAGAACAACTTCAGCGACGCCGGCGTGTTCATCGAGAAGTACATCGAACGGGCTCGTCACCTGGAGGTGCAAGTTTTCGGCGACGGCCAGGGCCAAGTGATCGCCCTGGGCGTGCGCGATTGCTCGGTGCAACGGCGCAACCAGAAAGTCCTTGAGGAAACCCCGGCACCCAACCTGCCCGAAGGCATGGCCGAGGAACTCTGCGCGGCGGCGATCAAACTGGCCCGGGCGGTGAACTACCGCAGCGCGGGCACCGTGGAGTTCGTCTACGACAGTGACGCCGGGCGCTTCTACTTCCTGGAGGTGAACACGCGGCTGCAAGTTGAGCATGGCGTCACCGAGCAGGTCTGGGACGTCGACCTGGTGCGCTGGATGGTGCAATTGGCCGCCGGTGAGCTGCCGCCACTGAGCGAACTGAGCCTGGGTTTGAAAGCCTGCGGCCACGCGATCCAGGCGCGCCTGTATGCCGAGGATCCGGGTCGGGATTTCCAGCCAAGCCCAGGGCTGCTCACGGCGGTGGCGTTTCCTCAGGCCGACGGCAAGGCACTGCGCATCGACACGTGGGTCGAGGCAGGCTGTCAGATCCCGCCCTACTTCGATCCGATGATCGCCAAGGTGATTCGCTGGGCCCCGACCCGCGAGCAGGCGCGCAAGGGCCTGCATCAAGCGTTGGAAGACTGTCTGCTATACGGCGTCGAAACCAACCGCATCTACCTGCAACAAATCCTTCTCGACGCCCCCTTCGCCAACGGCCAGCCCTGGACGCGCTGCCTGGAAACCCTGGCCTACCGCGCCAACACTTTTGAAGTGCTCAGCCCCGGCACCCAGACCAGCATCCAGGATTACCCCGGCCGCCTCGGTTATTGGGCGGTGGGCGTACCGCCGTCGGGACCGATGGACAGCCGCTCGCTGCGCTTGGGCAATCGACTACTGGGCAATGACGAAGGTGCGGCGGCGCTGGAGATCACCATGAGCGGACCTTTGCTGCGCTTCAACTGCAACGCCCGGGTGACGGTGACCGGTGCGCAAATTGCCCTGGCCCTGGACGGCGAAGCGGTGCCGATGAACACCCCGTTGTCGATCACTGCCGGGTCAACACTGGCCCTGGGCACCATCAGCGGCGCCGGGGCGCGCAGCTATTTGTGCGTGCAAGGTGGCTTGCAAGTGCCGGACTACCTCGGCAGCAAAAGCACCTTCACCCTCGGCCAATTCGGTGGCCATGGCGGACGCGCGCTGTGCACCGGCGACGTGCTGCACCTGGCTGCGCTGGATGAGCGCGCCGTGTGGCCGATGGTGGACGAGCCGCCTCTGCTCTTGCCAGCCGTGCGGCAGATCCGCGTGATCTACGGCCCGCATGGCGCGCCGGAATATTTCACCGAACGCTACATCCAGACGTTTTTCGACACCTCATGGGAGGTGCATTTCAACTCCAGCCGAACCGGCGTGCGCCTGATCGGGCCGAAGCCGGAATGGGTCCGGGCCGACGGCGGCGAAGCAGGCCTGCACCCGTCCAACATCCATGACAATCCCTACGCCATCGGTGCCGTGGATTTCACCGGCGACATGCCCGTCATCCTCGGCCCCGACGGCCCGAGCCTGGGTGGCTTCGTCTGCCCGGTGACGGTGATCGAGGCGGACCTTTGGCAGTTGGGCCAGCTCAAGGCGGGGGACAAGGTGCGGTTTGTGCCGGTGGACTTGGAGACCGCGCGCGCACTGGCAATGGATTTCCCCTGTGGCGAGGGAGCTTGCTCCCGCTCGAGTGCGCAGCGCTCGCCGGACAACACGCTTACCGGTGAAAAGTCGGGGCCGCTGCGCGACCCAGCGGGAGCAAGCTCCCTCGCCACAGGTTTTGGGGATACACAAACATTGGTGTCACCCGTGGTGCTGGATATCGGCCAGGACGATACCCGCCTGGTCGCGCGCGTGTCCGGCGACACCCACCTACTGCTAGAAATCGGCGCCCCCGAACTGGACCTGGTGCTGCGCTTCCGCGCCCACGCCTTGATGCAGGCCCTGGAACAAAAGCACCTGCACGGTGTGATCGACCTGACGCCGGGCATTCGCTCGCTGCAAGTGCATTACCAGCCCGAACAACTGCCGCTGGCCGATTTGTTGGCTATCGTCGCCGGTGAATGGGACGCCGTGTGCGCCGCGCAAGACCTGCAAGTGCCTTCGCGCATCGTCCACCTGCCGCTGTCCTGGGACGACCCGGCCTGCCAATTGGCCATCGAAAAATACATGACCACCGTGCGCAAGGACGCCCCTTGGTGCCCAAGCAATCTGGAGTTTATCCGGCGCATCAACGACCTGCCCAACCTCGACGAAGTGCAACGCACGGTATTCGACGCGAGCTATCTGGTGATGGGCCTGGGGGACGTCTACCTCGGGGCGCCAGTCGCCACGCCGCTCGACCCACGGCATCGGCTGGTGACCACCAAATACAACCCGGCCCGGACCTGGACCGCGGAAAACTCGGTGGGCATCGGCGGCGCCTATATGTGCGTGTACGGCATGGAAGGTCCGGGCGGCTATCAGTTCGTCGGGCGCACGTTGCAGATGTGGAATCGCTACCGGGAGGTGGCCGCGTTTGACGGCAAGCCCTGGCTGCTGCGGTTCTTCGACCAGATCCGCTTCTATCCGGTTAGTGCCGATGAGCTATTGCGCATCCGGCGGGATTTCCCCTTGGGCCGCTTCGACCTGAACATCGAATACAGCCAGCTCAACCTCGCCGACTATCAGGGTTTCCTGGCCCGGGAAGCGGACAGCATCGCCGCGTTTCGTCAGCAGCAACAACAAGCCTTCAAGGCCGAGCGCGAGCGTTGGATCGCCAGCGGCCAGGCGCATTTCGACAGCGAGGAACCGGCACCCGCGCCGAGCGAAGAGACGTTGCTGGGCGAGGACCAATTGAGCGTCGACAGCCACATCGCCGGCAATCTCTGGCAAGTCCAAATAGAAGTGGGCACGCGGGTCGCCGCCGGTGACGTGTTGGTGATCCTGGAGTCCATGAAGATGGAGATCCCGGTGCTTGCGCCGATGGCCGGCGTGGTTCGCGAGGTGCGCGTCCAACCCGGTTCGGCGGTGCGCGCCGGACAGCGTGTCGTGGTGCTGGAACGTGACTGAACTCAATCAAGGGATTAATGCGATGAACCTCTCTCTGCGTCTGGACAACCTGCGCGACGCCTACCGCAACGGCAATATCACACCGCGCAAACTGCTGCTTGCCCTGCGGGAAAAAGCCGCTGCGCTCAACCCGGACTATCACCTGTTCATCCACCTGCTGTCGCCCGAGGAACTGGAACCCTTCCTGACAGCATTGGAAGGCGCCGACCCGGAAAGCCTGCCGCTGTATGGCGTGCCGTTTGCGATCAAGGACAACATTGACCTGGCCGGCATTCCCACCACCGCCGCCTGCCCGGCGTTTGCCTACGTGCCAAAACGTTCGGCGACGGTGGTCGAGCAGTTGCTGGCGCTGGGGGCTGTCCCCCTGGGCAAGACCAACCTCGATCAATTCGCCACCGGGCTCAACGGCACCCGCACCCCCTACGGTGCCTGTCGCAACAGCGTGCTGGCGGATTACCCGTCGGGTGGCTCGAGTGCCGGCTCGCCGCTGGCGGTGGCCCTGGGTCTGACAAGTTTTGCCTTGGGCACCGACACCGCAGGCTCCGGTCGGGTGCCTGCGGCGTTGAACAATCTGGTCGGACTGAAAGCCACCAAAGGTTTGATTTCCACCGCAGGCGTAGTGCCGGCCTGCCGAACGCTGGATTGCGTGACCACGTTCACCGCGACGGCGAGGGAAGCCAGCCAGCTATTGGCACTGACTGCACACCTCGACCCGCGCGACGAATACAGCCGCCGCAACCCGCAATGGAACGACGGCTCGGCGTTCGGCGCGCCACGACGCTTTCGCTTCGGCGTGCCCCGTTGGCAAGACCTCGATTTTTTCGGCTGTGACGAAGGCCCACGGTTGTTCCACGAAGCCATCGAGCGCCTCGAACGCCTGGGCGGCGAAGCCGTCGAGCTGGACATGTCGCCCTTCCTCGAAGCCGCACGCTTGCTCTACGAGGGGCCCTGGGTCGCCGAACGCTACAGCATCGCCGGCGAATTGATCGAGCGCGAACCCGACGCGGTGTTGCCGGTGATCCGCGCCGTCTTGGCGAAAGCGCCTACGGTGACGGGTGTCGAAACCTTCCGCGCCCAGTACCGCCTGCAAGCGCTCAAGGCCCGATGCGACCGTGCGATGGAAGCCCTCGATTGCGTGCTCACCCCGACCATCGGGCGCCCGGTGACGCTCGCCGAACTCGCTGCCGAACCGCTGCTGCGCAACGCGGAGCTGGGTTACTACACCAACTTCATGAACCTGCTGGACTACGCCGCCGTGGCCGTGCCCAGCGCTTTCATGGCCAATGGTCTGCCTTGGGGCGTCACGCTGTTCGGCCGGGCTTTCACCGATCAATACCTGCTGGGCGTGGCTGACGCCTTGCAACGCCAGCAACTGCCTGGCCTGCCAACACCCGCCCATCCGGCGCGCCATGATCGGGCTCGATTGGTGGTGTGCGGCGCGCATCTGGATGGGTTGGCACTGAACGGGCAACTCAAGCAGCGTGGCGCGCATCTGATCGAGACGACCCTCAGCTCGCCGGATTACCGCCTCTATGCCCTGGCCGGCGGCCCACCATTGCGTCCCGGCATGCTTCGCGTCTACGAGGGTGGCGTGGCGATTGAAGTGGAAGTCTGGGAACTGCCGAGCAGTGAATTGGGCTCGTTCCTGACTGGTATTCCCGCGCCGCTTGGGCTGGGCAAGGTGCAACTGGCCGACGGCCGCTGGGAAAGCGGTTTCATTTGCGAGCCGTATGGCCTGGACGGCGCGCAGGACATCAGTCACCTGGGAGGTTGGCGAACTTACCTGCGCAGTCAGAAATAGCGGTGAACCTGTGGTGGGAGAGCACACTCGCTCACCACAGCGTCCACAAACTGCAAATCCAGATACCTTTTTCCGCAAGGCCACTAAACTGATTCCATTGGGTCACTTCAAGGGAATCGCCATGTCGCTTCGCTCGCCGTTGTATTCCCCTCGCTCACCATTGCTGCTGTTGACCATTTTGCTCTGTGCCGGCTTCCTGGTGACCTCACTGCTGGGCTATTACGTCGCCAACACCTCGCTGCGGGACAATGCCCTCAAGGCGTTTTACCTCAATCTGCTGATCGGCGTGCTGGTGACAGCGGCCGCCCTCGTGGTGCTCTATCGGTTGATTGCCAGCTACCAGCGCCGGATCGACGCCCAAGCCATTCTCGACGGCCTGACCGAACTGCCGAATCGCCGGGGTTTCGACCTGCTGGCGGTGCAAGCCCTGCACGAAGCCCAGCGCGAGCCCAAGCCCTTGAGCGCCCTGTTGCTGGAGGTGGACAACTTCAAACAACTGGACACCACCCATGGCCACATCGCCAGCGATCAATTGTTGACCGGCCTCGCCCGTGACCTGACCGATAACCTGCGACATTCGGACATTATCTGCCGCTGGAGCACCGATGCTTTCGCCCTGCTGCTCAAGGACACCGACGGCCAGAACGGTCTGAAGATCGCCGAGAAGATTCGCCAGCGCATCGAGCAGCAGCGCTATTTTTGCAGCGGCAAACAATTGCGGGTCACCATCAGCATCGGCGTCACCACCCTGCAGGATCAAGACACCTTGCACAGCCTGCTGTCCCGGGCCGATCATGCGCTGCAGCGCGCCCGACAGACCGGGAGCAATCGAACCTGCGTGGAAATGCCTCACTCCAGCTATGAATAAACTTGACCTCTGTCCGGCCTGCGGTGCCGTCAATGACTGCGCCCTCGCCGCCCCGGAAACCGCCGATCGCGCCTGCTGGTGCTACGGCGTGAGCATCGACCCGGCGGTGCTCCAGGCATTGCCGGCCGAGCTGCGCGACAAATCCTGCCTGTGCCCACGGTGCGCCCGCGTGGATGACCAACTGCGCGCCAAGCCCCGACCGATCGCGTAAGATGCCGGCCCTCCGCCTCCTAGCCCGTACTGCCCATGCGCGTTGACCGATTCCTCAGCAATCTGCCGCGGTTCAACCGCCAACAGGTCCGCCTCTTGTTGGTGGAGCGTCGCGTACGGATCGACGGCCAGACCGTCATCGATCCACAGGCACACGTGCGCGAATTCAGCCGCGTCGAGGTGGATGACGAAGTGCTCCAAGCAGGGCGACCGGCGCGGTATTTCATGCTGCACAAGCCGCCCGGCTGCGTCAGCGCCACACGCGATCCGCAGCACCGTACCGTGCTCGACTTGCTCGACGAACCGGACAAGGATGACCTGCACATCGCCGGTCGCCTGGATTTCAACACCACCGGGCTGATGCTGATCACCAATGACGGCAGTTGGTCGCGGCGCCTGACCCAACCGCAGACCAAGCTGCCGAAGGTCTACTACGTCGAGACCGAACAAACCATCACCGCCGAGTACGCCGTCACCTTCGCCCAAGGCCTGTATTTCGCGTTCGAGGACCTCACCACCCAACCGGCGGAACTGACGCTGCTAGGACCGACGTCCGCACGGTTGAGCATCGTTGAAGGGCGCTATCACCAGGTCAAGCGCATGTTCGGTCACTTCAACAATAAAGTGCTGCGCCTGCATCGCGAACGGATGGGCCCGCTGGTACTGGACGCCCATCTGGAGCCCGGCGGATATCGGGCCCTGGGCCCGGAAGAAATCTGCCTGATCTGAAGGAAATGACCGCTGGGCAGAAGTGTCGAACAATTTTCAATGAGCACTTGCGCAACCGCCGCCCCCCTGCTTGAATCAAACCGTCGGCCGAAATGTGACCGACGAGTCACACCATACCTCTAAGAAACTTTTTGCCGGCTGGAGCCCTCAGGTTCCGCCTCATGCGTCGGCAAACTGCCCGCCATAACAACACCCGTCGACCGGCTGTCATGGATCGACATGGGCCTTATCTTCCAGGCGAATGCCTACCTGTCACATTGCCCGTGCAATCTCATTGCGCGCATACCCGCTTGCCAGGAGTCTTATGACATGAGGCCAGAAATCGCTGTGCTGGATATACAGGGTCAGTATCGGGTTTACACGGAGTTCTATCGCGCAGACGCCGCGCAAAAGACCATTATCCTGGTCAACGGCTCGATGGCCACCACCGCGTCGTTTGCTCAGACCGCGAAAAACCTCTACCCGCAATTCAACGTTGTGTTGTACGACCAGCCCTACGCGGGCAAGTCCAAGGCCCACAACCGCCACGAGAAAATGCTCACGAAGGAAATCGAAGGTCAGATTCTCCTGGAATTGATCGACCACTTCGCCGCCGAGCATGTGCTGTCGTTTTCCTGGGGCGGCGCCGCCACGCTGAGTGCCCTGGCGCAACGGCCACGGCGCATCGAAAAAGCCGTGATCAGTTCGTTCTCACCGGTGCTCAACGCGCCGATGCGCGACTACCTCGAACGCGGTGTGGATTACTTGAGCAGCCTGGACGGCGACCGTGTCGGCCACCTGGTCAACAACACGATCGGCAAGCACCTGCCGCCACTGTTCAAGCGCTTCAACTATCGCCACGTCAGCAGCCTGGCCGAGCACGAATACGGGCAGATGCACTTCCACATCAGCGACGTGCTCCACAGCGACCAGCAGTGCTACGTCAACGCCGCCAAGAAGGTCAACGTTCCGGTGCTGTTCCTGAACGGTGAATGGGACGAATACACCTCTGCCACCGACGCCAGGCTCTTTGCCGACCACGTCCAGCACAGCACCTTCACCACGCTGCAAGCCACCGGGCACTTCCTGGACATGGAACACAAAGCCGCCTGCCGCGACAGCCGCGACGCGTTGCTGGGCTTCCTCAAGCCGACCCGCCACGAAAGCCGACCGCGCTACAGCTATGTGCAGGACTACCATGCACTGGCTATCTGAAAAGTCATCGCGGGCGAGCCTCCGACAACGAGGCTTGCCCGCGAAGACCGCTCTGCTTTGAGGCTTGCGCAGACGGACAACCTCACCGTCCGGAAAGAAAAACTTCAAATCCAAGGCGACATCTGGTACAAAGTTAGCCGCTCTGAGCGGGTGTCGTATAATGGCATTACTCCAGCTTCCCAAGCTGATAACGAGGGTTCGATTCCCTTCACCCGCTCCAATCGAATTCAGATCCTGCGTCGTGGTGGTTTTGACAGGGGATTAAAAAAACCGGCTCTTGGTGGCCGGTTTTTTTTGGTCTGCGATTTGTGGAATTTCAGCAAATATAGAAGGAAGCAAGGATGCACCTGATCGACTCATACCTGCCTGCGTACCAATTTCGGGAACTCCATGCCTTGGACGTTCCGACAGATCCGCCCAGCGCAATGGCGGCAATCCTGGCCCATCGCCCCGAAGACGTCCGATTGTTTCGGTACGCAATCAAGCTTCGCGAGTTGCCGATGCGCCTGTTGGGCCATTCTCAATCCCACCGCGCCGATCAATCCGCGTCATTCGGCCTGGACAACTTCACGCTGCTCCAGCGCAATGGCGACGCAGAGATTGCCTACGGGCTCGCCGGCAAGCTCTGGAAAGCCGACTACGGCCAAGTCTCCATCGCGAATGCCGAAGCGTTCGAGGCCTTCAACGAACCGGGCAATGTGAAGCTGGCGATAAACTTCACCTGTCAGTCCCTACAACCGGGTCTGACAAGAGTCACTACCCAGACACGGGTACAGTGCATCGATGCTGATGCATTGCGAAGTTTTACTGCGTATTGGTATTTGATTCGTCCGGTCAGTGGCCTCATCCGTCGGCGCATGCTGAAGGCGATTGCGAGACGTTGCGCGGCAGGAGCTTTGTAGCGTACGTCAGGGGACCACACCGATGATTTGATTTAGCGAGAATCAAACATGCTTCAACGCAAAAGCGATAACTGCAAACATGGTCAGGGCAAACGCAGCACCGATGCTGAACGGCAGCAACGTAACCCGGATTATAGTCGGGGCCGGGCGCCTCATTTCTTCGGCTAGCGCTTCCACCTCTTGATGCAATTGCTCGATGCTCTCTTGATAATTACGAGGCGTGGACACGTCTTTCTCCTCCAGGCTGCGGCTCTTGCTGAGTTTTGAACTACTCCGGGCAAAGCGCAGTACTTTAATAGCGCAAGTACCGTAGTGTGAGTATTGGCGCATCGTGGCGAACCAGCGTTTAGATTCTAATCCCAAAACCCACAACGGCGGCAATGGCGGTCATTACCGCTGCCCCAACTGCGTACGGGTACCATAAGGCTTCATGCTTGAGCTTTGTTTCCTCGGCCGTAAGCTTACGAGTCTCAGCCAACAATTTTCGGGGTTCGACCAGCAGTTTCTCAAGTTCCAAATTATCGCGGTCGTCCTGGAGCATCCATCCTCCTTTTAAGGGTTAAGCCACCGCGCTAAGCGTCTCTTTCTGCGAAGCCGGGAGAGCCTGCCCCACGTCAATCGCTCATCGCCAGCCATTCATTTCGAGGGGAACACTATTTCCTATCTGCTCGGTTACGGATAGTGGGTGATTTCCGCGTGGTTTGTAGGCAAAACCAGCAAGTTGCGTACGACAGACAACGGCCTCAGCCCCCAGCCAAATGCCCCAACGGCAACGGTCCCGGCGCCTTCACCGTGTTAATTGCAAAATTGCTGCGAATATCACTCACTCCTGGCAGCTTCAGCAGCTTGCCTGTGACGAACCGGTCATAGGCCCGCAGGTCGGGCACCACCACCTGCAGCAGGAAGTCTGACTCGCCCGACACCAGGAACGCCGAGATCACCTCGGGCAGTGCGGTCACTGCTTGACGAAACGCCTCGGCTCTTTCGTCGGTGTGCCGTTCGACCTTGATGCCGACAAAGATCGTCATACCAAGGCCTACTTCATCGCGGTCCAGGATGGCTTGATAGCCGCGAATCACTCCCGCTTCTTCGAGCATCCGCACACGGCGCAGGCACGGTGACGGCGACAAGCCGATTTCTTCGGCCAGTTGCACATTGCTCAACCGCCCGTCCCGTTGCAGTGCCGTCAGGATTTTGCGGTCGTAACCGTCAAGTTTCATAATTTGGCATTTTCAATTTATATGACTGAACCACTTGGCAGGTTATGCCAATTTCTAAAGCTTTAGAAGCTGAGTACGCAACCACCTGCCCTGCCCTTCGGCCATAGACTGACACCTTCAATTCACTGATTGCGGGGGTGTGCGATGACAGAGCTCTGGCTGTTTTTCATGGCGTTGACGGTGGCGTACCTGTTGCCCGGGCCGGACATGATTCTCGTGCTGCAAACCGGCGCCCGTCAGGGCCGGGCCGCGGCGCTAGCGACGGCGGTAGGATTGGGGATTGCCCGGGCATGCCATGTCGCGTTGGCAGCGATGGGCCTCTCGGTATTGTTCAAGACGGCACCCTGGACCTTCGATGTGGTGCGCCTGGCCGGGGCTGCTTACCTGGCTTGGATCGGGTTTCAATGTTTGCGGACGACGTTGTTGCCCAGCTTCGAAGGAGACGCACCTGCGATCGGAAAGCGACAATGGCACCAGGCGATCCAGCGCGGCCTGCTGACGAACCTGCTCAACCCCAAGGCCTTGCTGTTTTGCTCGGTGTTGCTGCCGCAGTTCATCCATCCACAGGACGGGCCGGTGCTGGAGCAATTCGCAATCTTGGGTATGGTGCTGGTCGGCGTTGGCCTGCTGTTCGATTCCGCCTATGCATTGGTGGGTGTCGCACTCGGACGCTGGCTTCGACGCTCGCCTTCGGCCCAGCGCGCGCAACAATGGTTGTTTGGGAGTTTGCTGATTGGTTTTGCGGTGCGGCTGACGTTTGTGCAGCAGTCCTAGGTCCAGTGGATAAACGGGTCCTATTGGGAAGCGGGCTCAAAATCGGGGCCGCTTCACGCCCAGCGGGAGCAAGCTCCCTCGCCACGCCAGCCCCCGTCTCATCCTGAAATAAAGGCACCCTCGTTCTCCCCGTCCTTGTGTGACGCCGCTTCTAGACTTCAAGCGCAGATCCCACCAGTCCCAACCGTCGCTCACGGTGGTTATGGTGTTGATCATTCCTCATCAGTAGGTATAGTAACCACCAATAACACCACAGGGAGGTGTTGTGAATAGCCGATTCTTGATAAGCCAAACTGTTGCGGATGGTTGGTACCTGGTGCGTATCCGAGGCAGTCACCATCACTTCAAGCACCCGACCAAACCGGGGCTGGTCACGGTTCCTCATCCCAAGAAGGACCTGCTCAAGAAGACGGCCATCAGTATCTTGCAACAGGCCCTTCTCCAGACAGCCAGTTGCCCCGTTTTTCCGGAGGACGATTGAATGCTTTACCCGATTGCGATTTCCATGGGCGATGACAAGCACGCCTGGGGTGTTGAGGTGCCGGATATTCCCGGTTGTTTTTCCGCAGGTGACGACCTGGATGAGGCCATGGCGATGGCGCGTGAGGCGATCGAGGGGCATTTCGAGATTCTCGCTGAAGACGGCTCACCGATTCCATCGGCCAATACCGTTACCCTGCACGCGGCCGATCCGCGATATGCCGGGTGCACCTGGGCGCTAGTGGATATTGATGTGACCAAATACCTGGGCAAGGCGCAGAAACTCAACATCACGTTGCCCGGCTACCTGCTCAACCGGATTGATGAATATGTGTTGAATCATCCTGAAGAGAAGAGCCGCTCCGGCTTCCTGGCATCGGCAGCGCTGAAGGTGCTGCAACAAGGGCGATGAGCAACCGCTGACAAAATACAAACCTGTGGGAGCGAGCTTGCTCGCGATAGCGGCTAATCAGTCGACAGCGAGGCTGCTGATCTGACGCCATCGCGAGCAAGCTCGGTCCCACAGGTTTGGTCCTTATTTGCTCTCCGGCTTGGACTCCTGCATCTGCACCGAAGATTTGGTGCCGTCGGTGTTGTCCTTGGTCTCGTTACCCGAGTTGTCAAAACAGCCGTGCAGGGCGAACAGGCAGCAGGCGAGGCAAAAAGTGCGGGCGAAATTCATGATGGACTCCGATGCTGGGGGCTTTAAGGAGTGACCTGCGAGCGTGGCAATGGTTGCGACTGTCATCGTGCCGGACGATGAACGTCGACGAACGTTTGCGGTTGAAATGTAAGTAGAATTTTCACCGACTCGTTGCTGTCACACCAGACAGGTGCATCCCATAAGGAAACACGGCAATGACGTTCGCAAAAATCGCGCAAAAACTGTCCCTTTGGGCGGGGAGCCCCAAGACATTCCTGGGGGCCATCGTGTTGTTGGCGCTCTGGGCTGCCAGCGGACCTTTCTTCGGTTTCAACGACACCTGGCAATTGATCATCAACACCTCGACAACCATCATCACCTTCCTGATGGTGTTCCTGATCCAGAACACCCAGAACCGCGATACGGATATCTTGCATTTGAAAATCGATGAATTGCTGCGGGCGTCCAAGGACGCGCAGAACGCAATGCTCGGTCTCGAATCGCTGGACCTCAAGCAACTTGAAGCGCTGCGCAAGCAATATCAGGACATGGGCAAAGACGAAGCCAAGAGCCTTGACGGTATTGAGCAGAAGAACAAGATCGACTTGAACCAGTGCTGATGCAGAGGCGCGAGTGGTCCATGCCACTCGCGCATTTTTTGCGCATCAGGGCAACGGGTTGCCTCCCGTCACGCCAAACACTTCCCCGGTGATATAACTCGACTCTTGCGATGCAAGCAGCACATAAAGCGGCGCGCATTCCGCAGGCTGTCCGGGACGTTTCATCGGAACCTGGGAGCCAAACGTAGGAATCTTCTCCCTAGGTTGTCCTCCGCTGGGTTGCAGCACGGTCCAGATCGGCCCCGGCGCAACTGCATTGACACGGATGCCCTTGCTGATGACTTGCCCGGCCAATGCCTTGGTAAACGCCACGATCGCCGCCTTGGTGGTGGCGTAGTCCAGCAGCGTTGCGGACGGATCGTAGGATTGGATCGACGCCGTATTAATGATGGTCGCACCGGCCGGCATCAGTGGCACCGCAGTCTTGCAGATCCAGAACATCGCATAGATGTTGGTTTTCATGGTGTCGTCGAACTGCGCGGTGGTGATATCGGCGATGTCTTTTTGCGCCTCCTGCTTACCGGCGACATTGACCAGGATATCCAGGCCGTCGAGTTGCTGTTGCGCCATCTTGACCATTTGCGCACAGAACGCTTCATCCTTGAGGTCGCCAGGGATGGCGATGGCCTTGCGGCCCTCAGCCTTGATCAGTTCGATGACTTGCTGGGCGTCGCGCTCTTCGCTGGGCAGGTAATTGATCGCGACATCGGCGCCTTCCCGGGCGTAGGCGATGGCGGCGGCGCGACCGATCCCGGAGTCACCGCCGGTGATCAGTGCCTTGCGCCCTTCCAGGCGGCCGAAGCCTTGATAGGATTTTTCGCCATGATCGGGTTGCGGCAGCATGTCCTGGTCGATGCCCGGCGGGGACTGCGGCTGGTCCGGAAATTCCGGACGCGGGTATTGGGTCAGCGGATTCTGCATCGCGTATTGGTTGGGTTCTCGGCGTGTAGACATCGAGGTTCTCCTTTCTTGCGGGCAAAACGAGCCGGGACGTTGGCGCCCCGGTCCTGAACATAAGTCGGCGCAGTGGATCAGCGACTGGCCTGCAACGCCCTGGCCATCTCGAGATGGGTCTGCAGCTTGGGCAGCGTTTCGTCAGCGAACGCCTTGATCTCCGGCACGTCGGTGGTCTGGGCCTGCTGCTGGATCTGCTCGATGGCTTCTTCAGTGGCCTTGACCTGGCTGGCGGCATAAGCCGCTTCGAACGACTCGCCCTCGGCCACCTGCGGCATCAGGGTCTTGGCCTTGTCCGCCACCTCTTCCCGTGGCGCGACAGGCAAGTCGAGCTTCTTGGCGATTTTCGCCAAATGTTGGTTGGCGGTGGTGCGGTCGTTGATCACCATGATGGTGTAGTCCTTGACCTCCCGTGACTCCGCTTTCGAATGCGCCTCACGGCTGGCCTCGATGTCGGCCATGCCTTTGGCGGATGCATCGTTGATGAATTCGACAGGTGACTGGGCCCAGGCACTGCTGGCACCCAGGCCCATCAGCACGACAACACTGGTGGTGCGTAAAAAGGTGGCCATCCGGCTCATGGTCGCGCCCTCCTCTGAAATAAAGTCGCGACGCAATTTCCGTCGCAGAAATCAGAACCACCGTTGGGTATTCAGCGAGACGTGCGACCCGGCTTGCGGCCAATCTCGGCCTTCAGCGGGCTTTTATCGACGCTCGCGATGGTGGTTCTCCCACTTTTGCGACCTGCTTCGGACACCTTCGTTCGATCGTGGACGACGTTTCCCGGATAAATGTTGCTAGACCCGCGCATGGCCCGGCCCTCCGTATTGCAAGAAATGACGGGCACGCATGCCCCGTATTTCATTGGAAATGGCCCAAGTCTCAAGGTTTGAAAAACACACGAATGCCACGACGAACGGTGGCGCGGACTCAGATGCCGAAGGCTCGGTGGTTGTGACGCTTGGCGGCGTACATCGCCTCGTCGGCGTGGCGGAACAGGGTGATGTCTTCGGTGCCATGGTCGGGAAAGCAGGCCACGCCGATGCTCGGTTCGATACTCAGGCAGTGGCCATCCAGCCGCAGCGGCTCAGCCAATGCACGGCGGATTTTTGCCTGCACCCGCTCGGCGTCTGTGACGTTCTGGATGCTGTGCAACAAGACGACAAATTCATCACCGCCGATGCGCGCGACGGTGTCGATTTCGCGAATGCAGCCCCTGAGCCGACTCGCCACCGCTTGCAACAACATGTCGCCAACGCCGTGGCCATAGGTGTCGTTGACCTGCTTGAAACGATCCAGGTCGATATACAGCAAGGCCATCCGCCCCGACGCGGCACGGGCCGTGGCCAGCGCAGCCTTGAACCGCTCGCGCAGCAGCTCGCGATTGGGCACCTGGGTCAGTTGGTCGTACTGCGCCATGTGCTGCAACCGGGCGTGCAATTGCTGGCGCTCGATGGCGAGGGTGATCTGCGCACAGACGTATTGCAGCAATTCCTTGTCTTGTTCGGTGTAGCGTTCGCTGTCCGGGGCACTCTTGACGATCAAGGCGCCGATCGTACCGTTTTGAGAATTCAGCGGCACACCCAGCCAACAAGGCGATTGCGGCGTCGACACAAGGTCATGGAACTCTGCCGGCAAGGAACTGCAACCGGGGGTGAGCAGGATCGGCTGACCACTGCGGATGACTTCGGCGCACAAGCGTCCAATCATCGTGCCGGGCAATTCGGGTTGTCGCTCTCGATCGTCGACGTGATACGCAAAGTCGATCTGCTCGCATTGCTCGTCATACAGCGCCACCGAAAAATTCAGCGCCGGTAGCCACTCGCCGATGATCAGGTGGACGCGCTTGAGCAAGGCCAGCAGGTCGGCGGCGGCATGGGCTGCCTCGGAGATCGCATACAACGCCGCCTGACGGGACTCCGCCTGCTTGCGCTCGGTGATGTCACGCGCCACCGCGATGCGCAGTTGGTCAGCCTCCGACCAGCGGGCCGACCACAGGATATGCACCACGCCACCGTCCTTGCGCAGGTAGCGGTTCTCGAAATTGAGCTTAGGCTCGCCCTCCATGATTTCCCGCGCAGCGTCGAGGGTCCGCTGGCGGTCGGCGGGATGCACCAGGTCGATCATTCGCCGGCCGATCAGCTCCTGTGGCGTGTAGCCCAGAATGCGCTCGCACGCCGCACTGACGAACACGAAACAGCCTTGGGCGTCGACGGCACATACGGCGTCCAGCAACAAATCGAGGTAACTGGCCAGCGGCGCGGGATTTCGAGTATCCATGACGCGGTAAGCCATCCGGGTGATACAGCCATGGGAGAACCGGGCATCCGTCAATCCGCGCCGCCCTGCAGACATGCGCAACCACGTATACCCACATTACCGATGAGGATAGCGCAGGCAATGGGACCGCCCTTGGAAAATTGACATCATTTTGCCAACACGCGATGGACAAGACCGAAGCGAAATCCATATTCAATGGGTTGACCACGCGCGCAGGGTAGCAAACGCAGCAAATTCACGGGTCGAAACCCTACTCCCACGCCGCAAATGGATTTCCCGTCCATCTCCCTAGGCAAGGTCCTACGTAGAACTCTCCGATCACTCTCAAATACACCGGAAACAGCCGATTCAAAGCCCTGCCCAGCAGTCTGTAAAGTCTCGACATACACACAAAGTGAAACACCCACGGACAGCAACGCATCACCAAGGAATGTACTCGAACCATGAACCAGACTGCGCTACCACCCCATCGCTTCAGCAACTATCGCAAGGTGATTTCCCTGGCGGACCAGGACTGGCAGAACGCCGACACCGGAAAAGCCGCCGGATTGAATGTGCACATCGAGAGCCCCAATGTGCTGGTCGACCAGCATGGTCGGACCTTCCACCACTTCTGTACGACATCCTACCTGGGCCTGGATTATCACCCCGCCTTGCTGGATGGAGCCATGACGGCGCTATGGGAAGCCGGAACCCTGCGCGTTGCCAACTCGAAAAATCGCTGCAAGCTGGAAATCCTCGACCAATACGAAAGCCAACTGTCGGAGTTGTTCGGCGCCAGTTGCCTCAGTGCATTGTCTTGCAGCGCAGCGAGCTCGGGAATACTGCCGTTGCTGGCCAGCGGTGCCTTGACCGGCAATCGACCACCGGTCATGGTCTTCGACAAGCAGGCCCATTACTCGATGAACCATATCAAGGCCGCCTGTGCGGATGAAACCCAGGTCATCACCTGCCCACACAACGACATGGACTTCCTCGAAGACGTGTGCAAACGCCACGCTAACGTGACCTACGTGGCGGACAGCGCCTACAGCATGGGCGGCATGGCGGACCTGGATAGCCTGATGTGTCTCAAGCAGCGCCATGGCCTGTTCCTTTATCTGGACGATTCCCATGCGTTGTCCGCCGTGGGGCCCTCCGGCATTGGCCTGGTGCGATCGCGAATCCAGGCGGTGGACGAACGCACCCTGATTGTCGCCTCGCTGGCCAAATCATTCGGTGCCAGCGGTGGACTGGCCATGTTTGGCAGTGAACGGCACAAGACCCTGGTGCAACGTTACGGCGGCCCAAGCAATTGGTCGCAAAGCCTGAATTCGGCCGCTATCGGCGCAGGCATGGCCTCGATCCGCTTGCACCGCAGTCCCGAATTCAGTTCGTTGCAGGAGCGTTTGCAAGCTAATATCCGGCTGTTCGACAGCCTTATCCGCACCGAACAGTACGCCAGCCCCATGGCGATTCGCCTGGTGCACTGCGGCGAGGCGGTCCTGGCCACGCGTCTCGCGGTTGAACTCGCCGAACTGGGGTATTTCACCTCAGCGGTCTTTTTCCCCGTGGTGCCACAAGACAAAGCCGCGATCCGGATCACCCTGCGTGCCGACATGACGCCTGAGGTGATCCGTTCGTTCTGCGAGCAGGTCATTGACCTGCTGTTGGCCCACGGGCGCGACACTCGCCCTTGAATCGAGCCCTTGATGAACAACCGCACAACCCTGATCGTCACCTGCGCCACCGTTTTCCTCGCACAACTGGGCATGAGCATCTACCTGCCGGCCGTGCCTGACATTGCCCTGGACCTCAAGGCCAATGCGGCCCAGGTGTCGTGGGGATTGTCGGTCTACCTGATCGGCATGGCGCTGCCCATGCTGTCATGGGGCAGCCTGAGCCAGCGGCTCGGGCGCAAACCCGTCTTGCTTGCGGCATTGGTCCTGTACGGCCTGGGCAACCTGGCCTTGCCGTTGGGCACGTCACTGGAAGCGTTCTTGACGTTCAGGTTGATCCAGGGCATCGGTGCCAGCGGTATTTCGGTGATGGCGCGGGTGTTGATCCGCGACACGTTCAGCGGCGGCGTGCTGGCCAAGGCGCTGTCGTGGATATCGATCGCCTTCGTGGTTGCCCTCGGCATCGGCCAGTACCTCGGTTCGTTGATCCAGCTCGCGTTCGGGTGGGAGGCGATTTTCCTGGGCTTGGGTGCGGTCAGCCTGGTGATGGCAGCGGCGGTGTCCAGGGCCCGGTTTCCGATATTGACCGAAGTAAACAGTGGGCAATCGGCGTGGCACGTGTACGGCCAAATCGTCAGGCATCGCGGTTTTCTGCTACCTGCACTGGCAGGTGGGCTGGGGTATGGCGTGATCATCGCCTTCAACACCGGTGCGCCGCTGATCCTGCAGGAAAGTTTCCATTGGTCCGCCATCGAATACGGCCTGTTGGGCTGGCCGATCAGCGCGGCGTACCTGCTCGGCGCGTTGGCGGTGAATGCATTCGTGCTACGCACCGGCCAGCGTCGACTGATGGGCTGGGGCATCGCGCTCGTGCTGGGCGGCAGCGTGACCATGCTGACGGGAAGCATTGCATTGGGCAGTGTTGCCCTGCTGTTCTGGCTCCCGTACTGCTTCGCGGTGTTCGGCCAGTCGTTGAACTACCCCATCAGCCTGTCATTGGCGAACGAGGGCTCGCCAGTCGCCGGCGCATACGCCATGGCACTGAGCGGTTTCCTGCACCAGTTGATGGCCTCCGCGATCGGCGCCTTGGCCAGCCTGTTGTTGAGTCAACAGGCCTGGCCATTGGCGCTGTTGTGCACGCTGTTGGCGATGGCGGCGATGTTGTGCGTCAGGTTCATGCCGCCTCGGGCCACTTAGAACGCGCCGCGGAAAATTTCCTCGATCTGGCGCTGGTCCGCCGCTCGCGGGTTGGTCAGGCCGCAGGCATCCTTCAAGGCGTTGGCGGCGAGTACCGGCACGTCATTGAGGCGCACGCCCAGCTCACGCAAGCCCGCTGGAATGTCCACATCCACGGCCAGGCTGCGAATCGCCGCGATGGCGGATTGCGCACCTTCTTCAGGGCTGAACCCACGAATATCGGCCCCCATGGCATGGGCTACGTCCGTCAGCCGGACGGCACAGACCGCGGCATTGAAACTCTGCACATGGGGCAGCAACACGGCGTTGCACACGCCATGGGGCAAGTCATAGAAGCCGCCCAACTGATGCGCCATCGCATGCACGAAACCCAGCGAAGCATTGTTGAATGCCATCCCCGCCAGAAACTGCGCGTAAGCCATGTTCTCCCGTGCGGCCAAGTCATTGCCGTCACGCACGGCCAGGCGCAGGTTGTTGCTGATCAAGGTAATCGCTTTGAGGGCGCAGGCGTCGGTGATGGGCGTGGCGGCGGTGGAGACATAAGCCTCGATCGCATGGGTCAGCGCATCCATGCCGGTCGCGGCGGTCAATCCTTTTGGCATCGCCACCATCAGGGCTGGGTCGTTGACCGACATCAGCGGCGTGACGTTGCGGTCGACGATGGCCATTTTCACATGACGCGTCTCGTCCGTGATGATGCAGAAACGGGTCATTTCACTGGCGGTGCCGGCCGTGGTGTTGATGGCGATCAGCGGCAGTTGCGGCTTGCTGGAGCGGTCGACGCCTTCGTAGTCGCGGATCTGCCCGCCATTGGTCGCGCACAACGCGATGCCCTTGGCGCAATCATGGGGAGAGCCACCACCCAGCGACACGATGAAATCGCAGCGGCTTTCCTTCAGCAAGCCGAGCCCGAGTTCAACGTTGGCGATGCTCGGGTTGGGCTTGGCACCGTCGTAGATCACGGCGTCGACATCCTGTAATGCCAGCAACTCGGCCACCTTGGAGGCCACGCCGGCCTTCGCCAACCCCGCGTCGGTGACGATCAGTGCCTTGCGAAAGCCGTAGTTGCGGATGGCGGTCATCGCCTCGTCGAGGCAACCCAGGCCCATGATGTTCACGGCGGGAATGAAAAAAGTGCTGCTCATGGGGACACGCTCCTGAAAGAGGCCGGATCGGCAGGGGCGTACAGGATTGACCGACTGGTCACAACGTATCTTGATCTGGCTCAAGACTGGGTCGTGATAAAGTCACGCCCTGCCTTTGCCACGTTTTGAGATGACTTTCGCAATGACCGATTTCCAGGAATACGACGCCCGGCTCGAAGATTGGGAGACCTTGCGCGCCGACACGGCCTTCAGCGGCCTGTTGGTAGGCAACGGCGCCAGCCGCGCCGTGTGGGACGATTTCGGCTATGACTCGTTGTTCGAAAACGCCCGTACCGTCGAGGAAAAACCCCTCAGTCCGTCGGAGCTGAGCGTGTTCGATGCGCTGCAGACCCGCAGTTTCGAGCAGGTGCTGGGTGCGCTGAAAACCACCAGCCGGGTCAACAAGGCCCTGGCGGTGAGCTCCGCCGCGCCGCGCAATCGCTACTACGCGATCAAGGAAGCGTTGATCAACGCCGTGCACGCCATGCACATCCCCTGGCGGCTGGTGCAAGCGTCGACCCTGCAACGTCTCAACCAGGAACTGGGCCGCTACCGCACGGTGTTCACGACCAACTACGATTTGCTGAGCTACTGGGCGATCCAGCACGCTCCCGACACCGTCACCGACCTGTTCCTGGGAGCCGATCACAGCTTCGACCTGAGCCAGGCCAACACGGATAAACCACGCCTGCTGTACTTGCACGGTGGCTTGCACCTGGTGCGCAACCAGGACGGCACGGCACGCAAGCTCACCTCCACCGAGGGTACGTTGCTGGGCAGTTTCGCCATCAACAACACCCTCAAGACCCTCGATGATGTCCCACTGTTCATCAACGAAGGCCCGAGCCAGGACAAACTCAAGACCATCCGCAGCAGTGACTACTTGTCGTTCTGCTACGACCAGTTGCTGCAGCACGGCGACAACCTGTGCCTGTTCGGCCACGCCCTGGGCGAGCAGGACAGCCACATCGTTGATGCCCTGCGCCAGGCCGCGCCGAGAACCTTGGCCATCTCGATCTACCCGCGCAGCCAGGCTTTTATCCAGCACCAGAAACGGCATTACGCCAAGCTATTCCAAGGCCTGGACATTGAGCTGCGCTTCTTCGATGCCAAGAGTCATCCGCTGGGCGATCCGAAGCTGGCAGTGCCGGTTGAGGTGTAGTCTCCCGGTGACGTCTACAGGGTAATCGCCGTGCCCAGCAACGTCAGGAACCCCGCCAACCAGTTCGGATGCGCCGGCCAGGCCGGTGCCGTGGCCAGGTTGCCCTGGACGTGACCTTCGGTTACCGGAATATCGATGAAAGTCCCGCCGGCCAAGCGCACCTCCGGGGCACACGCCGGATAGGCGCTGCACTCGCGGCCTTCCAGGATGCCCGCCGCCGCGAGCAATTGCGCACCGTGGCACACCGCGGCGATCGGCTTGCCGGCCAGATCGAAATCACGCACCAGTTGCAGGACCTCTTCATTCAGGCGCAGGTATTCCGGAGCGCGACCGCCCGGCACCAGCAGCGCATCGTAATCGGCGGCCAGGACCTTGGCGAAGTCATGGTTGAGGGCAAACAAATGCCCCGGTTTTTCGCTGTAGGTCTGGTCGCCCTCGAAATCATGGATCGCGGTGCGGACGGTCTGGCCAGCCGTTTTATCCGGGCACACGGCATGCACCGTGTGGCCGATCATCTGCAACGCCTGGAACGGCACCATGACTTCATAATCTTCGACGTAATCGCCGACCAGCATGAGGATTTTCTTTGCGGCCATGGACTGGGCTCCTTTGGAATGCGTGAGGGTGGACGCTTTAAAGGTAGACCGGTACATCGGTAGGTGAGGGATAAGCGCTGATTACCTGACGGGCTGTACCTCTGCCCCTCGTGGGAGCGAGCTTGCTCGCGATTCAGGCGATGCGGTGTTTCAGGCACACCGCGTTATCGTTTCATCGCGAGCAAGCTCGCTCCCACAAGAGGTCAGTGCTGTGCGGCGAGGTAGCCATCCGCTCGCAGCAGCGTTTCGAGGCAGTGCTCGGTGATGTGATAGAACGCCTTGAGTTCTTCGATCCTGGCGAGCAGTTCGGCGGGATCCGCCGGTTCGGCACGCTTGACTGCGAGGATCATCTTGTTCTTGTTGGTGTGGTCCAGGGAAATGAACTCGAACACCTTGGTCTCGTAGCCGCAGGCTTCGAGGAACAACGCCCGCAAGCTGTCAGTGACCATTTCCGCCTGCTGGCCCAGGTGCAAGCCGTACTGCAACATCGGCTTGAGCAGCGCCGGGCTCTGGATCTGCAGGCGGATCTGTTTGTGGCAGCACGGCGAGCACATGATGATCGAGGCGCCCGAGCGGATGCCCATGTGGATGGCGTAGTCGGTGGCAATGTCACAGGCGTGCAAGGCGATCATCACATCCACCGCGCTCGGCGCCACGCTGCGCACGTCGCCATGCTGGAAGCTCAGGCCCGGGTGCTCAAGCCGCGCGGCGGCTTCGTTGCACAGCTTGACCATGTCTTCGCGCAACTCGACCCCGGTCACCACGCCTTCGGCCTGCAAGGTGTTGCGCAGGTAATCGTGGATGGCGAAGGTCAGGTAGCCCTTGCCCGAGCCGAAGTCCGAGACCCGCACCGGCTTGTCCAGGGCCAGCGGCGAAGACGTCAGTGCATGGCTGAAGACCTCGATGAACTTGTTGATCTGCTTCCATTTGCGCGACATCGCCGGAATCAGTTCGTGCTTGTGGTTAGTCACGCCCAGGTCAGCCAGGAATGGCCGGCTCAAGTCGAGGAAGCGGTTCTTCTCGCGGTTGTGCTCGGTCGATGGCACCTCCCGCAATTGCTGGGGCTTGCTCTTGAACAGCGAGCTCTTGCCCTTCTTGCTGTACTCCAATTGCGCCTCGTCGGTGATCGCCAGCAGATGCGCGTTCTTGAACGAAGCCGGCAACAGCGCGGCGATGGTATCCACGCCTTCGGCCAGCGGGAAATTCTTGGTGATGTCGCGGGTCTTGTAGCGATAGACGAAGGACAGGCAAGGCTGATCCTTGACCGTGAGCTGCTTGATGATCAGCCGCTGCAGATCGGTTTCGTCACCGACGTACTTGGCCAGCACCAGCTTGATGAACGCGTTCTGCTCGAGATTGGCTTGCAGCAGCGCGATGAACTGGGCGTGGTGATCCGGCGCGGGACGGGCGGGAGTTGCAGTGACGGACATGGAGAAGCAGCCTCGGGGCGGGCGGATCGGGAATGGCGGGTATTTTAGGGGGGATGGGGTGCCAGGGCACGGGGAATTTCCTGTGGCGAGGGGATTTATCCCCGTTGGGCTGCGCAGCAGACCCAAATCAGACAACAGATCTCGACCCATAACCGGCTGTCGGCTAAAGGGGGCTACGCCCCCAACGGGGATAAATCCCCTCGCCACAACGGTGTCCGGCAGACACTCAGCCCAACACCACCAACCGATTCGGCAGTTCATTACGCGCATGGGTCACCGGTACGTGCTCCTTGAGCAATTCGCCGCAGGCCTCGATGCACGTCACAAAACCCTGCAACGTCTGGCCTTGGCGAACCTGCTGGGTGAACGCCGCGACAATCGCATCCCAATGTGTATTGTCGAGTCGCTTGGAAATGCCCTCGTCCACCAAAATCTCCACATAGCGCTCGGCCTCGCAGACGAAGATCAGCATGCCGGTGCTGCCCACGGTGTGGTGCAAGTTCTGTTCGAGAAATTGCCGGCGCGCCAGGTTGGAAGCCCGCCAGTGGCGTACGGAGCGAGGGATCAGGTGCGTGGTGATGCCATGCATGCGAAACACCAGGCACAGCACGATGAAACTACCCCACTGCACCCACAGCAGACTGTGCAGGGTCAGCCAACCTGTCAGGTACTGCAAGGCGCCGGGGACCACCAGTGCCAGCAGGCTGGCCCATAGCAACGGGATGTAGGCGTAGTCATCGGCGCGGGCGGCAAGCACCGTGACCAGCTCGGCGTCGGTGTCGCGCTCGACCCGGGCGATGGCCTCGGCCACTTTGTGTTGTTCGTGTTCAGTCAGTAATGCCATGTTTGAAAAAGCCCGCTCATTATTGTTCTCACCAGCCGCCCGACGAACCGCCGCCCCCGAAACTGCCGCCACCACCGCTGAAGCCACCGCCTCCGCTGCCACCGAAGCCACCACCGCCGCTTCTGTAACTGCTACCACCGGAACCGCCGCCGCTGGGCAGGATACCGAGCACTTGGCAGACGAATATCGTCAGGATGAAAAGCATCGCCAGGAAGATGAACAGCCCCGGATGGCGCTCGACGAAATCCCTCTCGTCCTGCTCACCCGCGTTGTACGCGGCTGCCGGTTCATCGAGGGAACTGCCGCCCAGGACCACGAGCATCGCCGCCACGCCGTCACTGATGCCCTTGTTGAAATTGCCCGTCTTGAACGCCGGGGTGATTACCTGGTTGATGATCACCGAACTCTGGGCATCAGTCAGACGATCCTCCAGGCCATAACCCACTTCGATGCGCAGTTTACGATCATCGCGGGCGACGATCAGCAGCGCGCCGTTGTTTTTGTCTTTCTGCCCGATGCCCCAGTGGCGGCCCAATTGATAGCCGAAGTCTTCGATGCTGGCGCCCTGGAGGTTGGCCAGCGTGACGACGACCACCTGTTCGCCGGTGGCCTGTTCATGGGCCTTGAGTTGCCCATCGAGTTGCGCGCGGACCGACGGGTCGAGCAGTTGGGCGGAGTCCACCACCCGCCCGGTCAATGCCGGGAAGCTCAATTCGGCCTGGGCCGTGATGGCAAAGACCCAGAGCAACAGCACCAGGCCAAATTTCAACACTCGCATCAGAACTCCTGTGTGGGAGCGAGCTTGCTCGCGATAGCGGTGGATCAGTTTGCATCAATGTTGGATGTGCGGCCGCCATCGCGAGCAAGCTCGCTCCCACAGTTTTTTCAAAACTTCACTTCAGGCGCTTTTTCGGCATTCGGGCTGGTGGCCTCGAAGGTCTCGCGGATCGGCAAGTCGCTGTACATCACGCTGTGCCACAGGCGACCGGGGAAGGTGCGGATTTCGGTGTTGTATTTCTGCACCGCCAGGATGAAGTCGCGACGGGCCACGGCGATGCGGTTCTCGGTGCCTTCGAGCTGCGACTGCAAGGCCAGGAAGTTCTGGTTGGCCTTCAAGTCCGGGTAGCGCTCGGACACCACCATCAAGCGGCTCAATGCGCCGCTCAACTGATCCTGGGCTTGCTGGAACTGCTTGAGTTTTTCCGGATTGTCCAGAGTGCTGGCATCGACCTGGATCGAAGTGGCCTTGGCCCGCGCTTCGATCACCGCCGTCAGGGTTTCCTGCTCATGCTGGGCATAACCCTTGACGGTTTCCACCAGGTTGGGAATCAGGTCGGCGCGGCGCTGGTACTGGTTCTGCACCTGGCCCCAGGCCGCCTTAGCCTGTTCGTCCAGCGTCGGGATGTTGTTGATGCCGCAACCGGCCAGCAGTGTGGTGAACAGCATCAGGGCCAGCAGTTGCAGGCCGCTGCGGTGGTTCAGTCGTGGATTCATCAGGTGAAGCTCTCCGTTGCATTGCATTAACAAAACACCGCCACCTATCTTGCCGGTGTCTGGGGCATAATCGCCGCCGCACTGGATCGAATCGGGTCTATGGGCTAAAAGATGCGCGGTGCGAAACTAAGTTCATCGCCACAGGTTCGAAAGTGTGCTGCATTTAATTGGATAACACCCGAACAACAATAGCCGCTCCTCACATTTAGGCTGACCGGCGTGTACTGATCACCGCCCTTTAGGCTTGCGAGAAAACTATTCATGAAGAAGCTGTGTTTGCTGGGCCTGTTTGTCACCCTGGCCAGTCAATCCGTATTAGCCGACAACCCGCCAGCCCCCATAGAGAACAAGGACGCTTTCATCAGCAACCTGATGAAACAGATGACCCTTCAGGAAAAGATCGGCCAGCTGCGCCTCATCAGCATCGGCCCGGAAATGCCCCGGGAGATGATCCGCAAGGAAATCGCCGCCGGCAACATCGGCGGCACGTTCAACTCCATTACCCGCGATGAAAACCGTCCGATGCAGGACGCGGCCATGCGCAGCCGGCTGAAGATCCCGATGTTCTTCGCCTATGACGTGATCCATGGCCATCGCACGATTTTCCCGATTCCCCTGGCCCTGGCCTCGAGCTGGGACATGGATGCCATCTACCGCTCCGGCCGCATCGCAGCCAAGGAAGCGGCGGCCGACAGCCTCGACATTACCTTCGCACCGATGGTCGATATTTCCCGCGACCCTCGCTGGGGCCGGACTTCAGAAGGCTTCGGCGAAGACACCTACCTGGTGTCGCGCATTGCCGGGGTGATGGTCAAGGCGTTCCAGGGCAGCGGTGCGAACGCAGCCGACAGCATCATGGCCAGCGTCAAGCACTTCGCCCTGTATGGCGCCGTGGAAGGCGGTCGGGACTACAACACCGTGGACATGAGCCCGGTGAAAATGTACCAGGACTACCTGCCGCCCTACCGCGCCGCCATCGACGCTGGCGCAGGCGGCGTGATGGTCGCGCTGAACTCCATCAACGGCGTACCGGCCACCGCCAACACCTGGCTGATGAACGATCTGTTGCGCAAGGAATGGGGTTTCAAGGGCCTGGCCGTCAGCGACCACGGCGCGATTTTCGAGTTGATCAAGCATGGCGTCGCCCGGGACGGTCGCGAAGCGGCCAAATTGGCGATCAAGGCCGGCATCGACATGAGCATGAACGACTCGCTCTACGGCAAGGAGCTGCCCGGCCTGCTCAAGGCTGGCGAGATCGAGCAGAGCGACATCGACAATGCGGTCCGCGAAGTACTGGCCGCCAAGTACGACATGGGCCTGTTCAAGGACCCGTACCTGCGTATCGGCAAGGCCGAGGATGACCCCGCCGACGTCTACGCCGACAGCCGCATGCACCGCGCCGATGCCCGCGACGTGGCGCGCCGCAGCCTGGTGCTGCTGGAAAACCGCAACCAGACCCTGCCCCTGAAGAAAACCGCGAAGATCGCCTTGGTCGGCCCGCTGGCCAAGGCGCCGATCGACATGATGGGCAGTTGGGCCGCCGCCGGGCGTCCGGCGCTGTCGGTCACCGTGTACGACGGCATGGCCCGGGCCCTGGGCGGTGAGTCGAAGCTGATCTATGCCCGTGGTGCCAATATCACCGGCGACAAGAAAGTGCTCGACTACCTGAACTTCCTCAACTTCGACGCCCCTGAAGTCGTGGACGACCCGCGTCCGGCCCAGGTATTGATCGATGAAGCGGTTAAAGCCGCCAAGGAAGCGGACGTGGTCGTGGCCGCCGTGGGCGAGTCCCGTGGCATGTCCCATGAATCGTCGAGCCGCACTGAACTGAATATCCCGGCCAGCCAGCGCGAACTGATCAAGGCCCTGAAGGCCACCGGCAAGCCGTTGGTGTTGGTGCTGATGAATGGCCGTCCGCTGTCGCTGCTGGAAGAAAAACAGCAGGCCGATGCGATCCTGGAAACCTGGTTCAGCGGCACCGAAGGCGGCAATGCCATCGCGGACGTGCTGTTTGGTGACTACAACCCTTCGGGCAAGTTGCCGATCACCTTCCCACGCTCCGTCGGGCAGATTCCTACCTACTACAACCACCTGAGCATCGGTCGACCGTTCACACCGGGCAAACCAGGCAACTACACCTCGCAGTACTTCGACGACACAACCGGCCCGCTCTACCCGTTCGGCTATGGCCTGAGCTACACGACCTTCAGCCTGTCGGACATGGCCCTGTCGTCCACCACGCTGAACAAGACCGGCAAGTTGGATGCGAGCATCACCCTGGAAAACACCGGCGACCGTGACGGCGAAACCGTGGTGCAGCTGTATATTCAGGACGTGACCGGCTCGATCATCCGGCCGGTGAAGGAATTGAAAAACTTCCGCAAGGTGATGCTCAAGGCCGGCGAGAAGAAGGTCATCCACTTCGACATCACCGAAGACGACCTGAAGTTCTTCAACGCCCAGCTCAAGTACGCCGCGGAACCGGGCAAGTTCAACGTGCAGATCGGCCTGGATTCCCAGGATGTGAAGCAGCAGAGCTTTGAGCTGCTCTGATCCAGCAACACTGAAATACCCTGTGGGAGCGAGCTTGCTCGCGATGAGGCCTCATCAGTCACCGCATCATCGACTGTCAGGCCGCCATCGCGAGCAAGCTCGCTCCCACATTGGTTTTGCGGTGGATGGTTAGCCCCGCCGATCCAGCAAGTTCACCACCACCCGATCCACCAATCCCCACACCCTTTGCTTGAACCGCTTCCACAATGGCCGGCGCTGCCAGGCGTCGAGGCTCACTTGCAGGCTCTGCTCGAAGTCCCGTTCAAAACTGGCCGCCACGGCCTTGCTCAACCCGGAGTCCAGCGCCTCCAGATTGGCTTCGAGGTTGAAGCGCAGGTTCCAGTGGTCGAAATTGCACGAGCCGATGCTGACCCAATCGTCCACCAGCACCATTTTCAAGTGCAGGAAACAGGGTTGGTATTCGTAGATTTTCACCCCGGCCTTGAGCAGGCGCGGGTAATAGCGATGGCCGGCGTAACGCACGGACGGATGATCGGTGCGCGGGCCGGTCAGCAGCAGGCGCACATCGATGCCCCGCGCGGCGGCCTTGCGCAGCGAGCGGCGCACGTTCCAGGTCGGCAGGAAATACGGCGTAGCCATCCAGATGCGTTTCTGGCCGCTGTTCAATGCCCGGGACAGTGACTGCAGGATGTCGCGGTGCTGGCGGGCGTCGGCATACGCCACCCGGCCCATGCCTTCGCCGACCGGCGGAACCCGAGGCAGGCGCGGCAGGCCAAAATTGGACGCCGGTTTCCAGGCCCGTCGATGGCGGTTGGCGAGCCATTGGCGGTCGAACAGCAACTGCCAATCGAGCACCAGCGGACCGACGATTTCCACCATCACTTCATGCCAGTCACTGTGGTCATCCAAGGGGTTCCAGAACTCATCGGTAACCCCGGTGCCACCGACCACCGCCAAGCGTTGGTCGACCAGCAGGAGCTTGCGGTGATCGCGGTAGAGATTGCGCACCCAACGGCGCCAACTCAGGCGATTGTAGAAACGCAGTTCCACACCCGCCTGGACCAGGCGATTGCGCAGGCCCAGGGTAAACGCCAGGCTGCCGTAGTCGTCGAACAGGCAGCGCACGCGAACGCCACGTTCGGCGGCCTGGACGAGGGCCTGGACCATCGCCTCGGCGCAAGCGCCCGCCTCCACCAGGTACAACTCCAGTTCGACCTGTTCCTGGGCGCGGGCAATCTCCACCAGCATGCGCGGGAAAAACTGCGGACCGTCGATCAACAGCTCGAAGCGATTGCCTTCGCGCCAAGGGAATACCGGGCCGCTCATGTCAGCGCGCCGTGAAGATCAGTACCGCATTCACCGGCACCGACAGGCTGATGGCCGACAATCCGGCTAATGTTCGAAGCGTTTCCAAACCCGGCGCCAGATCGAAATCCGCTGCGTTGAGCACGACTGGCTCCAGGGTCACGACCTGGAAGCGACGCTCGTCCAGGCGCGTCGCCAGCAGTTGAACGTTGTATTCGTGCTGCTTGCCATGCAAATCCACCGTCACCGGCAGGCGCAGTTCCAGTTGCGCGCCATTGGCCAAATCCTGGATCGGTATCAGGTCGAGCTGCGCAGTGATGGTGGCCTCGGCGAACTGCTTGATTTCAAACAACTCGGCGCGCATGCGCTCGTCCCGCAGGGGAATGCCGCTGTTGATGGATTCGAGTTCGACCTCCAATCGCGCAAGGCCCTTGGGCTGGACCTGGCCGTGCAGCACGAGGAAACGCTGGACCTCGGAGACATTGCCGTTTTTGCTGCTGATAAAAGAGAGCCGCGACGACTCGCCGTCCAGATACCAATCGGCCTCGGCCGGCAGCGCGGCGCAGGCCAGCAGCAAGGTGGTGACAACGTGGGAGAAAGACCGCTTGAACATACAGACTCGGGGGGCAGATAAACCTGTGGCGAACCTTAACCGGGCCGAGGGCGCTTGCAAACTGTCTGTAGCAACAACAACCAGAAATCGCCCAGCTTTCGTGGCGAGGGGATTTATCCCCGCTGGGTTGCGCCGCAACCCCAAAACAGGCGAAGCATTGCATTAGGGAGAAACTTAGTTCAGCTATAGGGCCGCTACGCAGCCCGGCGGGGATAAATCCCCTCGCCACAGGGTTCGCGTCGTTTCTGGATTACTCCAACCGACACCCCTGTCGCTCCCCAATCCACCGCGCACTGTGGCTGCGCCCCAAGCCGCTGACGGTGATGCGCTTGGCTTCAGGTGTGTCGAGAAAATCGTTGGTGGGCACCGACTGCTTCACATAACCCCGGCAATATTCGGCCGGTTGCTGCATTACATAGCGGCACGAACAATATTCCTTGGCGGTATAGGCGCTGATGACGCCGGGAAACGCGCGCAACGCCACCCGCTCCTGCCAGACCCAACCGAACAGGGCAACCAGCAGCACCGCCATCAAGGTAAGCGACACTTTGCGCATCATGGCTGCACCGTCCCGGCGAAAGCCGCCATGGCGCGCTTGAGCAATTCGTTGTGACGATAGCTGCCGTCGCGATCGTCGCCGTAGCGCACGATCACCAACCTGGCGCTGGGAATGATGTACAGCGCCTGGCCCCAATGCCCAAGAGCAGCGAAGGTATCGGGTGGCGCGTCCGGCCACGGGCGGATCGTTCGGTCAGCGGCGCGATTGAGCCACCAGTGTCCGCCGGGCACGGCTTCGTCCTGACCGGCCTGGAAGCGGGTGAACGGCTCGCGGCTGAACGCAATCCAATCCTTGGGAATCAATTGTCGATCGCCCCAACGGCCATCCCGTTGCATCAACAGGCCGACACGCGCCAGGTCCCGAGCCGTGAGATAGGCATAGGACGAACCGACAAACGTGCCGCTGGCGTCGGTTTCCCAGGTCGCGTGACGGATGCCCAAGGGATCGAACAAGGCTGTCCAGGGATAATCGGCATAGCTCGCCGGGCCGACGATATATTTAAGCGCTGCCGCCAGCAGATTGCTGTCGCCGCTGGAATAGCGGAACACCTGGCCGGGCGGGCTGAAGCTGTCGTGCCCGGCGGTGAACGCCGCCATGTCGTGGCGTCCGCGGGTATAGAGCATCGCCACGACCGAAGAATTGAGCGGCGCGTATTCGTAGTCTTCTTGCCAGTCCAGGCCGGACGCCCAATGAAACAGATCGGCCAGGGTCATGCCCGGGTGTCGCTTCAGCGGCGGGTAGTACCGGGCCGCCGGGTCATCCAGGGCAAAGCGTTTTTCACCGTAGGCCACGCCGAATACTGTCGCCAGCAGGCTTTTGCTGATGGACCAGGTCAGGTGCGGGGTCTGGGCGGTGGTCGGCCCGGCGTAGCGTTCGTAGACCAACCGACCGTCCTGGATCACCAGCAGCGCGTCGGTGCGAATGCCTTGGCGGGTAGCGTCGTCCCTCGGTACGAAGGCGTATTGCTCCAGGGCTTCGATGGCCGGCCCCGTGGGGGGCGGGCTGCTTGACCATTGCTCACCGGGCCAATCCTCGGCCTGGGCGTTCAGGTTGAGCAGCAACAGCGGGATCAGGAACCAGCCTTTGGACATTCGCGGGGCTCGCAGGATTGAACCTTCAGAGCCTATTCAGACTTGATGACAATTTCGAGGCGTGTGTGGCCCCCTGTGGGAGCGAGCTTGCTCGCGATAGCAGAGTGTCAGCTAAGCATATGGCGACTGACAAACAGCTATCGCGAGCAAGCTCGCTCCCACAGGGGGCAGCCGCTTGAGGGGCTACCCCAACGCCTTGTCCAACCGCTTGGCCCGCGCCCCCGCCGCAATGTCCATCACCGCCTTGTCACGCCCCCACATCTCACGCCACGCCGCAGGTCCACCGGCCAAGGCGTCGTTCAGTTCGGCTTCGAGCCCTTGGAACTGGACGAACAGGCCACCCAGCAGCACATGCGTGGCAGCGCTCGAAGGATTGTGGCGGCTCGCCTCCGCGCACCCGGCGAGCAGCGCCAACAGGCGCAGTCGCAACGCCTGGGGCCAGGCGCATTCTTGCCCGACGCCATACAACCATGCAGTCATCGCGCTGAGCACATAAAGGTCTTCCAGGGTACGAAACGGTTTGACGTAGGCGTCCCAGCCGTCACCCGCCAGCAATTCGCACAGCGCGCCCTCCAACAGCACCCGACCATGGCTGATCTCCGGCATGAAGGGCAGGCCCGGGAGTTTTTCCAGCACCACACCCGGTTCGCCTGCGTAGGCCACCGCCAGGCTCAATCGCGGGCGCTCGTCTTCCGGCGACTCGCTTCGGGCCGCGATCAACAGCCATTCGGCGGCATCGCCAGCGGTGACGAAATCCTTGCGCCCGCTCACTCGCAAGTCGGTCAGGCGGGTCTGCATATCTGCCGGCCGCAGGCTGCGCTGCTCGGTGGCACACAACGCGCCGAGACTTTGCGGCGCGCTCGGCCAAAGCGTCCGCAGCGCCGCCTGATAGCCCACCAGGAACGCCAACCCAGGCGTCGCCATCGACCGCGCCCCGACCACGGCCAACTCGAACGGCGTGACCGTCCCCAGGCGGTGCAACAACGCGGCATAACCTTCAGCCAGATCCGCCCAGGCGGGCAACCGCTCGCCGCGTTCGATCAGGGTTTGCCAAGGCATGAAGGGCTCCTTTCGTGGGCTGTCATATAAGCATCACCAAAGCTTCATGGCGGTGACACCGGGGCTACATAGCCTGACTTTGCACAACATGGCTGCATAAAGAAAGTCGATTGGCTCAACCCAAGACGGGTAGACAGCCCGCACGGAGACTCGCTATGACCCAGATCGCCCGCATCCGCGACACCGGCAATGAACGCCGCCTGCAAGCCGAACGCCTGATCGGCGCCCAGGCCTTGCACGAAGCACAGGCCCTGCGCTTCAACGTCTTCAGCGGCGAATTCAACGCCAAGCTCAAAGGCGCGGAAATGGGTCTGGACATGGATGATTATGATGTTCACTGCGCCCACATCGGCGTACGCGACCTGAACACCGGCCGCCTCGTAGCCACCACTCGGCTGCTCGACCACCAGGCCGCCAGTAGCCTGGGCCGGTTCTACAGCGAAGAAGAATTCGCCCTCCACGGCCTGGTTCATCTGCAAGGCCCGATCCTGGAAATCGGCCGTACCTGCGTCGACCCGGCCTACCGCAACGGCGGCACCATCGCGGTGCTCTGGGGCGAACTGGCCGAAGTCCTCAACGAAGGCGGCTACAGCTACCTGATGGGTTGCGCGAGCATCCCGATGCAGGACGGCGGCATCCAGGCCCAGGCGATCATGCAGCGCCTGCGCGAACGCTACCTGTGCACCGAACACCTGCAGGCGGTCCCGAAAAAGCCCTTGCCGAGCCTGGACGTACCGTCCAACGTCATCGCCGAGATGCCACCGTTGCTCAAGGCCTACATGCGCCTGGGCGCGAAGATTTGCGGCGAGCCGTGCTGGGACGAAGATTTCCAGGTGGCCGACGTGTTCATCCTGCTCAAGCGCGACGAACTCTGCCCACGCTACGCCCGTCACTTCAAGGCAGCGGTCTGATGAGCCGGTTGCGGGTGTACGCGCGCATCGCGCGAGTATTGCTGGTGGTGGCGCTGGGCCTGAGCATGGCCAGCGTGTTCGGCCTGTTCGAACGCCTGGGCGTTGCCAACTCCATGGTCCGTCGCCAGCGTTGGTCGCGATTTTTCATGACGCGGTTGACCAATGCCCTGCCCTTTTCGGTGACGGTCCACGGCCAACTGCCGCGACAGCCAATGCTGTGGGTCAGCAATCACGTGTCCTGGACCGACATTCCGCTGCTGGGCATGCTCACGCCGCTGTCGTTCCTGTCCAAGGCCGAAGTGCGCACCTGGCCGGTGGCCGGCTGGCTGGCTGCCAAGGCCGGCAGCCTGTTCATCCGTCGCGGTTCGGGCGACAGCCAGCTGATCCGCAAACAGATGAGCCGTCATCTTGAACAGGCTCATCCGTTGTTGATGTTCCCGGAAGGCACCACCACCGATGGCCGTTCACTGCGCACCTTCCACGGTCGCCTGTTGTCAGCGGCCATCGATGCCGACGTCGCGTTGCAACCGGTGGCGATCCGTTACCTACGCAACGGTGAACCGGATTCGCTGGCGCCATTCATTGGCGATGATGATTTGCTGTCGCACCTGATGCGGCTGTTCGCCAATGATCGCGGCGACGTGGAAATCCATCTGTTGGAACCGATTGCCTGCCACGGCCAGGAACGCGCGGTACTGGCGTTCCTGGCGCAGCAGGCGGTGCACCGGGCGTTGTTTGGCGAGATGCCAGAGAAGCAGCCAGTGCCGGTGCGGCCGGCGGCGATTGCGGCTTGATCCGTGTGAGATCCCTGTGGGAGCGAGCTTGCTCGCGATAGCGATTCAACATTCAGCAGATGTTCTGGCTGATATACCGCTATCGCGAGCAAGCTCGCTCCCACATGGGTTTATGGTGTGGTTTGGTTTCGCACAAAATCCTGCAACTGCGGATAGAACAACCGAAAGTCCTCGCTCAACGGCTCATAGAGCTTGACCAGTTCCGTCTTCGCCCCCGCCAGCTCCTCCGGCCGTGACAAGCGCCGGGAAATGCCGCGCAGCACCTGCCCGATCACCTCGAATTCCTGATAGGACCCCAGCCAGTCATCTGCCGCCATGAACGGTGCGATGTGCGCCAGGCGCCCCGGCAACTGCGGTTCGGCGGCGAGAACCTGGTAGACGCGGGAGGTGAAGTCCATCAGCGGCCCCTCACCGTACAGCGTCCAATCCCGGGCCAGGCAATGGTCGAAGAACACATCCAGTACGATCCCGGCATAACGCCGCCGCACCGTGGAAAAGCGCGACAAAGCGATATCCACCAACGGATGGCGATCGGTGTACATGTCGATGCGTCGATGCAGAGCGATCGCCGCTTCGATCCGCGGGTCGAATTGCCCTTGCAGCGGCCCTTTGACGAAATCGCCATAGAGGCTGCCGAGCAGTTGTTCCCGGCCAGTGCCGCCGAGGTGCAGGTGCGCGAGGTAGTTCATGGCGGGCAGCTTAGCACCACCGCGCCCATATCGTTATAACCCGATATAGCGATTTGTTCGGGGTTCAGATCAAATACATATTGGTATATCGCGAAATAACGATTTAAGGTTCGCTTCATCGCGATATAGCGTTTTACTCACCCGAGCCTGCCACCATGCCCCTCGACCTCGACGAAATAATAAAAGCCCTGGCGCACCCAGTACGGCGAGACATCCTCAACTGGCTCAAGGACCCCAAGGTCCAGTTTCCCGAGCAGTTGCACAACCATGAATTCGGCATTTGTGCCGGCCAGATCGACCAGCGTTGCGGCCTGTCGCAATCCACGGTCTCCGCACATCTGGCGGTGCTGCAACGGGCCGGGTTGATCACCAGCCAGAAGGTCGGTCAGTGGCACTTCTTCAAACGCAACGAGGAAGTGATCCAACAGTTCCTCAAGCAAATGAGCCAAGAGCTCTGACCTGACAAGGATTCGACATGCCCCTTTCCCTCTTCATCCTGGCGCTGAGCGCCTTCGCCATCGGCACGACGGAATTCGTCATCATGGGCTTGTTGCCCGACGTGGCGGCGGACCTCGGCGTGTCGATTCCCGGCGCCGGCTGGCTGGTCACCGGCTACGCCCTGGGCGTGGCCATCGGTGCGCCGTTCATGGCCCTGGCCACCGCGCGGCTGCCGCGCAAGGCCGCGCTGGTGGCGCTGATGGCGATCTTCATCATTGGCAACCTGCTCTGCGCCGTCGCCAGCGACTACAACGTGCTGATGCTTGCGCGAGTCGTCACCGCCCTGTGCCACGGTGCGTTCTTCGGCATCGGTTCGGTGGTCGCCGCCGGCCTGGTGGCGCCGAACAAGCGTGCCTCGGCCGTGGCCCTGATGTTCACCGGCCTGACCCTGGCCAACGTGCTTGGCGTACCGCTGGGCACCGCGCTGGGCCAGCAAGCCGGCTGGCGTTCGACCTTCTGGGCGGTAACGATCATCGGCGTAGTCGCCCTGATCGGCCTGATCCGCTTCCTGCCAGCCAAGCGCGACGAGGAAAAACTCGACATGCGTTCGGAGCTGGTGGCGCTCAAAGGGGCGGGCCTGTGGCTGTCGTTGAGCATGACCGCGCTGTTCTCCGCCTCGGTGTTCACCCTGTTCACCTACGTCGCCCCGCTGCTGGGTGAAGTGACCGGCGTATCGCCCCGTGGCGTGACGTGGACCCTGGTGCTGATCGGCCTAGGCCTGACCCTGGGCAACATCATCGGCGGCAAGCTGGCGGACAAGAGCCTGGCGAACACGCTGATGGGCGTATTCCTGACCATGGCGGTGGTGTCCACCATCTTGAGCTGGACCAGCGTGGCGTTGATCCCGACCGAGATCACGCTGTTCCTCTGGGCCACCGCCTGTTTCGCCGCGGTGCCGGCACTGCAGGTCAACGTGGTGACCTTCGGCAAAGACGCACCCAACCTGGTGTCCACCCTGAACATCGGCGCCTTCAACATCGGCAACGCCCTGGGCGCCTGGGTCGGCGGCAGCGTCATCGACCATGGCCTGGGCCTGACTTCCGTGCCCCTGGCGGCGGGCGCGCTGGCCGTGCTCGCGCTGCTGGTGACCCTGATCACTTTCCGCCAGGGCGGCAATGCCGACCTGGCCCCTGCCACTCACTGACTTTTAATCCTTTACTTGCGAGGTTGTATTTCATGGCGACAATTTTCGACCCTATCAAACTCGGCGACATCGAGCTGAAGAACCGCATCATCATGGCCCCGCTCACTCGCTGCCGTGCCGAAGCCGGCCGTGTGCCCAACGCGTTGATGGCCGAGTACTACGTGCAACGCGCCTCCGCCGGCCTGATCCTCAGTGAAGCCACGTCGGTGACGCCGATGGGCGTGGGCTACCCTGATACGCCGGGCATCTGGTCCAACGATCAGGTCCGCGGTTGGGCCAACGTGACCAAGGCCATCCACGGTGCTGGGGGCAAGATCTTCCTGCAGCTCTGGCACGTGGGCCGAATCTCCCACCCGTCCTACCTGGACGGCGAGCTTCCAGTGGCACCGAGCGCCATCCAACCCAAGGGCCACGTGAGCCTGGTGCGTCCGCTGGCCGACTATCCGACCCCACGTGCACTGGAAACCGCTGAAATCGCCGACATCGTCGATGCCTACCGCGTCGGCGCGGAAAACGCCAAGGCCGCCGGTTTCGATGGCGTGGAAATCCATGGCGCCAACGGTTACCTGCTCGACCAGTTCCTGCAAAGCAGCACCAACCAGCGCACCGACAACTACGGCGGCTCCCTGGAAAACCGTGCCCGCCTGCTGCTGGAAGTGACCGACGCCGCCATCGAAGTCTGGGGCGCCGGCCGCGTGGGCGTGCACTTGGCACCGCGCGCCGACTCCCACGACATGGGCGACGAGAACCGCTTGGAAACCTTCAGCTACGTTGCCCGCGAGCTGGGCAAGCGTGGCATCGCGTTTATCTGCTCCCGCGAGAAAGAAGGCGAAGACAGCATCGGCCCGCAACTCAAGCAAGCCTTCGGCGGCCCTTACATTGCCAACGAACGCTTCACCAAGGACAGTGCCAATGCCTGGCTGGCAGAAGGCAAGGCTGACGCCGTGGCGTTTGGCGTGCCGTTCATTGCCAACCCGGACCTGCCGGCACGCTTGAAAGCCGACGCGCCATTGAACGAGCCGCATCCGGAAACATTCTATGGGAAAGGTCCGGTGGGTTATATCGATTATCCATTGATGTAATTTAAACCACGCAGCCTTGTAAAAAAGCCCCGACTCGAAAGAGCCGGGGCTTTTTTACATCCAATGACTTTGACCCCAACCCAATTATTAAAGTTGAAATATCAAATAACAACACAGCACCGTCTCACCGTGGATTAACACTTCCAACAACGCTAATAATAAGCCCGAACAACAACCCATCCACTGAACGAACCCCATCACCACCAAAAAATACAAACATGCAACCTCAACGCTTTACCAACCCAAAACATAATCAAATACTGTTTATCTTATGCAGGCTTTAGCGGCCTGAAACTCTTTAGAGGGATCTTACTATGAGCCTTATGAAAAACCTGATTCTCGCCCTGTTACTGGGCCCCTTGGCGGCCGCCGTCAGCTTGGCCAATACGAACATCATCGTCAATGTTATAAACGATACGTCCCATGATCTGGAAATGACTAACCTTCTGGGTGAGTTTTCCATACCTGACGATTTTCCTGTCGTCCCCGCCGACGCAAGTATGAAGTTTCAATTCAAACATGAAAGAAAATTCACCTACCCCGCTGCTGGCTGGCAACCCACACTGAGGGAAATAAAACCTATTGAACTGGTTCTGACCTATCAGATGACCAACTTTAACTTCGGCTGCCAGCTGCAAACCCTGTTTGACGCCCGAGTTATTTTCGGTTTCCTGGAACCCAGCTACAAACCAAATTGGCAAAGCAGAACCGCGTATACCGGGAATGGCGAATATTCCTGTCGGTCAGTAATTACCCAAAGAATGCTGGAACCGCCCTTCAGCTACACCATTAACCTGACGATCGATGACAACAACCCGACCTGATCCAATGTTAGTAAGCCTGAGGCCCAGGGCACGCGCCTGAGCAGGATGCGACTTGGCAAACACGCAACAATTTTCCTACAAAATAGCCGAGGCGCCGTCTTTCAACGCTGAGGCGGTGCCTATATAAAGTACCCCGCCAGGATAAATGCCCGGCGGGGTACTTCCTGATCGGCTATTGACACAAACCGACTCAATTACGCATTTTGTTTCATTTGCGCAGGCTAGGGCTCAAGTGCAGCATGTCCAGCCCGGTTTCCACCCAGCGCTCCGCTTCACCTGCCAGTGCGAAGCTGTCGGGGGCCAGCAGCCACTGGTAGAGGATGCCGTCAATGTAAGCATGAATGGCCACCGCCGCCCTTTCGGGATCCAGGTCATCCGGCAACTGGCCGCGTTTCATCGCATTGCGCAGCGACAGCGCAATACGCACATTACAGTCGAGGCTGACCTGCCGCCGCTGCTGGCGCAGGTCACACATTTCATCGGTGAACTCGCATTTATGGAAAAGAATCTCGTTGATGCGTCGGGTTTTCGGATCCAGGGCCACCTGCTGGAACAACCGCACCAGCAGTTTGCGTATGCATCCCAAGGGATCGACCTCCTCTTCGCTCTCACTGGCGCGTGCCAGCTCATCGAGCGGTTCATGCAACGTATCGAGCATGGCCTGGAGCAGATCCGCCTTGTTGCTGAAATGCCAGTAGATGGCGCCCCGCGTCACACCGGCGAGCGTCGCGATGTCAGCCAGCGTGGTGCGCGCCACGCCTCGCTCGAAGAACGCTTTTTCGGCCGCTTCGAGTATCTGGTTGCGAGTCTCCAGAGCCTCCTCTTTGGTACGACGGACCATGGCAGTAAACACCTCAATCAGGATGCATAAGCGATGCGTAAGGTTCAGCATGACAATCCATGAGGCAGTGCCCGTCGACATGCGTCCCCGATTCGCATCGGCCTTTGTAAGGCTTTTGTAAATACGGATGGTACGCAATTTGGCTGTTTACAAACAACCGTGTACGTAAGTATATTTCTTAGCATCCTACTAATTGCTTATCTTGCTCTTTTTTACCTTCCACCTTCGAGCGCGCCTGTTACGCGCCTGGACCCGAGGATTTCCATGCAATTCAAGCCAGCTGTTACCGCTCTGGTCACTGCCATCGCCCTGGCATCGCTGCTCAGCGGATGCAAAAAGGAAGAGGCTGCCCCTGCGCCTCCCCCTCCCCAGGTCGGTGTGGTAACCCTCAAGACCCAGCCCTTTACCCTGACCTCCGAACTGCCGGGCCGCACCAGTGCGTTCCGCGTCGCGGAAGTGCGCCCGCAGGTCAACGGCATCATTCTCAAGCGCCTTTTCAAGGAAGGTGCCGACGTCAAGGCCGGCCAGCAGCTCTACCAGATCGACCCGGCCGTCTATGAGGCGACCCTCAAGAGTGCCGAGGCCAACCTGCGCTCCACCAAGTCGATTGCCGATCGCTACCAGCAACTGGTCAACGAACAGGCCGTAAGCCGGCAGGAATACGACACCGCCGTGGCCAATCGCCTGGAGTCGGAAGCCAACCTGCAGACTGCCCAGATCAACGTGCGCTACACCAAGGTCTATGCGCCTATTTCCGGTCGCATCGGTCGCTCCTCGGTGACTGAAGGCGCCTTGGTGAGCAACGGTCAGACCGATGCCCTGGCGACCATCCAGCAACTGGACCCGATCTACGTTGACGTGACGCAGAGCTCCGTCGAGCTGCTGCAACTGCGCCGCGAGCTGGAAAGCGGGCGCCTGCAAAAGGCAGGCGACAATGCCGCCATGGTCAAGCTGACGCTGGAAGACGGCAGTCAGTATCCCCACGAGGGCAAACTGGAATTTTCCGAAGTTTCGGTCGACCAGACCACTGGTTCGGTGACCTTGCGCGCCGTGTTCCCCAACCCTGACCACACCTTGCTGCCGGGCATGTTCGTCCACGCGCAACTGCAGGCCGGCGTGAACAGCGCGTCGATCCTGGCACCGCAGCAAGGCGTGACCCGTGACCTCAAGGGTGCGCCGACCGCCCTGGTCGTTGGCCCCGACAACAAGGTCGAACTGCGTCAGCTCAAGGCCAGCCGCACCGTTGGCAGCCAATGGCTGATCGAAGACGGGCTCAAGGCCGGCGATCGCGTGATCACCGAGGGGTTGCAGTTCGTACGCCCGGGCGTGGAAGTCAAAGCCACCGAGGCCACCAACGTCAATACCAAGAACCCGGCCCCCGCACAGGCAGCTGATAAAGCCGCCGGCGGCAAAGGGGAGTAAACCATGTCGAAATTTTTTATCGACCGTCCGATTTTCGCCTGGGTGATCGCCCTGGTGATCATGCTGGTCGGGGCTCTGTCGATCCTCAAGTTGCCGATCAACCAGTACCCGAGCATTGCGCCGCCGGCCATTGCGATCCAGGTGACCTACCCGGGCGCATCCGCGCAAACCGTGCAGGACACCGTGGTGCAGGTGATCGAGCAGCAGCTCAACGGCATCGACAACCTGCGTTACGTATCGTCGGAAAGTAACTCCGACGGCAGCATGACCATCACTGCCACCTTCGAGCAAGGCACCAACTCCGATACCGCGCAGGTCCAGGTCCAGAACAAGCTGAACCTGGCCACCCCGCTGCTGCCGCAAGAAGTGCAGCAACAGGGCATCCGCGTGACCAAGTCAGTGAGAAACTTCCTGATGGTGATCGGCGTGGTGTCGCGCGACGGCAGCATGACCCGGGAAGACCTGTCCAACTACATCGTGTCCAACATGCAGGACCCGATCTCGCGCACCGCGGGTGTTGGTGACTTCCAGGTCTTCGGCGCCCAATACGCGATGCGGATCTGGCTCGACCCGGCCAAGCTGAACAATTTCAACCTGACCCCGGTGGATGTGAGCACGGCGATTACCGCGCAGAACGTCCAGATCGCTTCCGGCCAGCTTGGCGGCCTGCCGGCCATGCCCGGCCAGCAACTGAACGCCACCATCATCGGCAAGACCCGCTTGCAGACCGCCGAGCAGTTCAAGGCAATCCTGCTCAAGGTCAACCCGGACGGCTCGCAAGTGCGTGTCGGCGACGTGGCCGATGTGGCCCTGGGCGGTGAGAACTACAGCATCAACGCGCAGTTCAACGGTGCCCCGGCCTCCGGCCTGGCGGTGCGACTGGCGACTGGCGCCAACGCCCTCGACACGGCCAAGGCCCTGCGCCAGACCGTGGAAAACCTCAAGCCGTTCTTCCCGCAAGGTCTGGAAGTGGTGTTCCCCTACGACACCACGCCGGTGGTGAGCGAATCGATCAAGGGTGTGGTTGAAACCCTGGTCGAGGCGGTCGTACTGGTGTTCCTGGTGATGTTCCTGTTCTTGCAGAACTTCCGCGCCACCATCATCACCACGATGACCGTACCCGTGGTACTGCTCGGCACCTTCGGCATCCTCGCGGCGTTCGGCTTCAGCATCAACACCCTGACCATGTTCGGCATGGTGCTGGCCATCGGCTTGCTGGTGGACGACGCCATCGTCGTGGTGGAAAACGTCGAACGGGTGATGAGCGAAGAAGGCCTGTCGCCCAAGGAAGCCACCAAGAAATCCATGGGCCAGATACAGGGCGCCCTGGTGGGTATCGCCCTGGTGCTCTCGGCGGTATTGCTGCCGATGGCGTTCTTCGGCGGCTCCACCGGTGTGATCTACAAGCAGTTCTCCATCACTATCGTCTCGGCCATGGCCCTGTCGGTCCTGGTGGCCCTGATTTTCACCCCGGCCCTGTGCGCCACGATGCTCAAACCAATCCCCAAGGGTGAGCACGGCACGCCGAAACGCGGCTTCTTCGGTTGGTTCAACCGCACCTTCGACCGTGGCGTCAGGAGCTACGAACGCGGCGTGGGCAATATGCTCAAGCACAAGGCCCCGTACCTGCTGGCCTACATCATCATCGTGGTTGGCATGGTCTGGCTGTTCACCCGCATCCCGACGGCGTTCCTGCCGGAAGAAGACCAGGGCGTACTGTTTGCCCAGGTGCAGACACCGGCCGGTTCCAGCGCCGAGCGTACCCAGGTGGTGGTGGACAAGATGCGTGAGTTCCTGCTGCGTCCGAGCAAGGACGGCGGCGAAGGCGATGGCGTGGCCTCGGTGTTCACCGTGACCGGCTTCAACTTTGCCGGTCGTGGCCAGAGCTCCGGCCTGGCGTTCATCATGCTTAAGCCGTGGGAAGAGCGTAACGCGGATAACACCGTGTTCAAGATCGCCGGCCGCGCCCAGCAACACTTCTTCACCTTCCGCGACGCGATGGTGTTCGCCTTCGCCCCCCCAGCGGTGATGGAACTGGGTAACGCCACCGGTTTCGACGTGTTCCTGCAGGATCGCGCCGGCATCGGTCACGACAAGCTGATGGAAGCCCGCAACCAGTTCCTGGGCATGGCGGCCCAGAGCAAAATACTGGCCCAGGTGCGTCCAAACGGCCTGAACGATGAACCGCAATACCAGTTGGAAATCGATGACGAGAAGGCCAGTGCCCTGGGCATTACCCTCTCGGAGATCAACAACACCCTGTCGATTGCCTTGGGCAGTAGCTATGTGAACGACTTCATCGACCGTGGTCGGGTGAAACGGGTGTACGTCCAGGGCCAGCCGAACGCACGCATGAGCCCCGAAGACCTGCAGAAGTGGTACGTGCGCAACAGCGCCGGGACCATGGTGCCGTTCACGGCGTTCGCCAAGGGTGAGTGGGTCTACGGCTCGCCGAAACTGGCTCGTTACAACGGCGTGGAAGCGATGGAAATCCTCGGCACCCCGGCGCCCGGCTATTCCACCGGTGAAGCCATGGCCGAAGTCGAAGCCATCGCCAAGAAGCTGCCGGCCGGTGTCGGCATTTCCTGGACGGGCCTGTCCTACGAGGAACGTCTGTCGGGCTCCCAGGCGCCGGCGTTGTATGCCTTGTCGCTGCTGATGGTGTTCCTGTGCCTGGCAGCGCTGTATGAGAGCTGGTCGATTCCGATCGCGGTCATGCTCGTGGTGCCCCTGGGGATCATCGGGGCGCTGATGGCGACCAGCCTGCGCGGCCTGTCCAACGACGTGTACTTCCAGGTGGGCTTGCTGACGACCATCGGCCTGGCGGCGAAAAACGCCATCCTGATCGTCGAGTTCGCCAAGGAACTCCACGAACAGGGCCGGACCCTGATGGAAGCTGCCATCGAAGCCTGTAGGATGCGTCTGCGGCCGATCATCATGACGTCCCTGGCGTTCGTCCTCGGCGTGGTTCCGCTGGCGATTTCCACCGGCGCCGGCTCGGGCAGCCAGCACGCCATCGGTACCGGCGTGATTGGCGGTATGCTCACCGCGACCATCCTGGCAATCTTCTGGGTGCCCTTGTTCTTCGTGACGGTGTCGTCGATGGGTCGTCGCAAGAATATCGACCAGGACCACACTCCTGAAACTTCTAAAGAGGCTGGCCAATGAGCAAGTCGCTACTTTCCCTGACCATCGCCGCCGTCGTGCTCAGCGGTTGCTCGCTGATCCCCGACTATCAGCGGCCCGAAGCACCGGTCGCGGCGCAATACCCGCAGGGCCCGGCCTACGAGCCAGCCAATGCGCCCGGCCAGGCTGCCGCCGAACAGGGTTGGAAGCAGTTCTTCCATGACCCTGCGCTGCAGCAATTGATCCAGGTCGCCCTGGAAAACAACCGCGACCTGCGCGTCGCGGCGCTGAACATCGATGCCTACGCCGCGCAGTACCGCATCCAGCGCGCGGACCTGTTTCCGGCAGTCTCGGCCACCGGCTCCGGCAGCCGCCAGCGGGTACCGGCACGGGCTTCGCAAACCGGCGAAGCGGCGATCAGCAGTTCCTACTCGGCAACATTGGGGATCAGCGCCTACGAGCTGGACCTGTTCGGTCGCGTCCGCAGCCTGAGCGAGCAAGCCTTGCAAAGCTACTTCGCTACCGAAGAAGCCCGCCGCAGCACGCAGATCAGCCTGGTGGCCAACGTCGCCAATGCCTACCTGACCTGGCAGGCCGACAAGGAACTGCTCAAGCTGACCCAGGAAACCCTGGGCACGTACGAGCAGAGCCTGAAGTTGACCTCCCGCAGCGCCGAAGTTGGCGTGGCCTCGGCCCTGGACCTGAGCCAGGCGCGCACGGCGGTGGAAAACGCCCGCGTGCAACTGGCCCGCTACACCCGCCAGGTGGCCCAGGATGAAAACAGCCTGACCCTGCTGCTGGGCACCGGCCTGCCGGCCAACCTGCGCACCCAACCGTTGAGCGATGACCTGCTCAGCGAAGTGCCGGCCGGTTTGCCGTCGGACCTGTTGCAACGTCGTCCGGACATCCTCCAGGCCGAACGCAACCTGCTCGCCGCCAACGCCAACATCGGCGCCGCGCGGGCCGCGTTCTTCCCGAGCATCAGCCTGACGGCCAACGCCGGCACCCTGAGCCCGGACCTGTCCGGCCTGTTCAAGGGCGGTTCGGGCACTTGGACGTTCGCGCCGCAGATCAACCTGCCGATCTTCAACGCTGGCAGCCTGCGGGCGAGCCTGGATTACGCCAAGATCCAGAAAGACATCAACGTCGCGCAGTACGAGAAGTCGATTCAGACGGCGTTCCAGGAAGTCTCCGACGGCCTGGCCGCGCGCCAGACCTACAACGAGCAGTTGCAGGCCCAGACCGACTTCGTCGCCGCCAACCAGGACTACTACCGCCTGGCCGAGCGTCGCTACCGCATCGGTGTCGACAGCAACCTGACCTTCCTCGACGCCCAGCGCCAGTTGTTCAGCGCGCAACAATCGCTGATCACCGACCGCCTTGCGCAACTGACCAGCGAGGTCAATTTGTACAAGGCCCTGGGCGGTGGCTGGAATGCCGAGACGGGCAAGAACGAACCGGTGGCGGAGAAGGCGCCGGAAACGAAGTTGTTCTGATTTGACGTCTGAAAACACGAAGCCCACCGAAAGGTGGGCTTCGTGTTTTTAAGGATTAATAAATATCCGAGTTCAACACACAACCCTGTGGGAGCGAGCTTGCTCCCACAGGGGATTGCGACCATCCATTCGGTTACTTTGCCGTTCGATAATCGCCCAAAACCCGCAAATAGCAATTGAACGGATCCCGGGCCGACCTTCACCATCGCTCGCACAAAACCAATAACAACAGGTTCGATGCCATGTCCCCACGCCCTGCACCGTCCGGCTGATCCTCGGTCGCTTTAACAACCTGGCCCAACTGTACCGTTCGCACCCAAAAGTTGCGGCAACAACTCGCTTCGTCCACAAAAAATAAGAGACAACGCCCATGAAGCCCACACAGCACCTGTTCCCCAGCCTCATTGCCGTCGCCCTGAGCAGTACCGCCCTGCCCGTCCTGGCGGCGGAGTCGGGGTTTGTCGAAGACGCCAAGGCCACGCTGAACCTGCGCAACTTCTACTTCAACCGCAACTTCACCAACGACAACGCCGCCCAAGGCAAAGCCGAAGAATGGACCCAGAGTTTCATCCTCGACGCCAAGTCCGGCTTCACTCAAGGCACGGTCGGTTTCGGCGTGGACGTGCTGGGCATGTACTCGGTCAAGCTCGACGGCGGTCGCGGCACCGCCGGCACCCAATTGTTGCCAGTGCATGACGACGGTCGCCCGGCCGATGACTTCGGTCGCCTCGGTGTCGCCCTCAAGGCCAAGGTCTCGAAGACCGAACTGAAGGTCGGCGAGTGGATGCCGGTGCTGCCGATCCTGCGCTCCGACGACGGTCGTTCCCTGCCCCAGACTTTCCGTGGCGGCCAGGTCACTTCGACCGAAATCAACGGCCTGAGCCTCTACGGCGGCCAGTTCCGCGCCAACAGCCCGCGCAACGACGCGAGCATGGAAGACATGTCGATGAACGGCCGTGGTGCCTTCACCTCCGACCGTTTCAACTTCGGCGGCGGTGAATACGCCTTCAACGAAAAACGCACCCAGGTCGGCGTCTGGTACGCGGAACTGTCCGACATCTACCAGCAGCAGTATTTCAACCTGACCCACAGCCAGCCGATCGGCGACTGGACCCTGGGCGCCAACCTTGGTTACTTCACCGGCAAGGAAGACGGCAGCGCGCTGGCCGGCGACCTCGACAACAAAACCGCGTTCGCCATGCTTTCCGCCAAATACGGCGGCAACACCTTCTACGTCGGCCTGCAGAAAATCGGCGGCGATGATGCCTGGATGCGCGTCAACGGCACCAGCGGCGGCACCCTGGCGAACGATAGCTACAACTCCAGCTACGACAACGCCAAGGAAAAATCCTGGCAAGTGCGCCATGACTTCAACTTCGCTGCTGTCGGCGTGCCGGGCCTGACCCTGATGAACCGCTACATCAGCGGTGACAACGTGCACACCGCCACCGTCGATGACGGCAAGGAATGGGGCCGTGAAACCGAACTGGCCTACACCGTGCAGAGCGGTGCGCTGAAGAGCCTGAACGTGAAGTGGCGTAACTCGACGATGCGCCGGGACTTCAGCACCAATGAGTTCGATGAGAACCGGTTGATCGTCAGCTATCCGATCAGTTTGTTGTAAAGCTTAGGCGGTGGGCCAGTCGGCATTGATGCTGGCTCATCTATCGCCATCGCGAGCAAGCTCGCTCCCACAGGAGATTGGTGGTGTACGCAGATTCAATGGCCGCGGAGGATCAGTGTGGGAGCGGGCTTGCTCGCGAAGACGGCGGCCCATTCAGTATTTTCGAAAACTGACACACCGCTTTCGCGAGCAAGCCCGCTCCCACAGGGAATGAAGTAACCCCTTAAGCCCGTGATTCGACGCCCAGTTCATCCCAGACCGATTCGGCCAGGTGAAAGGTGGCGTTGGCTGCCGGGATGCCGCAGTAGATGGCGCTCTGCATGATCACTTCCTTGATCTCGCTGCGGCTCACGCCGTTGTTGGCGGCGGCGCGCAGGTGCAGCTTGAGTTCTTCGTTGCGGTTCATACCGATCAGCATGGCGATGGTGATCAGGCTGCGGGTATGGCGCGGCAGTCCCGGGCGGGTCCAGATGTCGCCCCAGGCGTGACGGGTGATCATCTCCTGGAATTCGCTGTTGAATTCAGTCAGGGCGTTGAGGCTGCGGTCCACGTGGGCATCGCCCAGCACGGCGCGGCGTACCTGCATGCCTTCGTCGTAACGTTGTTTCTCGTCCACAAAAAAACTCCTCAGGCCCGGCCGGAATCAAGCAGGAAATCCACCACCCGCGCGCTGAACGCAGCACCGGCCTGGACGTTGGAAAGATGTGCAGCGTAAAACTCGGCGTACTCGGCCCCACTGACGCGCTCCTGGATGAAGTGCCCGCCCGACGGCGGCGTCACCGCATCTCCGGTGCCGGCGATCACCAGCAGCGGCACGCGAATCGACATCAATTGCTCGCGGAAATCGGCATCACGCACCGCCGCGCAGTTGGCTGCATAACCTTGGGGCGACGTGGCGGCCAGCATGTCGGTGATTTTTTTTGCCGTCGCAGGCTGGGCCTCGGCAAAGTCCGGGGTAAACCAACGGGCAATCGAGGCGTCACGCAACGCCACCATCGCATCCTTGCCATCACGCAGCACGGTTTCGATGCGCGGGTTCCACACCGACGGATCGCCGATCTTGGCCGCCGTGTTGCACACCACCAATTTGCGCAGGCGTTCACCGGCATGGATGCCCAGCCACTGGCCGATCAACCCGCCCATGGAAAGGCCGCAGAAGTGCACCTTGTCGATATTCAACTGATCCAGCATCGCCAGCACATCGCGGCCCAGTTGTTCGATGCTATAGGGACCTTCGGTCACCAGCGACTGGCCATGCCCCCGCGTATCGAAACGCAGCACGCGAAAATGCTCGCTAAAGGCAGGAATCTGCTCGTCCCACATATGCAAATCAGTGCCCAGGGAGTTGGAGAGCACCAGCACCGGGGCGTCTTGCGGCCCATCGAATCGGTAGTTCAGATCGCCTTCGGCGAGTTTGACGAATCCCACAACTATCTCCTTTCAGGCATTCAGGGCAAGGTGTTCGGCCACGGCCCGGGCAACCCAGGTCTGGGCCTGGCCGAGGTAATGGGCCGGGTCGAGCAGATGATCGAGCTCGGTCGTGGACAACTGCGCGGTGACCTGGGGTTCATCCCCCAGCACAGCGCGCAGATGCCGCTGTTCGGCCACGGCGCGCTTGCAGCATTGTTCGAGCAAGTGATGCGCGGTATCGCGCCCCACACGTTGGGCCAGGACGATGCTCACCGCTTCCGCCAGCACCAACCCCTGGGTCAGTTCCAGGTTGCGGGCCATGCGCGCCGCATCCACGTCCAACCCTTCGGCCAGCAGTCGCGCCTGTTGCAAGGCACCGGAGACCAGGCAACAGATCTCCGGCAGGGTTTCCCATTCGGCGTGCCACAGGCCCAGGCTGCGCTCGTGTTCCTGGGGCATGGCGCTGAACAGTGTCGACAACAAGCCAGGCACGCGCGTCGCCGCGCCGATCAGCACCGCCGCACCAACCGGGTTGCGCTTGTGGGGCATGGTCGACGAACCGCCCTTGCCTGGCGCCGACGGCTCGAACGCTTCGCCGGCCTCGGTCTGCATCAACAGGCTGATGTCGCGCCCCAATTTGCCCAGGCTACCGGCGACCAACCCCAGCACCGCGCCGAACTCCACCAGACGATCGCGCTGGGTGTGCCACGGTTGTTCCGGCAGGGTCAGTTGCAGCTCGGCGGCCAGAGCTTCGGCCACCGGCAGCGCCTGTTCACCCAACGCGGCAAGTGTCCCGGAGGCACCGCCGAATTGCAGCACCAGCAGACGCGGCTTGAGTTCGCGCAGGCGTTGTCGGCTGCGGGTAACCGCCCCCAGCCAACCGGCGATTTTCATGCCCAGGGTCACCGGCGTGGCGTGTTGCAACCAGGTGCGCCCGGCCAGCGGTGTGGCGGCATAGCGGTCAGCTTGTCGGGCCAGGATGACGGCCAGTTGCGCCAACTCTTCCTCGATCAGCGCCAGCGCCTGGCGCAGTTGCAGCACCAACCCGCTGTCCATCACATCCTGGCTGGTGGCGCCCAGGTGCACGTAGCGTTCAGCCTCGGCGCTGTCGGTGGCGATGCGCTTGCCCAACGCTTTCACCAGCGGGATCGCCGAATTGCCGGCGCTGGCAATCGCTTCGCTCAACGCGGAAAAATCGTACAGCTGGGCACGGCAGGCGTTCTCGATCGGTGCCACCGCGTCCTGGGGAATCAGCCCTACTCGCGCCTCGGCCCGGGCCAGCGCGGCCTCGACATCCAGCATCGCCTGGACCCGCCCCGCATCACAGAAGATCTCGCGCATGTCGCGGGCGGTGAAGTAGGCATCGAACAGCTGATTGGCCGGTCGTTCGCTCATAAACAGTCCTTGGGAAGGTAGATGCCTTTGTGGCGAGGGAGCTTGCTCCCGCTTGAGTGCGAAGCGCTCACAAGAGAGGGCTGCTGCGCAGCCCAACGGGGATAAATCCCCTCGCCACAGCAAGCTCCCTCGCCACAATGATTCAAACAAGCCTTAAGTGAATGGATCAAAGATCATGGTGCAAATACGTCGGTTGCTTGGGCAGGCGCAGGCTGAACAGGAACGCCACCACCATCATCACCGTGACATACCAATAAAACGCGTTCTCCATGCCTTGGGCTTTCAGGCTCAAGGCGACGTATTCCGCCGATCCACCAAAAATCGCATTGGCCACCGCGTAAGCCAACCCTACTCCCAGCGCGCGCACTTCAGGTGGAAACATTTCGGCTTTCACCAGGCCACTGATGGAGGTATAGAAACTGACGATCGCCAGCGCGAACGTGATCAGCACAAAGGCCAAAAACGGGCTGCTGATGCTTTTCAGCGTCAGCAGGATCGGCACCGTGCATAGCGCCCCAAGGCCACCGAACCAGAGCATGGAGTTACGCCGGCCGATCTTGTCCGCCAGCATGCCGAACAGCGGCTGCATGCACATATAGAGGAACAGCGCGCCGGTCATGATGTAGCTGGCGGTCTTGGCGTGCAGGCCGGCGGTGTTCACCAGGTATTTCTGCATGTAGGTGGTGAAGGTGTAGAAAATCAGCGAGCCACCGGCGGTGTAGCCGAGCACGGTGATGAACGCGGCCTTGTGGTCGCGAAACAGCGCGGCGATGCTGCCGGCGTCCTTGTTTTCGCGCATTTCCTTGCTGCTGGTTTCCTTCAAGGAACGGCGCAGGAACAGGGATATCACGGCCGCTATCGCGCCCACCACGAACGGAATCCGCCAGCCATAGGCACGCAGTTCGTCTTCGTTGAGAAACTGTTGCAGGATCACCACCAGCGACACCGCCAGCAGTTGTCCGCCAATCAGAGTCACGTACTGGAACGACGCAAAGAAGCCACGCTGGCCTTTCAGGGCGACTTCGCTCATGTAGGTGGCGGTGGTGCCGTACTCGCCGCCGACCGACAGGCCTTGCAGCAGGCGTGCGAACAACAGCAACAGCGGTGCCCAGACGCCGATGTCCTTGTAGGTGGGCAGGCAGGCGATGAGCAACGAGCCGAAACACATCATCAGCACCGAGATCATCATTGAGTTCTTGCGCCCATGACGGTCCGCCACTCGCCCGAAGATCCAGCCGCCGATGGGTCGCATCAGGAATCCGGCGGCGAACACACCGGCCGTGTTGACCAGTTGCACCGTCGGGTTGTCCGAGGGGAAGAAGGCCGGCGCGAAGTAAATCGCACAGAACGCGTAGACGTAGAAGTCGAACCATTCGACCAGGTTGCCGGATGAGGCACCGACGATGGCGAAGATGCGCTTGCTGCGCTCCTCACCGGTGTAGTGGCTGGTTGGGGTGGTCATGGGTTATTCACTCGTTGGGGCTGACGAAGTCTAGACACACTTCGTAACACTCCCGTTCCACAAACAGTTTTTCAACGTGTAGTGCCTGTACTACCGCCATCAAGAGCAAGCTCGCTCCCACAGGGATTGCATCATCTCTGTGGCGAGGGAGCTTGCTCCCGCTCGGCTGCGAAGCAGTCGCAAAACCAGACACCGCGACCTTTCTGATACATCGAGGCGCCTGCCATGGGCTTGCTGCGCAAGCCAGCGGGAGCAAGCTCCCTCGCCACGGGGGGTTCATTCAATAATCGAAGAACACCGTCTCGGCATCCGTGCCCTGCAGGATCACATTCCACTGATACACGCCCGACGTATCGGGCTTGGCGACGAGGGTACCGCGACGTTCCTCGGGAACGCAGGCCAGCAGCGGATCGGCTTCGTTGGCGGGCTCGCCATCGAAATAGATCCGCGTCAGCAGATGCTTGACCAGCCCGCGAGCGAACACCAGCACCACCAGATGCGGCGCCTGGGTCGTGCCCCCCAGCCCCGGCACAGTGCCGGGCTTGATCGTCGTGAAGCGGAAGCGTCCTTCGGCATCCACCGGCACCCGACCAAAACCGTCAAAATGTGGGTCCAGGGGTTTGTTTTGGTCGTCTTCCGGGTGCGCGTATTTGCCAGCGGCGTTGGCCTGCCAGACTTCCAGCATCGCGTCGTTGACGAACTGGCCGTTGCCATCGACCACCTGCCCGGTGATCGCCACGCGCTGGCCGAGCGTCTCGGCAACGGTCAGGTCTTCGCGGTTCAGCCACGTCAGGCCGATGTGGTAGTAAGGCCCGACGGTGTGGGACGTAGTGGCGTTGAGCGTCATCTTATTTCTCCATCGGCGTGGCATCGCGGCCGCGCAAGACGATGTCCCAGCGATAACCGAGGGCGTAGTGAGGGACGGTTTTTTCCAGATCGAAACGGGCGATCAGGCGTTCCTTGGCACTTGTGTCCGGCACGCAATTGTAGATCGGGTCGTATTCCAGCAACGGATCGCCCGGAAAATACATCTGCGTCACCAGGCGCGTCAGGATGCTCGGCCCGAACAGTGAGAAATGGATATGCGCCGGGCGCCAGGCGTTATGGTGATTACCCCACGGATAGGCGCCGGGCTTGATGGTCTGGAACTGATACCAGCCGTCGGCGTCGGTGACGGTGCGACCGGTGCCGGTGAAATTCGGATCCAGCGGCGCATCGTGGTCGTCACGGTCATGGTTGTAGCGACCGGCGGCGTTGGCCTGCCAGATCTCCACGAGGATGCCCGGCACTGGCTCGCCGTGCTCATCCAGTACGCGCCCGTGAATGATGATTCGTTCACCCAGCGGCTCGCCAGCATGCTGGGCGGTCAGGTCGTGGTCCTTCTCCTTCAGGCGATCGGCACCTACGGTCGGCCCGGTAATTTCCGACAGCGAATGAGGCAGGTACACCAGCGGTTTGGACGGCGATCGCAGGTTGGTGGACTGGTACGGCGGGTGCAGATACTCCGGCTGGGTGCCCGCTTGTGGGCGACGATAACCAGGCTTGTCAGTCATGAAGCATTCCTCGGTTTCTTATTAGTAGAGCGACGCATCAGACGCGTTCGATCGCCAGCGCCAGACCTTGGCCGACGCCGACACACATGGTCGCCAAGCCTTTCTTGCCGCCTGTTTTTTCCAGATGATGCAGCGCTGTCATTACCAACCGTGCGCCGCTCATGCCCAGCGGATGACCCAAGGCGATCGCCCCACCGTTCGGGTTGACTTGCGGCGCATCGTCCGCCAGTCCCAAGTCTCGCAATACCGCCAAACCTTGGCTGGCGAAGGCTTCGTTAAGCTCGATCACATCAAAATCCGCGACGGCCAATCCCAGGCGTTCGGTGAGTTTGCGCACCGCCGGCACCGGACCGATGCCCATCACCCGCGGCGCCACACCGGCGCTGGCCATGCCCAACACTTTGCCGCGGGGCGTCAGGCCATGTTTTTTTACTGCTTCGGCCGACGCCAGGATCAACGCGGCCGCGCCGTCATTGACGCCCGAAGCGTTGCCGGCGGTGACCGTCTTGTCCGGACCGTTGACCGGTTTGAGTTTGCCCAGGGTTTCCAGCGTGGTGTCAGCGCGAGGATGTTCATCCTGCTCGACCACGGTTTCGCCTTTTTTATGGGGGATGCGCACCGGAACGATTTCCTCGGCGAAAAACCCTGCCGCCTGGGCCGCCGCCGTGCGCTGCTGGCTGCGCAAGGCGAAAGCGTCCTGGTCGGCGCGGGACACCGCGTAATCATCCGCCACGTTATCAGCGGTCTGCGGCATCGCATCCACGCCGTACTGGGCTTTCATCAACGGGTTGATGAAACGCCAGCCGATGGTGGTGTCTTCCAGTTTCATGTTGCGGGAAAACGCCGCGTCGGCCTTGCCCATCACGAACGGTGCACGAGACATCGATTCCACGCCGCCGGCAATCGCCAGTTCCATCTCGCCACTGGCGATGGCGCGGAACGCGGTGCCGATAGCGTCCATGCCCGAGGCGCAGAGCCGGTTGAGGGTCACGCCGGGAATGCTTTCCGACAGGCCCGCCAACAGCAGCGCCATGCGCGCGACGTTGCGGTTGTCTTCACCGGCCTGGTTGGCGCAGCCGAGGAACACTTCGTCCACCGCGCTCCAATCCACCGATGGATTGCGCTCCATCAATGCCTTGATCGGCACGGCGGCCAGGTCATCGGCGCGCACGCCGGACAAACCGCCGCCAAACCGGCCGATGGGGGTTCGAATCGCATCACAGATATACACGTCGCGCATCAGGCTTCTCCCGGTGCCTGGCCGTGGGCCGCCGCGGTGCGAGCTTCCAGGTCGCGCAATGCGCGCAGCTCCACCTCGGTCGGCTCGGCAGTGGTGTGCACCTGGTCGGCGAAACGGATCGCCCACCCGGTGGCCGCAATGACTTGCTCACGGGTCACGCCGGGGTGCAATGCGGTGACCACGAATTCATGGCGGCCGGCTTCCGGTTCCATGATGCACAAGTCGGTGATGATGCCCACCGGACCTGCGCCCGGCAGGCCCAGGCGCTTGCGCGAATCGCCGCCTTCGCCGTGACCGACCGAGGTGATGAAATCCAGCTTGTCGACAAACGAACGCGCCGACTGCTTGAGGATGATCAGCACGCTCTTGGCCGAGCCGGCAATTTCCGGCGCGCCACCGGCTCCCGGCAGGCGGACTTTCGGCTGATGGTAGTCGCCCACCACCGTGGTGTTGATGTTGCCGAAACGGTCGACCTGGGCCGCGCCGAGGAAGCCGACGTCGATGCGCCCGCCCTGCAGCCAATAGCGAAAAATCTCACCGGTCGGGACGACAGTGTCCGCGGTTTCCGCCAGCTCGCCGTCGCCGATGGACAGTGGCAACACGCTGGGCTTGGCGCCGATCGGGCCGGATTCATAGATCAGCACGACGTCTGGCGATGAGGTCAGACGCGCCAGGTTGGCCGCTTTCGACGGCAGGCCGATGCCGACGAAGCACACGGCATTGTTCTTCAAGCGACGCGCCGCGGCGACGGTCATCATTTCGTTGGTGGTGTAGTTCATGCTTTCACCTGCGAAGCGGCTGCCAGTCGGGCCTGGAATTCACTGAAATCCCGAGTGCCGTGGATGTATTCGTTGATCCATGCGGTAAACGTCTCACGGTCCCGGGCGATCGGATCCCACGCCTGGTAGAAACGATTGTCACGCTCGGTGTAGCCGTGGGCGTAGGACGGATGGGCACCGCCGGGGACATGGCACACCGCGCTCAACGCCCAGGTCGGCAGCACGCAGGCGTTCATCGGCGCGTTCAGGTCGTCGACGATTTCTTCCACGGTGACGATGCAACGCTTGGCGGCCAGGGCGGCTTCTTTCTGCACGCCGAGAATGCCCCACAGCAGCACGTTGCCCTTGCGGTCGGCTTTCTGGGCGTGGATCACCGTGATGTCCGGGCGTACCGAAGGTACAGCGGCCAATACTTCACCGGTGAAGGGACAGGTCACGCTCTTGATCAGTGGGTTGACCTTCGGCAGGTCGGAACCGGCGTAGGCTCGCAGTACCGCGAACGGTAGGCCGGAGGCACCGGCGACGTAGGCATTGGCCAGGTCGGCGTGGCTGTGTTCTTCGATCTCCAGCGGGTGCGGCCATTGTTTTTCCACGGCATCGCGCAGGCGGTGCAAGGACCCGACGCCAGGGTTGCCGCCCCAGGAGAAAATCAACTTGCGAGCACAACCGGCGCCGATCAACTGGTCGTAGATCAGGTCAGGCGTCATGCGTACCAACGTCAGGTCTTTCTTGCCCTGGCGAATGATTTCATGACCCGCCGCCGTTGGTATCAGGTGCGTGAAGCCTTCGAGCGCGACGGTATCGCCGTCGTTGACGAATTGCTTCACCGCGTCGTGCAGCGAAAGGATTTCAGCCATGGGGCAGGCTCCCGTTTTTCCAGTAGACCGACGTGAAGAAAAAGGCGCGAGGTCAAGCGCCGGAGTGACTGAAGATTAAGCTTCGGGATGACGGCAAAACAATCCGATAATCGACTGAGTGTTCGTTTATCGAACAGATTGTTGTTTGGCTATCGATTTCCCCTGCCATCGGAAACACGCGGGACTGTGGCGAGGGAGCTTGCTCCCGCTGGGCTGCGTAGCAGCCCAAAAAAATCAGGGCCACTTCGCGCCCCAGCGGGAGCAAGCTCCCTCGCCACGGGTGAGGATTCAGGCTCGGAAAAACTCAGGTCGCATCCGCATGGCTGACCATGCCCTTGATCACCACCGCCGTGGTCGCCAGGGCCGCAGGAATGACCAACGCCGTCAGGACCTGCTCGAAGTTCCAGCCCAGGCCCAACAACGTCGCGCCCATCCAGGCGCCAAGGATCGCCCCGAACCGACCGATGCCCAGCATCCAGGAAACCCCGGTGGCCCGGCCCTGGGTCGGATAGAAGCGCGCCGCCAGGGAAGGCATCGCCGATTGCGCGCCGTTTACGCACATGCCGGCCACCAACACCAGGGTGGAGAGCAAGGTGATGTTGCCCAGGCTCTGCCCTACCGCGTAGGCAAACAGCCCGGCCATCAGATAGAAAATGCCGATGACCTTGTGCGGATTGAACCGGTCCATCGCCCACCCCACGCCGACCGCGCTCAAGACGCCGCCGAATTGAAACAACGCACCGATAAACGCGGCCTGTTCCATGCTCGCGCCACTGTCACGCATCAGGGTCGGTAGCCAACTGGTCAGGAGATAGACAATCACCAGCCCCATGAAATACGTCAGCCACAACAACAAAGTGCCAGCGCTGTAGGTCCCGGAGAAAATCACCGCCAGCACGTTGCGCGCCTTCACGGTTTTCTGTTCCGGCACACTGAAGCTGGATGCCTGGGCAATAGTCGAAGGATCAATCGGCGCCAAGGTCTTGCGCACTTTGTCCGTGCCACGGCTCCGCACCACCAGGTAACGCGCCGACTCGGGCAACCAGAACAACAGCACCACCGCCAGGATCAGTGGCAGGATTCCGCCGATCATCAACAGGCTGTGCCAGCCGAATGCCGGGATCAACTTGGCCGAAATGAACCCGCCGCCAGCCATGCCGAGGTTGAAGCCACAGAACATGCTCGTCACCAGCAGCGACTTCTTGCGCTCCGGCGTGTACTCGGAGAGCAGCGTCGTGGCGTTCGGCATGCCAGCGCCCAGGCCCAGGCCCGTCAGGAAACGCAGCACCAGCAATTGGTCGACATTGGTGCTGTAGGCGGAAGCCAGGCTGAATGCGCCGAACAGGGCGACGGCCCCGACCAGCACGACCTTGCGCCCGAAGCGGTCCGCCAGGGGCCCGGAACCCAACGCGCCGAAGACCATGCCGATCAGCGCGGCACTCATCACCGGTCCAAGGCTGGCCCGGTCGATGCCCCAGTCCTGGGACAGGGCCGGCGCGATGAAGCCCATGGCCGCCGTATCGAGGCCGTCGAGGAAAACAATCAGGAAACAGAGAATGACCACGCGCCACTGATAGCGCGAAATCGGTTGAGCGTTGATGAAGGACTGCACATCGAGGCAAGTGCCTACGGAAGTCTGGGGCTGGTTCATTTTATTTTTATTCCACGCAAGGGACGCCAGATGACGCTGCGCGACATTAATGAGACCAGGCAAATACCGTCAATTCATCCCGGCCGACTGTGTGCGTTTATCGAACAACTTAGCCTGAACACTTAACTGAACAATTGCGCGCTGAGGTCCCGGCTGGCTCCCAGCAGGCCCGGCAGGAAGCGTTGCTCCAACTCGTTGCGGCTGACCCGACCCGCGTGGGTACTGACATTCAGCGCCGCGACCACCTGGCCCGATGCGTCATACACCGGCACGGCGATCGAGCGCAGGCCTTGCTCCAGTTCCTGGTCGACGATGCACCAGCCTTGTTGCCGAACCTGCTGCAGGCATTCGAGCAACGCCTCGGGTGTATGCAACGTCCGGCTGGTCTTGGCCTGCAAGTCGGCGTGGTCCAGGTAATCGCGCAACGACGCATCGTCCAGGGCAGCCAACAGGATTCTGCCCATCGATGTGCAATACGCCGGCAGACGGCCGCCCACGGACAGATCCACGGAAATCAGCCGCTGGGTGGTGGCCGAGCGGGCGATATAGAGGATGTCGTCACCTTCGAGCGTCGCCATGTTGCAGGCCTCGTGCAGCTGCTCGCTCATGCGGTCCAGGTACGGCTGGGCGGACACGGCCAACGGTGTCGACGACAGATAGGCGTGACCCAGGGTCAGCACCTTGGGCAGCAACGAATAGGTACGTCCATCGGTGGTGGCGTAGCCGAGCTTGATCAAGGTATGCAGGCAACGTCTGACAGCGGCACGGGGGATTTCCGTGCGGTGGCTGATCTGGGCGATGGTCAGGTGCCGCTTGCGCTCCTGGAATGCCTGGACCACGGCCAGGCCGCGGGCCAGCGACGTCATGAAATCCGGATCGCCAGTCAACGCCTGGATCCGCTTGGCAGGCGAGGCAACGATCGGCGGCGCGACTGAGGTGAAAGCGTTGCGCAATTGGTCGTTCATGTCGGATCCTCTGCGGAATATCGGCTATTACAACTGGCGGGCCGGCAGACGCACAAGGACGGATCGCCGACACCGTTCGATTATCGAACCGCCGATCGATAATCGCAATCAAGTGATGATGAATCCATGTCCCGACTGACCCGCACAGCGCTTTCGAAAGCGGCCGGCAATGGACATGTCCCCACTCGAAAATTGAACTTGTCGCCAACAATGACGTCAGGATATCGACAGTTAGGGAAATACGTCTGTTGACACAACTAGTAGTCCATACAAATATTGATTCACACAAACAACCAGCGGTTTTATCTTTACCGATAGAGTTCTCCCAACGGACCGCTATAATGCGTTTCAGTGACGGCGAGGCCCATCGACCTTACCGTCCGCAGGCACGACAGTTCATCGCTGTTGTGTCGCCTGCCGGTGCCTGAAGCACCTGTGGCCGCTTCCCCTGTATCGGCAACAACACGAAGCCCTGATGCTACGTCAGCTCAGCTCTGGTGCCGTGGCCGTCTGCATGTTCCCATGCAGTGCGTATCACCAGATTCAATTAATTAATTAGGTAACACTGTGACGAAAGACGAACTGCGCGCGGAACTTGAGCGCCAGGAACAACGTTACAAGGAAGTTTACGGCGGGGAGATCACCACCTACGCCGCGCAACCTGAACCGGAACGCAAACCTTGGCGTAAACGCGCCACCGTCCAGGATCAGGCGTTCAGCCAGGAACTTCAGAAGATGGAAAAGGAACTCAAGGCCGAAGAGAGCTAACCTCCGGGCTTGATGTTTTCTGTGGACGGTATCCGGTCGCCACCCTGGCCGGCCCTCGTCGTCAAGCGCCCGCCAAAAGCGGGCCGCCATTTTCGCCACCGCCGGTTGGGGGCGTTCATGCCCGACCTCTCTTCCAGATATTTCATACACATTTTCAGGCCCCTTCCTACCCCGAGGAGAAGCGTGTCCGCAGGGCTTTCTGCCTTGTAAACAAAGGCTTGCAGCTCCCCGGCAAAACCATGCCACGCACGGTTTCCTCCCGATTATTTCGTAGAAGAATGTGACCGATGAGCAGGCAGTGCATCGATTACCGAGGTTTTCTGGCATAATCGCGCCCCCTTATTCCCGGGTCAGAAAACCTTCATGATCGATTTATTCAGCGGACTGGATGCTTGGGTGCTTGTGAGCCTCTTGCTCGCCCTGGCTTTTGTCCTCGCCTTCGAGTTCATCAACGGCTTTCATGACACCGCTAACGCGGTTGCCACTGTTATCTACACCAAAGCCATGCCACCTCACCTGGCGGTGTTCTTTTCCGGTGTGTTCAATTTCCTCGGCGTGCTGCTGGGCGGCGTGGGGGTGGCGTATGCCATCGTTCACTTGCTGCCGGTGGAACTGCTGATCAATGTGAACACCGGACACGGGCTGGCCATGGTGTTCTCGCTGCTCGCAGCGGCCATCACCTGGAACCTGGGCACCTGGTACTTCGGTATTCCAGCGTCCAGCTCCCACACGCTGATCGGTTCGATCCTCGGCGTCGGCCTGGCCAATGCGCTGATCAACGATATCCCGTTGGCCGACGGGGTGAACTGGCAGAAGGCGATCGATATCGGCGCTTCCCTGGTGTTCTCGCCCATGGCCGGCTTCCTCATCGCCGCCCTGGTGTTGATTGGCCTGAAGTGGTGGCGTCCATTGTCGAAGATGCACAAGACGCCAGAGCAGCGTCGCAAGATCGACGACAAGAAGCACCCGCCGTTCTGGAATCGCCTGGTCCTGGTGATCTCGGCCATGGCGGTCAGCTTTGTCCACGGTTCCAACGATGGCCAAAAAGGTATCGGCCTGATCATGCTGGTGCTGATCGGTATCGTGCCGGCGCAGTTCGTACTCGACCTGACCAGCACCACCTACCAGATCGAGCGTACTCGTGATGCGACCCTGCACCTGAGCCAGTTCTACACGCGCAACAGCGACTCCCTCGGTGAGTTCCTGGCGCTGGGCAAAAGCGTCGAAGGTGATCTGCCGGAGAAATTCCGTTGCAACCCGCAACAGACCGAACCGACGATCAACGCCCTGCTCGACACCCTCAAAGGCGTGGCGGACTACCACTCGCTGCCGTCGGAAAGACGCATCGAGGTTCGTCGCTACCTACTTTGCCTGGACGACACGGCGAAGAAGGTCGGCAAGTTGCCAGGCCTGGCGGCCCGCGAGAAAGACGACCTGAACAAGCTGCGCAAGGACCTGACCGCCACCACTGAATACGCCCCGTTCTGGGTGATCCTGGCGGTTGCCCTGGCACTCGGCCTGGGCACCATGGTCGGCTGGAAACGCGTGGTACTGACCATCGGCGAGAAGATCGGCAAGCAAGGCATGACCTATGCCCAAGGCATGTCGGCGCAGATCACCACCGCCTGCATGATTGGCGCGGCGAACATCTTCAGCTTGCCGGTTTCCACCACCCACGTGCTGTCTTCCGGCGTGGCGGGCACCATGGTCGCCAACAAGAGCGGCCTGCAAGGTGGCACCGTGCGCAACATCCTCCTGGCCTGGGTGCTGACCCTGCCAGCGACAGTCGCCCTGTCGGCCGGGCTGTTCTGGCTGGCGTCCAAGGCCTTGGGCAGCTGATTCCAGCGGCTCACAAAAAAAGGTGCGTTCCTTGCGGTTCGCACCTTTTTTTATGCCCGCACACCTGACAACTGTGGGAGCGGGCTTGCTCGCGATAGCGGTATGTCTGTAGAGGCATGTGTTGACTGACCCACCGCCATCGCGAGCAAGCTCGCTCCCACAGTTGATGGGTATCGGGCCGGGAAATCACGCACAAAAAAAAGGGCGACCGAAGTCGCCCAAAATGCCTTGCGTGCTCGTTGTCGCTGGAAAGACCTACGGCTTTTTGCGCTTGTGAGCGTCTTTCCAGATGAATAATCCGAAACCTGCGAAAAACACGAACATGAGGCCAACCGTCAATACACCGGCAAACACCACATTATCGATAAACATGACTGGCCTCCTGGTCTTGTCCCTGTTGCGATGGGTTCAAGTTAACCAATCAGGCCTGGATGAAAATTGACCGGCGTCAATAACGCCCGCAACGGGGCGCGAAGAGGGGGAAATAACTGATCTGCATCAATGGATCGAGGGGATTTCAGCGCTTTTTCGGTTTGTTTTTCGGCTTCTTCTTCGCCTTGCCCAAAGGCATCGCCTGTTCGAATGCCTGGCGAACTTCATTGAGGCGCTTTTCGTTGAGGTCATGGACGCGCTTGGCGCGTTCAGCACTGAAGTCGATCAGTTTGTCGTCTTGGCTCATGGCGTACGGCATCGTGCAGTGAATGGCGATGCGCCCATGATGCGGGCTGTCGGCCATATTGGCAAAGCCCGCATCAGATCTGGATATCGACCCACAGGCCCTGGCGCGATTCCCCCTCCACCAGCGGGACAACCGGAACGGTGTTATCGGCGTTCAGTTCCGTGCCGGGGACCGCCAGGTGCTCCTCGGGATCCTCATCCGCTTCACGGCGGCGCCGGTTGCGCTCCTGCTGGCGCTGCTGTTCCTCGCGCAATAGCAGCGCAGCCTCTTCCGGATCGCGGTTCTGCAGGTCGATGGTGCTTTCGTTGGAGCTCTGTTGCACCGGGACCACGGGCGGTATGTCCGGTCGCTGGCGAACCGGATCCTGTTGAGCGGTGATGGGTACGGCGCTCAAAGGGAGCATGGGTGGCAACATAAAGGTCTCCTGTCTTCAGGTTGTCGGCCAAGGGAGGTGCGGCTTGAACCGCTGGTCCGAAACTTGTGACCTGGTTGGCATTACGCCCCGGCAGGACACAAGCTTGTTTGATCACCGAGCCCGCTTAAGTTCCCTTGGATCACTGGATGACAAGTCGCCGCGAAGGCTGCATGCGTGCGTAAATCCTTTGGTCTGACGGAGCATTCCGTTAAGATAGCCGGCTTTTTCAAGGCGGGAGTCAGGCAGCATGGCGCAGCAGTATCAACCGGGGCAACGCTGGATCAGTGACAGCGAAGCCGAGCTGGGTTTAGGCACCGTTCTGGCACAGGACGGCCGCTTGTTGACCGTGCTCTATCCGGCCACTGGCGACACTCGCCAGTACGCGCTACGGAATGCGCCCCTCACTCGCGTGCGGTTTTCGCCGGGTGACGTGATCACTCACTTCGAAGGCTGGAAAATGACCGTGCGCGAAGTCGATGACGTCGACGGGCTGCTGGTCTATCACGGCCTCAACGCACAGAACGAAGTCGTCACGCTGCCGGAAACCCAACTGTCGAACTTCATCCAGTTCCGCCTGGCCAGCGACCGCCTGTTCGCCGGCCAGATCGATCCCCTGGCGTGGTTCTCCCTGCGCTACCACACGCTGGAACACACCAGCCGCCAATTGCAGTCCCCGCTATGGGGCCTGGGTGGCGTACGTGCCCAGCCGATTGCCCATCAACTGCACATCGCCCGCGAAGTGGCCGACCGCATCGCGCCGCGCGTGTTGCTGGCGGACGAAGTGGGCCTGGGCAAGACCATCGAAGCCGGACTGATCATTCATCGGCAACTGCTCTCCGGCCGTGCCAACCGCATCCTGATCCTGGTGCCGGAAAACCTCCAGCACCAATGGCTGGTTGAAATGCGTCGGCGCTTCAATCTGCAGGTGGCGCTGTTCGACGAAGAGCGTTTCATCGAAAGTGATGCCAGCAACCCGTTCGAAGACACCCAACTGGCGTTGGTGGCACTGGAATGGCTGGTGGAAGACGAGAAAGCCCAGGACGCGCTGTTTGCCGCGGGTTGGGATCTGATGGTCGTCGACGAAGCCCACCACCTGGTGTGGCATGAAGATCACGTCAGCCCGCAATATGCGCTGGTGGAGCAGCTGGCCGAAACCATCCCCGGCGTGTTGCTGCTCACCGCGACCCCGGAGCAACTCGGCCAGGACAGTCACTTCGCCCGCCTGCGCCTGCTTGACCCGAATCGTTTCCATGACCTGCAGGCCTTCCGCGCCGAAAGCGAAAACTATCGCCCGGTGGCCGAGGCCGTCCAGGAGCTGCTGGACAAAGGTCGACTCTCGCCCCAAGCCCACAAGACCATCCAGGGTTTCCTGGGTAACGAAGGCGAAGCACTGCTGACCGCCGTCAACGATGGCGACATCGAAGCCAGCGCCCGCCTGGTTCGCGAGCTGCTGGACCGCCACGGCACCGGCCGCGTGCTGTTCCGCAATACCCGCGCCGCCGTACAAGGCTTCCCCGAGCGCAAGCTGCACGCCTATCCACTGCCGTGCCCGGACGAATACCTCGAACTGCCATTGGGCGATCACGCCGAGCTGTACCCGGAAGTCAGCTTCCAGGCCCAGCCGGACGCCAGCGAAGAAGAGCGCTGGTGGAAGTTCGACCCGCGCGTCGAGTGGCTGATCGACCAACTGAAAATGCTCAAGCGCACCAAGGTCCTGGTGATCTGCGCCCACGCGGAAACCGCCATGGACCTGGAGGACGCCCTGCGCGTGCGCTCCGGCATTCCGGCCACGGTTTTCCACGAAGGCATGAATATCCTCGAGCGTGACCGTGCCGCCGCCTACTTCGCCGATGAAGAGTTCGGCGCGCAAGTGCTGATCTGTTCGGAAATCGGCAGCGAAGGCCGCAACTTCCAATTCGCTCACCACTTGGTCCTGTTCGACCTGCCGTCGCACCCGGACCTGTTGGAGCAGCGGATCGGCCGCCTGGATCGGATCGGCCAGAAACACACCATCGAGCTGCACGTGCCCTACCTGGAAACCAGCCCGCAAGCGCGGCTGTTCCAGTGGTATCACGAAGCACTGAATGCCTTCCTCAACACCTGCCCGACCGGCAACGCCTTGCAGCATCAGTTCGGTCCGCGCCTGTTGCCGTTGCTGGAAGAAGCCGACGATGGCGACTGGCAAGCGCTGATCGATGAGGCCCGCGCCGAGCGCGAGCGCCTGGAAGCCGAGCTGCACACCGGTCGCGACCGCCTGCTGGAGCTCAACTCCGGCGGCGCAGGCGAAGGTGACGCGCTGGTCGAAGCGATTCTCGAACAGGACGACCAGTTCGCCCTGCCGATCTACATGGAGACCCTGTTCGACGCCTTCGGCATCGACAGCGAGGACCACTCCGACAACGCGCTGATCCTCAAGCCGAGCGAAAAAATGCTCGACGCCAGTTTCCCGCTGGGCGACGACGAAGGCGTGACCATCACCTATGACCGCAACCAGGCGCTGTCTCGCGAAGACATGCAGTTCATCACCTGGGAGCATCCGATGGTGCAAGGCGGCATGGACCTGGTGCTGTCCGGCTCCATGGGCAACACCGCCGTGGCGCTGATCAAGAACAAGGCGCTCAAGCCCGGCACCGTGCTGCTGGAACTGCTGTACGTCAGCGAAGTGGTTGCCCCGCGCTCGCTGCAACTGGGCCGCTACCTGCCACCGGCCGCCTTGCGCTGCCTGTTGGACGCGAACGGCAACGACCTGGCGGCCCGGGTCTCGTTCGAGACCTTGAACGACCAGCTCGAAAGCGTGCCTCGCGCCAGCGCCAACAAGTTCATCCAGGCCCAGCGTGACCAGCTCGCGCCGCGGATCAATGCCGGCGAAGAGAAGATCACCCCGCGTCACGCCGAACGCGTGGCCGAGGCTCAACGTCGCCTGGCGGCTGATACCGAGGAAGAACTGGCCCGCTTGACCGCGCTGCAAGCGGTTAACCCTACTGTTCGGGACAGTGAGCTGGAGGCACTGCGCCGGCAACGTGAGCAGGGGTTGGCGATGCTGGAGAAGGCGGCGTTGCGGTTGGAGGCGATTCGGGTGTTGGTGGCCGGGTGATTTTCGGCTGGGTTATGGGTGTATATCCGTATCTTCGGCCTTAAAGCTGACCTGGTTCTGTTTTCACCTGTGGGAGCGGGCTTGCCCGCGAAGAGGCCGGCAGGTTCGATATCTTCATCGACTGTGCCGCCGCCTTCGCGAGCAAGCCCGCTCCCACACTGGCTTATCAACAGCCACTGGTCTTGCGTACGCCGCAGCCCCCTGTGGGAGCGGGCTTGCTCGCGAAGAGGCCGGCACATCCAGTATCTTCATCGACTGTGGCATCGTCTTCGCGAGCAAGCTCGCTCCCACAGGGGTTCTCCAACAGTCACGAGTCTCATGTTAGAAACTCAAGGACTGTAATACCCCACCGCCACCAGGAAATGTCCCGCCTTCTTCAAATACGCATGCTTGTTCTCAACCCTCCCCGTCACCGGATTCTTCCAGCGATACTCATATTCCCCAGCGTCCTGCTTGCCGATCATGGCCAGGATCGGCTCGCCCACAGGCTTGCCGTCCGGATCCTTGATCTTGGCGAAATCGGTATTGATCAGCCGCAGGTTGGTGCCGTGCCCAACATAGCGACGGGTATCGAGGTCAACGACAAATACATACAAGTCGTCCTGAAGGTAGCCGCCCTTGAGCGAGTTGATCGCCGTCAGCGTGCCTTTCTCGTTCTTCAGCAAATCACCCGCCGCCTTGTCCAACAGCGCCCTCGCCTGTTCGGCGGAGGCCCTTGGCAGGTAGTAGCCAACCGCGAGGATTCGCTCGCCGACCCGCTGGAAATACACATGCTTGCGCTCGACCTTGCCGTCTGCCCAGTTCTGCCAACGATAGTCAGCCTGCTGGATACCGCTGGCCTCGGGGGTTTTCAGCGCCTCTTTGAAAGCCTTGCGCAAGTCAGGTCCCAGCACCTCGGAAACGTCACGCCCGATCAACGCTGATGAAGGACCGCCGCTGGCAAGCATTACGCCTTGGGTATCGACCACGAACACGTAGCGGTCCTTGTCGACGAATTCGCCCTGGCGGCTGAACGCGGCGAACGCTTTGTCGCCGTTGTCGTGGTAGTAGGCCAGGGCCTTTTCCAGCAATGCCCGGGCGGCCTGGCCGTCGTCCGGCGCGGCGGCCTGGGCCTGGACCAATATCAGCAGTGCGGCCAGCCCGGCCAGCCTTCGAATAAACCCCATGCGCGCGCCCTCGTTCTTGTTGGTGTTTCAAGAGCGTAGACGGCGTGGGATAAGTAGGAGCTGCCGAGTGCAACGAGGCTGCGATCTTTTCCCTGACAATTGAGTTTTGAGCGAAAGACCTGAAGATCAAAAGATCGCAGCCTTCGCCAGCGCCTACGGGGTAGGCGCTGGCCAAGAGCTACCCAGGCTTATTGGGACCGAGCGCTCAGTTGCTGCTGCAGGTACTGAATCTGCGATTGCAGCGTGTTGATGTTGCGGGTGACCTGGCCACGGAACGCATCGAATTCGGCGGTGTTGCCCGAACGGTTGTCCTGCTGGCTCTTGAGCACGACCATGTCCTGCTCCAGGCGCTCGATGGCCGAGTTGGAAGTGGCTCGCTTCAGGGCCGTGATGTCGGCACCGATGCTCTTGAGCTGGGCATCCAGGGCACCGCCCTCGCCTTGGTTCTTCAGGGCAGTCACTTCAGCCGTCAGCGTCTTGAGCTGGGCTTGGAGTTCTTTGTTGGCCGCCTGCAACTGGGCGGTGGCGTTTTCCTGTGCGCTGGCCTGGGTAATGATCTGGGCCAGTTCCTTGCCCAGGTCATCGGACGGACCGAACGCGCCTTGCTGCGGCTTGTTCACCTCCTGCAACCGGCTTTCGAATTGCCGGCCCTGCTCCTGCAGCTTGTTGTCCAACTGCTTGATCTGCAGTTTCAAGGCTTCACTGTCGCTCATGACATTTGACTGGCCGGCGACGACCTTGCCGGAAATGTCCTGCAAGCGCCCCGCCGCATCCTCGCTGATCCGGGCGAAGCTTTCCTGGGTGGCCACCAGTTGCTGTTCCATCAGGGAAATCTGCTGGAAGCTCCACCACGCCAGGAAAGCGAAAGCACACAGCAGCGCGCCGATCAGTGCCCACAACGGCCCTGTGCTCGGCCCCTTGACTTTGGCCGCCGCAACGGGCGCCGGACGTGCTTGCACGTGGGGCTGGCGGTTGGGCATGAAGTCATCGTCATCGGGAATGTCGGCCCGCATCCGCAGGCTCGGTACATCATCGAAGTCGTCGTTGGCATCGTTACGCATGGGCATGGGTCTAACCTTTGGGAAACCGGGGATGGCTTGATGTGGCGAGTATAACCCCCTCGCCCGCCGCACCCATTGACCCCGAACCGGGCACTCGGTTCACGACGGGGCGATCAGCGGGCGTCCTGGACACGCCACCAGGCGCAAAATTCATCGAGGGCGGTCCACAAACCGACCTGTGGATCGTAATCGAGATAATGCCTGGCCCGACTGATGTCCAGGGTGAAATTTCTGTTCATGACCTGCATGCCCAGGCGCGACAGCGTCGGTTCAGGGCGACCGGGCCAAAGCGCGCACAAACCTTCGTTCACGGCTCCGAGGCTGTAGGCCAGCCCGTAGGGCCGATAACGCCTGACCTGCGGGACTTCCATTTTTCGCATGACGTAGTTGACCACGTCCCACAGCGGCACCGGCGTCCCATTACTGATGTTGTAGGCCTTGCCCAACGCCGAATCCGTGGCCAGCAGGCTGCTGAGCAGCGCTTCATTGAGGTTCTGGACGCTGGTGAAATCCACTTTGTTCAGTCCGTTGCCGACAATCGCCAGCCGACCCTTGCGCTGCATTTTCAACAGGCGCGGGAAAATGCTCATGTCTCCGGCCCCGGTGACGAAGCGCGGCCGCAGCGCCAACACTTCCAGGCCGAACTCCTGGGCGCCGAAGACTTTCTGTTCCGCCAGGTATTTGGTGGCGGCGTAGGGATGCTTGAAGCGCTTGGGCACTTGTTCTTCCGTCAGTCCCACGTGGTCACGGCCATCGAAATAAATGGACGGGGACGACAGGTGCACCATCCGCCGAACCTTCTGCTTGAGGCAAGCCTCGACAACGTTTTCGGTGAGCTGGACATTACCCAGGTGAAAATCCTGATAGCGGCCCCACAGCCCCACTGAGCCGGCGCAATGCACCACCGCATCAACGTCCCGACACAGTTCACGGGCCAGTTCCGGGTCGCTCAGGTCGCCTGGGATGAATTCGGCGCCGCGCCTCACCAGGTGCTCGACGCTTTCGGCCCGGCGGCCGTTGACCCGAACATCCAGGCCTTGCTCCAGGGCGAAACGCGCAAAGCGTCCGCCGATGAAGCCGCTCGCGCCGGTGACGAGAATTTTCATGTAGTGCTCCGATGAAGAAGGTTTTGCGTATTGCGTGCAATCCTGACGCTGCGAATCAGCCCAACGGCACCAGCCACTGCCCAGACGCGCGAACCAGTTGTTCGGTCAACAAGCCGAGCAACTGCCCGCCATTGCGCCAATGATGCCAGTACAGCGGCACATCGATCGGTTTATCTGCCACCAGCTCCACCAGTTCGCCCCGCTCCAGTTGCTCACGGACCTGTAATTCAGGCACCAGCCCCCAGCCAAGCCCCGCCTCGGCAAGGCGAATGAAACCTTCGGATGACGGGCACAGGTGATGCTCGAAACCGCCTTCGACGCCGAGGGACGCAAGGTATCGGTGCTGCAGGAAATCATCCGGGCCGAACACCAGGGCCGGCGCGCGAGCCAGTTGATCGGCGCGCACTCCATCGGGGAAATGCCGGGCGATGAAGGCCGGATTGGCAAGGGCACGGTAACGCATGGCCCCCAGCAATACGCTGCGGGCACCCGCCACGGGACGCTCGCTGGCACAAACACAAGCCGCCACTTCGCCAGCACGCATGCGCTTGAGGCCAACGGTCTGGTCCTCTACCACCAAGTCCAGCAACAGATGCTGTTCGGCGCAGAATGTCCCCACGGCGCCGGCCCACCACGTCGCCAGACTGTCGGCATTCAAGGCAATCCGCAGGCGCTCGGGGAGTCCCTCCTCGTCCAACGCTGGTACCAGGCTTTGCAGATCACGCTCCAGCAACCTGACCTGCTGGACATGGTTGAGCAGGCGACGGCCGATCTCGGTCGGTGCCGGCGGCGTGGCGCGCACCAGTACGGGCTGGCCAACGCGCGCCTCGAGCAATTTGATCCGCTGGGAAATGGCCGATTGCGACAACCCCAGGACCTGCGCAGCACGTTCGAAACCGGCCTGCTCGACCACGGCCGCCAGGGCGGAAAGCAATTTGTAGTCGAACATCAGTTTTCCTAATGAGCAATCAGCAAGATTGGTTTTTCTTATAACTCGACGAACCGGAGAATGGCCAGCATTGCGAACTCGGATGGAGAAATACTTATGTGGCAAAGCTATGTGAACGGCCTGCTGGTGGCCCTCGGGTTGATCATGGCGATTGGCGCCCAGAATGCCTTCGTCCTCGCCCAGAGCTTGCGCCGCGAGCACCACTTGCCCGTGGCGGCGCTCTGCGTGACCTGCGATGCGCTGTTGGTGGCTGCCGGGGTATTCGGGCTGGCAACCCTGCTGGCCCAAAGTCCGCTGCTGCTGTCGATCGCCCGCTGGGGGGGCGCCGTATTCTTGCTCTGGTACGGCAGCCAGGCATTGCGCCGGGCCTTTTCGAAACAAAGCCTGCAACGGGACGAGAAACAGGCGGCGCGCTCATTGCGCACGGTGCTGCTCAGTGCACTGGCGGTCACGTTGCTCAACCCTCACGTCTACCTCGACACCGTGCTGCTGATCGGTTCCCTCGGCGCCCAGCAAAGCGTGCCCGGTGCGTATGTCATGGGGGCAGCCAGCGCCTCGCTGCTGTGGTTTTCCGTTCTCGCCATTGGTGCCGCGTGGTTGGCGCCCTGGTTGGCCCGGCCCGCTACCTGGCGCGTCCTGGACCTGCTGGTGGCGGTGATGATGTTCACCGTGGCGATGCAATTAATCGTCTCGGGCTGATATTCCAAACCGCTCTGGAACCTCTATCCCACACAGTTGTTGCGTGGTTATGCCGCCCCCCCGGTGCTATGATCCGACTCCTGCGCCCAAAGAGTACAAACTCGCTGGCGCTAGTCTGGCCGCCCGTGATCGGCCTTGCGCTCACCGCAACTGACCTGATTAGGAGAATCACCATGGCTTTCGAATTGCCGCCGCTGCCGTACCCACACGACGCACTGGCGCCACACATCTCCAAAGAAACGCTGGAATACCACCACGACAAGCACCACAACACCTATGTCGTGAACCTGAACAACCTGGTGCCTGGCACCGAGTTCGAAGGCAAGACCCTGGAAGAAATCGTCAAGACTTCCTCGGGCGGTATCTTCAACAACGCCGCTCAGGTCTGGAACCACACCTTCTACTGGAACTGCCTGGCGCCAAACGCCGGCGGTCAACCAACCGGCGCCCTGGCTGAAGCCATCAACGCCGCCTTCGGTTCGTTTGACAAGTTCAAGGAAGAATTCAGCAAGACGTCCATCGGCACCTTCGGTTCCGGCTGGGGCTGGCTGGTGAAGAAAGCTGACGGCTCCCTGGCCCTGGCCAGCACCATCGGCGCCGGCAACCCGCTGACCAGCGGCGACACCCCGCTGCTGACCTGCGACGTCTGGGAACACGCTTACTACATCGACTACCGCAACCTTCGTCCAAAGTACGTCGAAGCGTTCTGGAACCTGGTCAACTGGAAGTTCGTGGCTGAGCAGTTCGAAGGCAAGGCCTTTACTGCGTAAGTTGTGATGCCAATAAAAACGGCACTTTCCCGACGGGAAGGTGCCGTTTTTTTTTGGGGAGTCGCTTGGATTATTGTGTCGGAGCGGGCTTGCTCGCGAAGGCAGCGCGGCAGGCAACCTATCCGTCGGCTGACACGCCGCTTTCGCGAGCAAGCCCGCTCCCACAACAAGCTTCGCGGTGAACGAGCAACAATCGCCCAGGGCAGATGACCTCGCGTCTGAAATCCAAGAAAAAATCCCGCCAGGCCTCAAGTTGCAGGCCCTTCCAACCGAAACAATGGTCGTAGAGTAATCACTCTGTAAACACCGTATAACGGCCAGGTTTCAGGCGAAAACCCTTGTGTTTGATTGTCCCTTTGACTGACATCACAGGATTGCCAATACTCATGGCAACTTGACGCTACCCGCACGGAACAAGGAATCTCTCTTTGAAGCTGGAACTCAAGAACAGCTTGTCTGTGAAGTTGCTCCGGGTCGTGCTCCTCTCGGCATTGATCGTTGGCATGATCTTGAGCTGTGCCCAGATCGTGTTCGATGCCTACAAAACCAACCGGGCCGTTACTGACGACGCCCAGCGCATCCTCGATATGTTCCGCGATCCTTCTACCCAGGCGGTCTACAGCCTGGACCGGGAAATGGGCATGCAGGTGATCGAAGGGCTGTTCCGGGACGAAGCCGTGCGCATGGCGTCCATCGGCCACCCCGGTGAAACCATGCTCGCGGAAAAGACCCGGCCTTTGCAGCATTCCAAGAGCCGTTGGCTGACAGACCTGATTCTCGGCCAGGAACGAACCTTCACCACGCAGTTGGTGGGTCGTGGCCCCTACAGCGAATATTACGGCGACCTCAGCATTACCCTGGACACCGCCACCTATGGCCAGGGTTTCATCATCAGTTCAGTGATCATCTTTACTTCCGGAATGCTGCGCGCCTTGGCGATGGGCCTGGTGCTGTACCTGGTTTATCACTGGCTGTTGACCAAACCCCTGTCGCGGATTATCCAGCACCTGACCGAAATCAATCCCGACCGCCCCAGCGCGCACAAGATCCCGCAATTGCCGGGGCACGAGCACAATGAGCTGGGCCTGTGGATCAATACCGCCAACCAGTTACTCGCCTCCATCGAGCGCAACACGCACCTGCGCCATGAAGCAGAAAACAGCCTGCTGCGCATGGCCCAGTACGACTTCCTGACCGGTCTGCCCAATCGCCAGCAACTCCAGCAGCAATTGGACAAGATCCTGGTGGACGCCGGGCGCCTGCAACGTCGCGTAGCGGTGTTGTGCGTAGGGCTGGATGATTTCAAGAGCATCAATGAACAATTCACCTATCAGACTGGCGACCAGTTGCTCTTGGCCCTGGCCGATCGACTGCGCGCCCACAGCGGGCGTCTCGGCGCGCTGGCGCGATTGGGCGGTGACCAGTTTGCCCTGGTCCAGGCCGATATCGAGCAACCCTACGAAGCCGCCGAACTGGCCCAGAGTATCCTCGACGACCTGGAAGCGCCGTTCGCGATCGATGATCACGAGATCCGCCTGCGCGCCACGATTGGTATCACCTTGTTTCCCGAAGACGGTGACAGCACGGAGAAACTGCTGCAGAAAGCCGAGCAGACCATGACCCTGGCCAAGACCCGCTCGCGCAATCGCTACCAGTTCTACATCGCCAGCGTCGACAGCGAGATGCGGCGGCGCCGCGAATTGGAAAAAGACCTGCGCGAAGCCCTGGCCCGTGGACAGTTCACGCTGGTGTACCAGCCGCAGATCAGTTACCGCGACTTGCGCGTGGTGGGCACCGAAGCCTTGATTCGCTGGCATCATCCCGAACACGGCCTGGTGCCGCCGGACCTGTTCATTCCCCTGGCCGAGCAGAACGGCACCATCATCGCCATCGGCGAATGGGTGCTGGACCAGGCTTGCAAGCAATTGCGCGAGTGGCACGACCAGGGCTTTGTCGACATGCGCATGGCGGTGAACCTGTCCACTGTGCAGTTGCACCACGCCGAGCTGCCACGGGTGGTGAACAACTTCCTGCAGATGTACCGCTTGCCGCCACGGAGCCTGGAACTGGAAGTCACCGAGACCGGCCTGATGGAAGACATCACCACGGCTGCCCAGCATCTGCTGAGCCTGCGTCGCTCCGGAGCGCTGATCGCCATTGATGACTTCGGTACCGGTTATTCGTCGCTGAGTTACCTCAAGAGCCTGCCGCTGGACAAGATCAAGATCGACAAGAGTTTCGTCCAGGACCTGCTCGATGACGAAGACGACGCGACCATCGTCCGCGCCATTATCCAGTTGGGCAAAAGCCTGGGGATGCAGGTCATTGCCGAAGGCGTCGAAACGATCGAGCAAGAGGCCTACATCATTTCCGAGGGCTGCCACGAAGGCCAGGGCTACTACTACAGCAAACCCCTGCCGGCCCGGGAGCTGGGCCTCTATCTGAAGCAGGCGGAGCGCATCAAGGCCTCCATCGTCTGATCCCTGCTGCCATGCACCTGTAGGCGCTGGCGAAGCCTGCGATCCCTTGATGTTCGCTTGGGATTCAAGGGTCAATCAAAGGATCGCAGCCTCGCTTCGCGAGGCAGCGCCTACAGACGCCGCCGAAAGGCGGCGATCTGCATTATCAAACAAGAAATATTTACAGCCGCACCCTTTACACATAATGCAAATCTTTCGCATTATGTCGCAGTTTTTGCGCACCCTCGCGCCAGCCCCACTCATCATCGAAGCAGGATCTACGCCATGATTCGTATGCCTCTGGCTACCGCCAGTCTGTTGGCCATCGCCATTTCCCTCGCCGGTTGCGGCGAAGGCAAAGACAAGGCCGCCGCGCCGCAAGCGCCAACACCGGCCGCCAGCGCCGCTGCACCGGCGGCCCCCGCTGCCGCTGGCAAGATCGACGAAACCGCAGCCAAGGCTGTTGTCGCGCACTACGCCGACATCGTCTATGCCGTCTACAGCGATGCCGAATCCACCGCCAAGACCCTGCAAACCGCCGTCGACGCCTTCCTCGCCAAGCCGAATGCCGACACCCTGAAAGCCGCCAAGGCTGCCTGGGTTGCCGCGCGCGTGCCTTACCTGCAGAGCGAAGTGTTCCGCTTCGGCAACACCATCATCGATGACTGGGAAGGCCAAGTGAACGCATGGCCCCTGGACGAAGGCCTGATCGACTACGTCGACAAATCCTACGAACACGCCTTGGGCAACCCGGGCGCCACCGCCAACATCATCGCCAACACCGAAGTCCAGGTTGGCGAAGACAAGGTCGACGTCAAGGACATCACCCCGGAAAAACTCGCCAGCCTGAACGAGCTGGGTGGTTCCGAGGCCAACGTTGCCACCGGTTACCACGCCATCGAATTCCTGCTGTGGGGCCAAGACCTCAACGGTACCGGCCCTGGCGCCGGCAATCGCCCGGCCTCGGATTACCTGGAAGGCGCCGGCGCCACTGGCGGCCACAACGACCGTCGTCGTGCCTACCTGAAGTCCGTGACCCAATTGCTGGTCAACGACCTGCAGGAAATGGTCGGCAACTGGAAGCCGAACGTGGCCGACAACTACCGCGCCACCCTGGAAGCCGAACCTGCCGAAACCGGCCTGCGCAAGATGTTGTTCGGCATGGGCAGCCTGTCCTTGGGCGAACTGGCGGGCGAGCGCATGAAAGTCTCCCTGGAAGCCAACTCCCCGGAAGACGAACAGGACTGCTTCAGCGACAACACCCACAACTCGCACTTCTACGATGCCAAGGGCGTGCGTAACGTCTACCTGGGCGAATACACCCGCGTCGACGGCACCAAGATGACTGGCGCCAGCCTGTCGTCCCTCGTGGCCAAGGCCGACCCGGCCGCCGACACCGCGCTCAAGACCGACCTGGCCGACACCGAAGCCAAGATCCAGGTCATGGTCGATCACGCCAACAAGGGTGAGCACTACGACCAACTGATCGCTGCTGGCAACACCGCGGGCAACCAGATCGTACGCGACGCCATCGCCGCCCTGGTCAAGCAGACCGGTTCGATCGAACAGGCCGCGGGCAAGCTGGGCATCAGCGACCTGAACCCGGACAATGCTGATCACGAGTTCTGATCAACGTTGGACGATTGAAAAAGGCGACCTTCGGGTCGCCTTTTTTGTTTGTGTGCCCTTCTGCGCACGGACATAAGCAAAAACCCGTGGCGAGGGAGCTTGCTCCCGCTGAGTTGCGCAGCAGCTCCTTTCATTTAACTGGCACACCGCGGGGGGCCGCTTCGCGACCCAGCGGGAGCAAGCTCCCTCGCCACGGGGCTGTGCCCGGCGCCACCTCATTGCAACCCGGCAAGCCTGGCTTCGATAAACCGCCGTTCCGGCAACTGCTGCGTCAGTTCAAGCGCACGTCGATACGCCGCCCTCGCCTCTTCAACCCGCCCCAACTGCCGACAGAACTCCGCCCGCGCCGAATGGGCCAGGTGATAGTCGGTCAATTCGCCCCGGCCCAATATCCCGTCGACCAGCTGCAGCCCCGCCTGGGGCCCGTCGCGCTTGGCCAGGGCAGCCGCCCGGTTGAGTTCGATCACCGGTGATGGCACCGCGCGCAAGAGCATGTCGTAGAGGCCGACGATCTGCGGCCAGTCGGTCTCTTGCGCCGTCGATGCTTCGGCGTGCACCGCAGCGATCGCCGCTTGCAGGCAATAAGGCCCGAACCGCCGGGTATTGAGCGCGGCCTCGACCATGGCGCAGCCTTCGGTGATCATGGCGCGATCCCACAGCGACCGGTCCTGCTCGTCCAGCAAAACCAACTCGCCGGTCATTGAGGTTCGTGCCGGCCGCCGCGATTCGTGCAAGAGCATCAATGCGAGCAACCCCATGACTTCGGCTTCGGGCAGCAACTCCATCAACAGGCGCGCCAAACGGATGGCTTCGCGCGTCAGGTCTTCGCGGGTCAATTCGGCGCCCATCGATGCCGAATAGCCCTCGTTGAACACCAGGTAAATGACCCGAAGCACACTGTCGAGCCGCTCAGGCAGCTCCGTACGGGACGGCACCTGATAGGGAATCTTCGCGTCGCGAATCTTTGCCTTGGCCCGCACGATGCGCTGGGCAATGGTCGCTGGCGCGGCGAGGAAGGCCCGGGCGATTTCCTCGGTGGTCAGGTCGCAGACTTCACGCAGGGTCAACGGCACCTGCGCATCGGCTGCCAGTGCCGGGTGACAACAAGTGAAAATCAGCCGCAGCCGATCGTCTTCCACGTCTTCATCGCTCCACTCGGTTTGCTCCAGTTCTTCAAGCTGGGCAATCAGCATCGGCTGCGAGGCGGCGAAGCGCGCCCGCCGACGCAAGCTGTCGATCGCCTTGAAGCGTCCGGCCGATACCAGCCAGGCCCGCGGGTTATCGGGCACACCGTCACGCTGCCAGCGCTCGACCGCGATAAAGAAGGCCTCGTGCAGGGCTTCTTCAGCGAGGTCGAAATCCCCCAGCAGGCGAATCAGGGTCGCCAGGATTCGCCGCGAGTCCTGGCGATAAACCTGCTCGACCCGTGCCTTGACCGCGTCGGCGGGCATCAGGCGGACAGGCCTTGGGTCACCGGCCTGATGGCTCGGCTGGAAACAGGCTCAAGCCTCATGAAAGCGCTCCCGTGGAGGATGAACGTTCAGGGATTCAATTGCCGCACAGGCCGGACCTCGACGCAGCCAACCCGGGCCGCCGGTATGTTGCCGGCGACCTGGATAGCTTCGTTCAGATCCTTGGCATCGATCAGATAGAAGCCCGCCAGTTGCTCCTTGGTTTCGGCGAACGGGCCGTCGGTAATCGACAACTTGCCGCCGCGCATGCGCACCGTGGTGGCGGTTTGGACCGACTCCAGGGCTTCGGCCGCGACCATCCGGCCGCTGCCCTGGATCGATTCGGCGTAGGCCATGCATTCGGCGTCCTCGGGACTGTCCGGCGAGTTATGCAGAACCTGTTCGTTGCTGTACACCAGGCATAAATACTTCATGGAAAACTCCGTGATCGGACTGATCGACAAGGATGGCAGAAGCGAACCGCAGCCGCTCAGGGCTGCAGATCGAAAATCGCCGTCCCGGCCATCGGATCGAACGGCGCCGACCAATGCTCATGGACGATTTTCCACTGCCCGGCGGAACGTTTGTAGCACGCCGTTACGCGCATCCAGCAAGCCTGCTCCTCGCCTTTGTCGTTGGTGCCGCCGCAATAGGCCAGCCAGTGGGCGAACGCAATATTGTCGGCTGGCGTGATCTGCACCTGATGGAAATCGAACTTGTGCGGGCCGGGGCACATTTCCATGCAGGCCTCCCAGTGGGTCCGGTAGGCGACCTTGCCCTTGAATTGCAGGGCCTGGATGGCGTCGAACGAGACAATGTTGTCGTCGTAGAGCGCCATGACTTTTTCCACGTCCTTGGCCATGACAGCCTGGCGATAGGTGTCGATCAGCGCCTGGATTTCGGTTTCGGTGGCTTGGGTGTTCATGGTGGTTCTCCGCAGTTTTTTGTTAGAGACATCCTTTGTCGTTTGGAGAAAGGGCGAATCGACAGCCAAACAAAAATAATCCAAAGAAAAAATTTCGCTAGAATCCAGAGTCCATTCTGTCGGCAAACAACGGACGTTTTGATGACCGCCCAGCTCGTGCCTTATGAAGACCTGACCCCGCTGCAACGGCAACAGGTCGAATCCATCGAAATCCACCCCGAACAAATCAAGTTTTCCGGCGACATCCACGGCGCGTTGCACACACTGCTGTCCAAGCCCGGCCCAGGGGTCAAGGGTTTCGCGTTGCTGGCCGGCGAGGTTCCGGTGGCATTCCTGTTGCTCAAGCGTCCGCCCGTGTTGCCGGCCTGGGCCAACGAACACAGCGCGACTCTGCACGCCTTGCAAGTCGACCATCGTGCCCAGGGCAAAGGCTACGGCAAGGCCTGCCTGCAAGCGCTCCCCGCCGTGGCACGGGCAGCGTGGCCGGAAATCAAGGGATTGGAGCTTTCGGTCGATGCCGACAACGACTCGGCCATCGCCCTTTACGCCCGGCTGGGCTGGGTCGACAGCGGCGAGGCCTACAAGGGCCGCATCGGTTATGAACGACGGATGGGGTTAGTGTTTTGACAAACAGACTCAACGATCAATAGGCGCTAAATGTGGGAGCGAGCTTGCTCGCGATGAGGGAGTGTCAGCCGACATCGACGTTGGCTGATCCGCCGCTATCGCGAGCAAGCTCGCTCCCACAGGGGATCCCCAACGATCAGCTCGACTTGAGCGGGATCCAGATCTCCAGGGTGCCTTGGCCAGTCCTGGGGTTGAAGTCCTCGCTGTAGCGCTCGAACTCCGGCTCATCAGCCGCCTGGCGGCCGGATTTAGGCAGCCATTCTTCCCATATGTATCGGAACGTCTCCGGCAGATTCTTGAGCGGCCCCTTGTGTTCAAAGACCGCATATGGCCCGGGTTGGATCTCGATCCAACGGTATTGTTCGGGCAGATCATCGAGGCGGCTGATCTCCACGCCAGCGATGTATTCGAAGCCGCCCTTGCCGTCCGGGTTACAACACACCCCGAAGGTCACTTCGTCTTTCTGCCCCGGCACCTTGCCAAGCCAGGGCAGGAATTTTTCCCAGAGCTGCGGGATGTCCTGGGCAGTGTCCTGGGTAAAACGCGCGCCGAAACCGGCGATCAGCTGAAAGCGTCCCTGTTCAAAGCGCGGCTCGCCTGCGTTAACGCGTTTTTGCGTTTCCATTGCTTCAACACTCCGGAAAACTTGAAGTCGGGCTTGGCAGTATAGAAGCCAAACCGTGATTGCCAGACCGTTTCGCTTGTCAAAGTCCAGGCAGGATAGCCGTAGCGTTTTTTCCTACAAACTCGTTGTAGCCAGAAACAATCACGTAAACGGCGAAATAACAGAAGATCGCCGCGGAAGCCCAATAGGAGTAGCGCAGCAACTTGTCCCCTAACAATTTTCCGCCTTGGGTCGCCGCCAGGCACAGGCCCGCGCTCCAAAGCAACCCGGCGCTGAGAAATCCTCCCAGGAACAACGCCGAACTGAGCACAGTGCCACCACCAGAGCGGGCAATCAGCGTCCCGCCCACCGCCGCGAACCAGAGAATGGCACTGGGAGATGACATCGCGAGGAAGATTCCCCGAAAGAACTCCTGGCGTGGCGAGTTGCCTCGAGTTTCGCTGGCCTCGGCCAACCCTGCATGATGGTAGATCGCTGAATGAACCATCTTCGCGGCGAAATACAACAACAGGACCGAGCCGCCAATCCACAGCACCCAGCGCACCGTGTCGTATTGCAACAACACAGTCATCCCGGCCAACGCCAGGACTGCGTAGATCAAATCCCCTACACAGGTGCCCAGGCCCAGGGCAAAGCCTTGGAAATAGCCGCGTTGCATCGCCAGGGTGATCATCGCGATATTGGCCACGCCAATGTCCAGGCACAGCGAAAGGCTCAGCAGGAAGCCGCTGGAAAATTCCATCATTCGTTCCATCAAGATTGGGTGTGCAGTGTTTACCGATCCACGGACCGGCGGTGGCACCGCAGCCGGGGCAACAGTGTCGTCGAAAATAGTTCGATGCGGCTACTGGACAATCTGACATCAGCCCGATTATCTTGCGCCGCAGGCCACCGCAGTGGCCAACGTCGCTCGGACGGTTCCGGGCGCTCACGTATCTCGAGGCAACAATGGCCGAACAAGGTTCGCCGCGCCGCTTTGCGCGCATCGATCGACTCCCCCCGTACGTATTCAATATCACTGCCGAGCTGAAGATGGCTGCGCGTCGGCGCGGCGAAGACATCATCGACTTGAGCATGGGTAACCCCGACGGCGCCACGCCCCCACACATCGTGGAGAAACTGGTCACCGTCGCCCAGCGTGAAGACACCCACGGCTACTCCACGTCCAAAGGCATCCCACGCCTGCGCCGCGCCATTTCGCGCTGGTACAAGGACCGCTACGAAGTCGACATCGACCCGGAAAGCGAAGCCATCGTCACCATCGGCTCCAAGGAAGGCCTGGCGCACTTGATGCTGGCCACCCTGGACCAGGGCGACACGGTGCTGGTGCCCAACCCCAGCTATCCGATCCACATCTACGGTGCGGTGATTGCCGGCGCCCAGGTGCGTTCGGTGCCGCTGGTGCCTGGCGTGGATTTCTTCGATGAGCTGGAACGGGCCATTCGCGGCTCGATCCCGAAGCCGAAGATGATGATCCTCGGCTTCCCTTCCAACCCGACCGCACAATGCGTGGAGTTGGACTTTTTCGAGCGGGTCATCGCCCTCGCCAAGCAGTACGACGTGCTGGTGATCCACGACCTGGCCTATGCCGACATCGTCTATGACGGCTGGAAAGCCCCGTCGATCATGCAGGTGCCCGGCGCGAAAGACATCGCGGTGGAATTCTTCACCCTGTCCAAGAGTTACAACATGGCCGGCTGGCGCATCGGCTTCATGGTCGGCAACCCGGAACTGGTCAGCGCCCTGGCGCGGATCAAGAGCTACCACGACTACGGCACTTTCACCCCGCTGCAAGTGGCCGCCATCGCCGCCCTCGAAGGCGACCAGCAATGCGTGCGCGATATCGCCGAGCAGTACCGCCAGCGCCGCAACGTGCTGGTCAAGGGCCTGCATGAACTGGGGTGGATGGTGGAAAACCCCAAGGCGTCGATGTACGTCTGGGCCAAGATTCCCGATGCCTATGCGCACCTGGGTTCGCTGGAGTTCGCCAAGAAGCTGTTGGCCGAGGCCAAGGTCTGCGTCTCGCCGGGGGTGGGGTTCGGGGAATATGGGGATGATCACGTGCGCTTTGCACTGATCGAGAACCAGGACCGGATTCGCCAGGCGGTGCGGGGGATTCGGGGGATGTTTCGGGCGGATGGGTTGATCAAAAAACCTGAGGCCTGACACAAAATTAATGTGGGAGCGGGCTTGCTCGCGAAGGCTGAGTGTCAGTCGAGTAGATGATGACTGACACACCGCCTTCGCGAGCAAGCCCGCTCCCACAGTTTGTGCCACAGCGCCTGTTAGATCACCAACGACAGCAGCAGGATAAAGATCAAGCCCACCACCGACAGGATGGTTTCCATCGCCGTCCAGGTCTTGAAGGTTTCGGCCACGGTCATGTTGAAGTACTGCTTGACCAGCCAGAAGCCCGCGTCGTTGACGTGGGACAGGATCAACGAACCGGCACCGGTCGCCAGCACCAGCAGCTCACGGTTCACACCCGGCATCATCCCAACGACCGGCACCACGATCCCGGCACCGGTAATGGTGGCCACGGTCGCAGAACCCGTGGCAATCCGAATCACCGCAGCCACCAGCCACGCCAACAGGATCGGCGAGATCTGCGCGCTGACCGCCATGTGGCCGATCACGTCACCCACGCCGCTGGTCACCAGCATCTGCTTGAAGCCACCACCGGCACCGATGATCAGGATGATCGCGGCCGTCGGCGCCAGGCTGGCGTCCAGCCATTTCAGTATCTGGCTGGAGCCGATGCCCTGCTTGTAGCCAAAGGTGTAAAGCGACAACAGCAACGCCAACAGCAACGCCGAGATCGGGTGGCCGATCATGTCCATCCAGGTGCGGAAGAAGTTGCCGTCCGGTAGCGTCACGTCAGCAAAAGTCTTGAGCAACATCAGGAACACCGGCGACAGCACGGTGACCAGGGTGATGCCGAAACTCGGCAGTTCGGTGCCGTCGGTTTCACGCGCCAGTTGATCCACCAGTTCCTGGTTCGGATGGCCGGGGATGTGCTTGGCAATGAACGTACCGAAAATCGGGCCGGCAATGATGGCGGTCGGCAGCGCAACGATCAGGCCGTAGAGAATGGTCTTGCCGATGTCAGCACCAAAGATGCCAATCGCCAGCAACGGGCCCGGGTGCGGCGGCACCAGGCCGTGGACTGCGGAAAGGCCGGCGAGCAACGGGATGCCAATCTTGATGATCGACACGCCAGTGCGGCGCGCCACGATGAACACCAGCGGGATCAGCAGCACGAAACCGATTTCGAAGAACAGCGGGATGCCCACCAGGAACGCGGCGAACATCATGGCCCATTGCACCTTGTCCTTGCCGAAGGCGCGGATGAGGGTCTGGGCAATCTGATCGGCCCCGCCCGACTCGGCCATCATTTTGCCAAGCATGGTGCCCAGCGCGAGGATGATGCCGACAAAACCGAGCACGCCACCGAAGCCGTCCTGGAACGCCTTGATGATGGTGCCGATCGGCATGCCCGACGTCAGGCCGAGAAACGCGGCGGCGATGGTCAGCGCAATGAAGGGGTGGATCTTGAACTTGGTGATGAGGACGATGAGTCCGATCACCGTGACCACTGCATCAAGCAGTAGGTACGTCTCGTGGGACATGCCAAACATGGGGGGTGTCTCCTGATTTGTTGTTGTTATTGAAGCAGTTATTTATGGACCGTCGGGACAGCGCTATCTTTCTGACGCAAAATTTTGAAACTCAACTGGCCAGCTTCAAACCGTGGGCCAGCCACCAGACGTAAGCCTGGCGTGCCAATTCATCAATGCTGTGGCTGGACGCATCCAGAGCCAGGGTCAGGGGCTCGCCAACAGGGGATTCAAGGGTGGCAAACTGGCTGTCGATCAGGGTCGACGGCATGAAATGACCGGGACGATGGGAAACACGGTCGGCGGCCACTTCAGGGGTCAATTCGAGAAAAACGAAGCCCAGGCCAGGCAAGGCGCTGCGCAGGCGCTCGCGATAGCTGTGCTTGAGGGCCGAGCACGTCAGCACCGGGCGCTCGCCCGTGGCGTCGACACGGCGCAACTCGTCGCACAGGCTGTCGAGCCAGCCGGCACGGTCGTCGTCGTTCAGGGGGATACCGGCGCTCATCTTCTGGATGTTGGCCGCGGGGTGGAACGTGTCGCCTTCGATGGCGGTGGCGCCGCTCAGTTGGCACAGGGCCTGGCTGACGCAAGTTTTGCCGCAACCGGCAACGCCCATGATGACCAGGGCGGTGATTGGATTATTCATGTAACACCTCAGCGCGCAGACAGCGCTACCTTTGCCAGTTATGACACCGCAGCAAAAGCAGAAGTTGCCGACGCCTTCTTGTCATTTTTGTGGTTGCAGCATGTTCGTCCACGGCACCAGCGCACAGGGATCAGGCAAACCCCATCAACGCATTTGCAGCCGCGCCGAGACAGCGCTACCTTAGTGCCTTGATTTTTGTTTGGCAAGCCGCCCTGATGACCGTCACTAAAAACGATAAGAATACTCGCACCACCGGTCGCCCCACGCTCAATGAAGTCGCACGCCTGGCCGGTGTCAGCCCGATCACCGCCTCCCGTGCCCTGCGCGGCGTCAGCAGCGTGGCCGTGGAGCTGGTGGAAAAGGTCCGCCAGGCCGCCCTTGAGCTCAACTACGTCGTCAACCCCGCCGCCCGCGCCCTGGCCTCGGCCCAGAGCCATTCGGTGGTGGTGCTGGTGCCATCGCTGTCCAACCTGTTGTTCATCGATACCCTGGAAGCCATTCATCGCGTCTTGCGGCCCAAGGGCTTCGAAGTGGTGATCGGCAACTACCACTATTCCCGGGACGAAGAAGAAGACCTGTTGCGCAACTACATGGCCTATCAGCCCCGGGGTTTGTTGCTGACCGGGTTCGACCGAACCGAAAGCGCACGGCGCATGATCGAGGCCAGCAATATTCCCTGTGTGTACATGATGGAACTGGACCCCGGGGCTGGCCTCAACTGCGTGGGTTTTTCCCAGCTCAAGGCCGGTGAAACGGCTGCCGAGCATCTGATCTCCCGGGGGCGCAAGCGCCTGGCCTACATCGGCGCGCAATTGGACCAACGGACGTTGCTGCGCGGCGAAGGTTTCCGTCGCGCGCTGCAGAAGGTCGGGCTCTACGACCCGGACCTGGAAGTGTTGACCCCTCGCCCGTCATCGGTCGGCCTGGGCGGCGAGTTGTTCCTGCAATTGCTGGCGAGCCATCCGGACGTCGATGCGATCTTCTTCGGCAACGACGACCTGGCCCACGGTGCCCTGCTCGAAGCGTTGCGCTGTGGCATCAAGATCCCCGAGCAGGTTTCGATCCTCGGTTTCAACGACCTGCCCGCCTCGGCACACATGGTGCCGCGCTTGAGCAGCATCAGTACTCCCCGGGAAGCCGTCGGCCGCCACGCCGCGGAACAGATGCTCACCTTGATGGCCGGCAATCGCATCGCCCAGCCGGTGGTGGACCTCGGTTTCGAACTCAAGGTTCGCGAAAGTACCTGAGGCTCGGCACGATGCGGTCGATCCCTGCCGACGAACGGCAAGGTTTGGCCACCGCCGCTGAGCGCACCTTCCCCGTAGCCCTTGAAATACGGGACGTTGCGACGATGGCACGGGATATGCTGCTGCCCATCGCTCAGCCATTACCCGCAGGTGTTCATCATGTTGGTCAGTGTAAAACAACAAGCGATAAACCTACCCCTCAAGCGCCCGGGCGAAGACCCCACCGCCGAAGCCGCCAGCGGCCTGCAAAGCGCCGCCTTGCAAGCGCTGCGCGACAATATCCAGGCCCAGGCCAACCAAGGCAGCACCCAAGTCCAGGAGTCCATCACCCGGCAGGCCACGCAGCAGGTCAACGCCGCTACCGCGATCAGTGACAAGGTTGATGAGGCCTTCGCCAAGACCCGCGTGCAATTGCAAACGGTCGGCTCGTCAGCCCTTGAAGACACCAGCTCTGCCATGGCGCAGTTCAAGGACTACATGAGCAAGACGCCGGAAGAGCGCCTGCGCGACAGCATTCTCGAGGAGATGGGCATTACCGAAGAGGAATATGAGGCGATGCCGCCCGAGAAGCAACTGGCGGTCGGCGAGGAAATTGCCCAGCGCATGCAGGACAAGGCGGCGATGGCACAGGTCGAAAAAGCCCAGGAAAGCCGGTCGGATGAGAAGCACCCGGTCACGGACATGTTCCTCGCCTCGCTGTGAACCCGCCAGACAAGCGCCGGGAATATCCCGGCGCATTGTTTGTTCCCCTATAATCGCCCGCCTCCATTACACACCGCGCCCGCGCCATGTCCGAATTCCACTGCACACGCCTCGACGAGCCGCTATGGCCGCTGATGAACAAGTTCTACCGCGCCCATCAGTCGTCGATGAAAGCCGTGCGCGACGCGCAGCTTTGGGTGGCACGGCGCGAAGAAATCATCGCGGCACTCTGCCTGCGACCGGTTTCGGGGGGACATTGGCTGACGGGATTGTTCGTCGACCCGGCGTACCGCGTGCAAGGCGTCGCGGGGCGGCTGATCGCCGAAGCCGTGAAAGGCCTGGACGAGCCGGTGTGGTTGTTCTGCCACCCGGACCTGCGCGGCTTTTATGAGCGACGCGGGTTCAGTTTCGACCCGGAGCTGCCTTATGCGATGGCTGAACGACTGAGCCGGTACGCGCGCAGCAAGCCGATGATTGCGATGGGGTTGCCTACACGGTCCTGAATGGCACCCAGCCCCTTGTGGGGCGAGCTTGCTCGCGATGGCATAAGGTCAGTTGCCTCATGGGTGGCTGACACACCGCAATCGCGAGCAAGCTCGCTCCCACAGGGTTTGGTGGTGGATGTTTAATTGTCCGCTGAAGGATCGAGATCCGGAAACATCACCTCGGTAAAGCCGAACTTGCTGAAATCGGTGATGCGCGACGGGTACAAGCGGCCGATCAGGTGATCGCATTCATGCTGCACCACCCGGGCGTGGAAGCCTGAAGCGACGCGCACGATCGGCTCGCCCTTCGGGTCGAAACCTTCGTAGCGGATCTGCTGGTAGCGATTCACCGCACCACGCAAGCCTGGCACCGACAAGCAGCCTTCAAAGCCTTCTTCCATCAGTGGGCTCAGCGGCGTGATCAGCGGGTTGATCAGGATGGTCTGCGGCACCGCCTCGGCATCCGGATAGCGCTCGCTGTGCTCGAAGCCGAAGATCACCAGTTGCAGGTCCACACCGATCTGCGGTGCCGCCAGCCCGACGCCACCAACACTTTCCATGGTCTGGAACATGTCGTCGATCAATTGCCACAACTCGGGACTGTCGAACATTTCCGGCGGCACCGGCGGAGCGATGCGCAGCAGGCGTTCGTCGCCCATCTTCAGGATTTCACGGATCATGGTCGGGCTTCGTCAGTGTGGTTGTGATGGATGGAATGATCGCGCCCCAGGCCCGACACATGCTGTTTCTCGTGCTCGCCCGGGGTCTTTTCGCCCGTGTCCTTGCCTTCGGCGGACATGTGCTCGATCACTGCATTCATCTCCGCGCCGAGTAGCAGCACCGCCGCCGAGATGTAGAAATACAGCAACAGCACGATGATCGCGCCGATACTGCCATACATCGCGTTGTAGTCGGCAAACGTCTTCACGTAGAACGCAAAGCCCAGGGACGCGATGATCCACACCACCACCGCCAATACCGAGCCCGGCGTGATGAAGCGAAACTCCTGCTTCACGTCGGGCATCACGTAGTAGATCAACGCCACGGCCACCATCAGCAGAAACACGATGACCGGCCAGCGCACGAGGGTCCAGACGGTAACGATGAATTCCTCCAGGCCGATCTGCGCGGCAATCCAGCCCATCACTTGCGGCCCCAACACCATCAGCGCGGCGGCGGCCAACAGCATGCCGGCGATGCCGACGGTGTACAGGATCGACAGCGGGAAACGCTTCCAGGCCGGGCGGCCCTCGACCACGTCATAAGCAGCGTTCATGGCGCTCATCATCAGGCGCACGCCAGCGGACGCGGTCCACAACGCAACCACGATACCCACCGACAGCAAGCCGCCCTTGGATTGCTGCAGCTGGTCGATCACCGGGTTGACCTGCTCCAGCGCCTGGGGCGGCAGGACCAGTTCCGATTGCAGGCGCAGCCAGGAGAAAAAGTCCGGCAGGTGCAGGAAGCCGATCAGCGCGATCAGGAAAAGAATGAAGGGAAACAATGAAAACAGCATCTGGTAAGCCAGAGCGGAGGCGTAGGTCGACATCTCGTCGTCGAGAAACTCGGTCACCGTGCGCATCATCACACGGTGCAAGGGCAAGCCTTTCAAGGCCGGGAACATCATGAGCGTCTCCTTTCGCCGCAAAAAGAGGGGTCGCGTGGCGACTCAAGGGCCGTTTTCTACAACAAAGTAGCCTGTTTGGCGACTTTGGAGCAATTTCATCGTTTTACCAACTGACGCAGAATTGACCGGAGATCCATTGGGCAAGTTTCATCGTTCGTGCAAGCGGGGCTTTATGTTTGGCCGGCAACCGTCGAGAATGCCCCTCGTATTCAGGCCGTGGCCCGAAGCTCCAATCCCGTAGGAACGTTATGAAACTCGATAAGAAGCAGGCCATCGCCCGCAGGAACCAGGAACTGGGCGGTGCCGTCCTGGGTGTCAACAATTGCCATTTCAGCGAATTGAACCGCAACCGCAACATCTTCTGGTTCGATATCCCGGTGGCGCGCCTGGCCATCGGTCAGTACGAATGGATTCACCTGCTGCTGCACACCCCGGCCACCGACGAACTGCTGCACCTGAAAGTGCCGACCGTGTTCCTGCGGGAAAAAATGGAAGGCCTGGAAGTGCGCAACCAGGGCAAACGCAAGGCCGCCCTGAGCCTGGAACTGAGCGCCGACAAGGATTCCTACCTGCAGGACATGCGGCCGGGCGGCACCAACCTGGATTTTGCGCAGTTTCGGTTGTAACTGACTCCTTGGACAAAGGAGCTTCTGTGGTGAGGGGATAAATCCCCTCGCCACAGTTTTGTACCAGCGAATTCATCGCGTAAACAAAAGCCCCGCATCAGCGGGGCTTTTGTTAGCGGCGGCTTTACTTCTTCAGCCCCAACTTCCTCAGTTCTTCATCGCGCAACTCGCGCCGCAGGATCTTGCCCACATTGGTGGTCGGCAATGCATCGCGGAACTCCACGGTCTTTGGCACCTTGTAGCCGGTGACGTTGGCGCGCATGTGTTCCATCACCTGCTCCTTGGTCAGCGTGACACCCGGACGCGCGACGATGAATATCTTGATCGCCTCGCCGGACTTCTCATCCGGCACGCCGATGGCCGCGCATTGCAGCACGCCGGGCAAAGTGGCCAATACATCCTCCAGCTCGTTCGGATAGACGTTGAAGCCAGAGATCAGGATCATGTCTTTCTTGCGATCGACGATACGCATGTAGCCGTCCGGCTGGATCACCGCAATGTCGCCGGTCTTGAGCCAGCCTTCGCTGTCGAGGATCTCGTCGGTGGCGTCCTGGCGCTGCCAATAGCCCTTCATCACCTGAGGGCCCTTCACGCACAATTCGCCGATTTCTCCCAACGGCTGCTCTTCGCCTGCGTCGTTGATCACCTTGCACAACGTCGACGGCACCGGAATGCCAATGGTGCCAACCTGGATATTCTGGATCGGGTTGACGGTGGCCACCGGGCTTGTCTCGGTCATGCCGTAGCCTTCGCAGATCGGGCAACCGGTGACCGCTTTCCAACGCTCCGCCGCCGCCAGTTGCAGGGCCATGCCGCCCGACAAAGTGACTTTCAATGCCGAGAAATCCAGCTTGCGGAAGGCTTCGTTGTTGCAAAGCGCCACGAACAAGGTGTTAAGACCGACGAAGCCGCTGAATTTCCACTTCGACAACTCCTTGACCATCGCCGACAAGTCGCGCGGGTTGCTGATCAGGATGTTGTGGTTGCCGATCAGCATCATCGCCATGCAATGAAAGGTGAAGGCATAGATGTGGTAAAGCGGCAGCGGCGTGATCAGCACTTCGCAACCTTCATTGAGGTTGGAGCCCATCAGCGCCTTGCACTGCAGCATGTTCGCCACCAGGTTGCGGTGGGTCAGCATCGCGCCCTTGGCCACGCCAGTGGTGCCGCCGGTATATTGCAACACCGCCACGTCATCGCGGCTGGGGTTGGCTTCGTTCACGGGCTGGCCGTGGCCCTTGCGCAGCACATCGTTGAACTTGATGGCCTTGGGCAGGTGATACGCCGGGACCATCTTCTTGACGTACTTGATCACGCTGTTGATCAACAGACGCTTGAGCGGCGGCAGCAGGTCGGCCACTTCCGTGACGATCACGTGCTTGACGCTGGTCTTGGGCACCACGTTTTCGGCCAGGTGCGCCATGTTCGCCAGGCACACCAACGCCTTGGCGCCGGAGTCGTTGAACTGGTGCTCCATTTCCCGCGCGGTGTAGAGCGGGTTGGTGTTGACCACGATCAGCCCGGCTCGGATGGCACCAAACACGGCGACGGGGTACTGGAGGACGTTGGGCAGTTGCACGGCGATTCGATCGCCCGGCTGCAAATCGGTATGCTGTTGCAGGTACGCGGCAAAGGCACCGGACAGCTCGTACAGCTCACCGTAGGTGATCGTCTTGCCAAGGTTGCTGAATGCCGGTTTGTCGGCGAAGCGCTGGCAGGATTGCTTCAACACCGCCTGAATATTCGGATACTCATCTGGATTGATGTCGGCAGCAATCCCAGCTGGGTACTTATCCTTCCAAAAGTCTTCGATCATGGAAGCCCCACTCCTCAGCAACGCGAATTCTCACCGCATTTGATGCGATTATTATTGGTGTTTGTTTATTGGGTGAATCTGGCTTGGATAAAGGCCGAGAAGTCACAAAAGCGCGCCGAGAGTAGCAGCTTTGCCAAGGGTCGCCTAGAGCCAAAAGTGGCCCCTACAGTCATAAACATGACTCAAGAATATTCAATGGTCATTTTTAGAGTAAAAAACCTAAGCCTTGCCTAATTGACCCGAATACATAAGAACCTGTGGGAGCGAGCTTGCTCGCGATGGCGGTGGGTCAGCCAACATTTCTGTTACTGACAGACCGCTATCGCGAGCAAGCTCGCTCCCACAGGGTTCCACTTTCACTCTCGAGCGTCAGGCGATATCGCGCAACTCCCGACGCAGGATCTTGCCCACCGGCGTCATCGGCAGCGACTCACGCAACACGATGTGCTTAGGCACCTTGTAGCCGGTGAAGTTTTCCTTGCAGTACGCCTTGAGTTCTTCGAGGCTGACCCCGGCCTCACGGGCGACCACGAACAGCTTCACCGCCTCCCCCGAGCGCTCGTCCGGCACGCCGATCACCGCGCAACTGGCGACTTTCGGATGGGCCATCACCACATCCTCGATTTCGTTCGGGTACACGTTGAAACCCGAGACAATGATCATGTCCTTCTTGCGGTCGACGATCCGCACGAACCCGTCGGGGTCGATCACTGCGATATCACCGGACTTGAACCAGCCCTCGCTGTCCAGCACTTCGGCAGTCGCTTCGGGCTTGTTCCAATAGCCTTTCATGATCTGCGGCCCCTTGATGCACAGCTCGCCGCGTTCACCGAGGGGCATCTCGACGCCGTCGTCGTTGATGACCTTCATCAGCGTACCCGGCACCGGCAGCCCTACCGTCCCCAGGCGCGACTTGCCGCCATAAGGGTTGGCGCTGGCCACCGGCGAAGTTTCGGTCAGGCCGTAGCCCTCGGTAATGCCGCAACCGGTGAGCTGTTTCCAGCGTTCGGCGGTGGCCTTGACCAACGCGGTGCCGCCCGAGTTGGTGACCTTGAGGCTGGAGAAATCCAGCGTCTTGAAATCCGGGTGGTCCATCAGCGCCACAAACAACGTGTTGAGCCCCAGCAGCAGCGAAAACCGCCAGTTCTTCAGCTCCTTGATAAAACCGCCGATGTCCCTCGGATTGGTGATCAGCACGTTGTGATTGCCGGTGACCATCATGCACATGCAGTTCGCCGTGAAAGCATAGATGTGGTACAGCGGCAGCGGCGCGATCATGACCTCCTGACCTTCGCGCAACAGTGGCTGGCCGTCGTCGCCGATCTGCCCCAGGCAAGCGCGGGCCTGTTGCATGTTGGCCACCAGGTTGCCGTGGGTCAGCATCGCGCCCTTCGCCAAGCCGGTGGTGCCACCGGTGTATTGCAGCACGGCGATGTCGTCGAGGCTGACGTTCAACGGCTTGATGCCCTGGCCGCGTCCCAGGCGCAAGGCGCTCTTGAAGGAAATGGCCTGTGGCAGCGAATAGGCCGGGACCATTTTCTTGACCTTGTTCACCACGGTATTCACCAGCCAGCCCTTGGCGGTGGGCATCAGGTCGCCCATCTTCGCTTCGATCAGGTATTGCAGGTCGGTGTCCGGCAGCACTTCCTGGACCTTCTGCCCGAACAGGTTCATGTACACCAGCGCCCGGGCACCGGAGTCCTTGAACTGATGGCGCATTTCCCGCGGGGTGTACAGCGGGTTGGTATTGACCACGATAAGTCCGGCGCGCAGGGCACCGAAGACAGCGATCGGGTATTGCAGGACATTGGGCATCTGCACCGCGATGCGATCGCCCGGCGCCAGGTCGGTATGGGCTTGCAGGTAACCGGCGAAGGCCGCGCTGTAGCGTTCGAGCTCGGCGTAGGTGAGCGTTACCCCCATGTTGCTGAACGCCGGACGATCGGCAAATTTCTTGCAGGAACGCTCGAACACCTCGATAACCGACTTGTAGGCGCCCTGCTCGATATCCAAGGGCACGCCGGCTGGGCGTTTGTCATTCCAGAAATCAGGCTGCATTGTTTTTATCCTCTTTACCTGAACCTATCCGGGCCGCCTCTGTATCGCACATGGAGACGGAGCTCTTCGGACACTAGCAGCTATGGCCATTCAGGCAAATATGGCAACTTGCGTCATAGATTGTGTGAATCTTCGTGGATCGCCCTCGCCTGATCAGGCGAGACGCAACGGATGCGCTATACAATGCAGCGACGCTGCGTCTGACTTCGTGCAAAGGAAACGCCATGATCCACCAAACGTTCTGGCTGACCGCGACTGACCACAGCCGCCTGTTCGTCAATCAGTGGTTGCCCGAAGCCGCCCCGCTGGCGGTGATCATGCTGGCCCACGGCATGGCCGAACACAGCGGCCGCTATGGGCGCCTGGCCCAAGCGTTGTGCGATGAAGGCTATGGCGTCTACGCGCCGGACCTGCGCGGGCATGGCAAGACTGGCGAAGCAGCGGCACTCGGTCACTTTGCGGACGAGGACGGCTGGGCCAAGGTGGTCGGCGACCTGGCGAGCCTGAACCACCACATCGGCCAGCAACATCCAGAAACACCAATCCTGCTGCTGGGCCACAGCATGGGCAGCTATATCGCCCAGGGCTATCTGTTGCACCACAGCGCCAGCCTGCATGGCGCCCTCCTCAGCGGTTCGAATTTCCAACCCGTGGCGCTTTATCGCGCGGCGCGCCTGATCGCCCGCTTCGAGCGACGGCGCCAGGGGGCCACCGGGCGCAGCGCCCTGATCGAATGGCTGTCTTTTGGCAGTTTCAATAAAAGATTCAAACCGACGCGCACGCCCTTCGACTGGCTCAGCCGTGACCCCGCCGAAGTGGACAAGTACGTCCACGACCCGCTGTGCGGCTTTCGTTGCAGCAATCAGCTCTGGGTGGATCTGCTCGGTGGGTTGCAGCAGATCAGCAAAGCGTCCAATCTCGCGCAGATCGATCCGGGCCTGCCGCTGCTGGTGATTGGCGGCGAATGTGATCCGGTGAGTGAAGGCAAGCGTCTGAAGGATCTGGCCGATGCCTTGAGCAGCGCCGGCAATCAGCATCTGCAACTGAAGATCTACCCGCAGGCCCGGCACGAATTGTTCAATGAAACCAACCGCGATGAAGTGACTGCCGATGTGCTTGCCTGGATCGCCCAGGCCCTGAGCCACAAGCGGCCACCTCGCAGCGAATAGAACGACAGCGTTTTTCCTTTTTACCGTTACAGGAACCAGACATGACCCAGGTCACCAACATCCCTTACGAAGCCCTCGAAGTCGGCCAGACCGCCAGCTACAGCAAGACCGTCGAGGAGCGCGACATCCAGCTGTTCGCCGCGATGTCGGGCGATCACAACCCGGTGCACCTGGACGCCGAATTCGCCGCCGCCAGCATGTTCAAGGAACGCATCGCCCACGGCATGTTCAGCGGTGCGCTGATCAGCGCGGCGGTGGCGTGTGAACTGCCTGGGCCCGGCACCATCTACATCGGCCAGCAGATGAGCTTCCAGAAACCCGTGAAAATCGGCGACACCCTGACCGTCCGCCTGGAAATCCTGGAAAAGCTGCCGAAGTTCCGCGTGCGCATCGCCACCCGCGTGTTCAACCAGCGCGATGAACTGGTGGTGGACGGCGAAGCCGAAATCCTCGCGCCGCGCAAGCAGCAGACTGTGACGTTGCCGGAATTGCCGCAGATCACTGTTGGCTGACTACAGCGATCTATGGGAGTGAAATGTGGCGAGGGGATTTATCCCCGCTGGGGCGCGAAGCGCCCCCAATACCTCAAGACCACTGCGGTGTGTCAGCCTGGGCACAGGGGGCTGCTGCGCAGCCCAGCGGGGCGGTGCGACGATTCGCTAAATCCCCTCGCCACAAATGACTGCAGTGTTGCGGCTATCGCTGTTCGTCCCGCACCTGCACACTCGCGGTCATCCCCGCGCTCAACGTCACCCCTTCCGGCACCTTCTCGAGCTTGATCCGCACCGGAATGCGCTGGGCCAGGCGCACCCAGTTGAAGGTCGGCTCGACTTCCGCCAGCAGCTGCGCGTCAGGGTTGGTGTTGCGGTCGGTGATGCCGCGGCTGATGCTTTCCACATGGCCTTCCAGCGCATGCCCGGCGCTCATCAACCAGACCTTGACCGGATCGCCCACGCGAATCCTCGGCAGTTTGGTTTCTTCGAAATAGGCCTGCACATAAAACGTCGAGTCATCGATCAGCGCCATGACCGGTTGCCCGGCATTCACGTAGTTGCCTTCGGCCAGGCGCAGGTTGGTGATGTGGCCGCTACGCGGAGCCAGGACCTGGCTGCGGGCCAGGTTCAGCTCGGCGACCTTCGCTTCGGCCTGGGCCTCGCGCAGTTCACCACGGGCGATACCGGCGTTGATCTGGGCGTTCTCGCGCAACTCGGCACTGATGGCCTGGGGCCCCAGGGCGGCCCGGCGACTGGCTTCGTGCTCACGCAGGCTCAACTGTTGCTGACGGGTCTGGACCACCGCCCGGGCTTTCTCCACGGCGGCCTCGAAACGCTCGCGATCGATACTCAGCAATAAATCGCCGGCCTTGACCTGCTGGTTATCCACAGCCTTGAGCTCGCGCACCCAGCCCGAGACGTCGGGGGCGATCACCACCACGTCGGCGCGGATTCGCGCATCACGGGTCCAGGGCGTGAGCATGTAGTACTGCCACAAATGAAACCCGGCGAAGATCGCCACGGCCACCACGCACAACGTGACGGCGACACGTACGGAGGTACGCATGTTCAACTCCTCATAACGGTCCGAGGACCAGGGTAATGACAGTCAGGACACAGACATACAGGGCACAGTCGAACAAGGCTTCGTGCCAGATCCAGCGCCCGGCCGGCAGCAGGCCGAGCAACAGGCGCAGCGCACCGGTCGCCAGCAAGGCCAGCACCACGTAAATCAGGAACGGGCTGAGCAACACCCCGCCAATCGACCATTCACGCAAGCCCATGGCTAAGTTCCCCTCGTTCGGATTCGTGCTGGCGACACCAGGCGCGCCAGCTGCTCTGCAGTTGCACGACGGCGCCCTGGGCCAGTTTCAACGCATCGCTGGAAGGGTGCTGTGCCAACACCTGCAGATAGTCGTCGCTCACCCAGACCAACGCCTCGGCCTGGTCGCCGGCCGGACCGTGTTCCAAAACCTGTTCCAGCGTTTCGAAATAGCGGCGCTGGGCTGGGCTTTCGGGGATTTGGGCGACGGCCAGGCTCAATCGCAGGTGCAGTAGCTCATCGCCGATGTCCAGGCCCAGCAAACCGTCGTCCCAACGACTGCGCGCCGGCACCGGCAGTTCGGGATAGTGCCGGGCCAGTTGCAGCAACCGGTCGGCCATGCGCCCGCCAAACCAGCTTTCGGCGCCGCCCAGGTTGCGATGGGTCAGGCGCACCAGGTCATCCAGGGTCGCGGCCAGCAGCCGACGACTGTGCCAGGCCGGGTTACGCAGAATCAGGAGCTTGAAAGCCAAGACCGCCGCGCCGACGCCAATCATCATCGCCTGGGCATTGTTGAAAAAAGCCGCGACGTCGTACTTCATCGCATTGAGCGGTGACACCAACACCACGAAATGCAGGCAGAACGAAGTGGCCGTGGCAAATATCGGCGGCTTGGCCATCCCCAGCGCCCCGAGGAACAGCGGCACGCCCATGGCCATGCAGAGCATCGCGAAACTGTTCCATTGCGGCAGCAGGATTTCGCCAATCACGAACGCTGTCGGCACCGCCAGCAGAATGCCCCGCAAGAAACTCATGCCGATCTGCGCGCCGTTTTCGCGGCTGGCGAACAGGCTGCACACCACGCAAGTGAGCACCAGGGCACCGGACGCGGCAGGCCAGGCGGTTGCCAGCCAGAAACACGACACCGCCAGGAATGCGAGGGCACTGCGCGCACCAAAGACCATGGCCAGGGACAAATCGCGGTGCGGCGCCAAGGTTCGCGGCGGGTCCACCGTCGCCCTGCCCTCCTGCACCGCCGTCAGCGCAGCGCAGGCGGCCAGGGCGGTATCGAGCAGCAAGGCGAAACGAGCCAGGCAATAACTTTGCGCGGAGCTGATCTGCGGATCATGAGAGGCGTCCCAGACCCGCGGTCGTAACGCCTGCAATGCCGAGCTGTCCGCCTCCAGGGCTTGCTGTACCTCGTCCATCCAAGGCTGGAGCGCTTCGGCTTCCTGCGGTTCGAGCTGTTTCCACTGCCTGCGCACCGAACGGGAAATACGCAACAGCATCAACAATTTCTGGCTCAAGCCACTGATGGCCCGGGCGCGCTGGCGACCCAGGCTGCCTTCGAACCAGGCGTGTTCGCGTTGGGCGTCCACCGCGACGATCTTGCCGAGGATTTCGAGCAAACCCTTGCGCGCCTGGGCATCACCCGCCAACGTGGCGCGGGCCGCCTGCATGCCGCTCAGCCAGGCCGCACGGGCCTGGTCCGCCAGTTGTCGCTCGACCCGCAGGGGCCAGAGCAGCGCACTGGCCGCCGTGGCACAGGCGATGCCCAGGCTGATTTCGGTGCAACGCGCAACGGCTTGATCAAACACCGCAAGCGGATGGGAAATGGCCGGCAAGGCGATAATCGCCACCGTGTAGCCCGCCAGCACGAACGAATAGGACCAGGCGCTGCGCAACAGCGTCGAACAGGCCGTGCACACGCCCAGCCACAGCGCCAGCGCCAGCAGGAACAACCATGGCGTCTGGGCGAACAGGCCCATGAACACCACCGACATGATGGTTCCCACCAGGGTGCCGAGCAAACGCGCCAAGCCCTTCTGCACCACCATCCCGGACAACGGCTGGGCGACGATGAATGCGGTCATCAGCGCCCAGGACGGCTGCTCCAGGCCCCAGCGCAACGCCAGCCATAGCGCCAGGCCGCCACCGAGCACGGTCTTGATGGCGAACTGCACAGCGAGGCGATCAGGGGCGAACAAGGCCTGGAGGGTAATGGGCACGCGAGAAACTCTTCTAGGGATGTTGTAACGATAGATCGCTGGGAAGGTGGCGCAATTATTAGCTAGCTATCTATTCGAGTCCAGAGTTGTTTGTCGACCCTTCATGTGAAGGCTCCCTCGCCACAAGAGTGTTCCCCGTCAGCCTGAGTCGCTCCACACAAAAAAAACGCCAGGCAAGCTGGCGTTTTTTTGGGCATCAAAGATGCGTATCAGCTGGCACGCGCCTGGTTACGCAGCGCCTTGACCTGATCGTGGTTGCGTTGCACGCCGTGGTACTGGCGCTCGACGAGATCACGAATGCCTACCAGGTTGTGCTTGTTGATTTTCTCGATGGCTTCCTTGTAAGCCTTCAGCGCATGGTCTTCGCCGCGCTCGGCTTCGTTGAGCACCGCTTCTTCGTCCTTGCCGGTGAACATCGACTTCACGTCGACCCAACGGCGGTGCAAGTCACCGGAGACGCTGGTGGAAGTTTCGGGTTCGCCACCCAAGGAACGGACCGCTGCCTGCAGTTCGGCCGCAGCGGTTGCGCAATCGGCGGAGCGCTTGACGAAAAGCGCCTTGAGCTCAGGATGCTTGATGTCTTCAGCGCAGGTCTTGAATCCTTCCTGGCCATCCTTGCTGGTCTCGATCAGGTCGTTCAAGACGGAGATGGATTCTTTGTTGATGTCAGTCATTTTTCAGTTCCTTTGCTTGGTGAATAAAAACCTGCAAGGAATATTGCATCGGCCATGCCAGCCCTTATAAACGAAATAAATCCTTAAAAATCAATAAATTAAAAAATAATGACGAATCTGTATCCGCGTTATTTGCATGATCTGTCATTTGGCCTGCATGCAGAATGCCTGTATTTTGCCGATGGTTCCTATCAAGACAAATCGCAATGAATCCGGAAAAACTCGAGCTGCTGGTGACGCGCCAGATGCCCTTCGGCAAATACAAGGGCCGAATCCTCGCCGACTTGCCGGGTCAGTACTTGAACTGGTTCGCACGGGAGGGTTTTCCCAAGGGCGAACTGGGCGGCTTGCTGGCCTTGATGCAGGAAATCGACCACAACGGCTTGTCGGACCTGCTGGACCCGTTGCGGGCTAAACATGGCTTGCCCAAGCCTCGCCATTGACCACTGCCGCCGATTGATTGAGCCCCGCCATGCCCGAGAACACCCTGCGCGCCCACGACGAAACCTTCTGGGAAACCTTTATCGGTCGCTACGATGTCGACGCCGATGGCTTGCTCAATCTTGAAAACGGCTACTTCGGCCGAATGTCGCGCACCGTGGTCGAGGAATACCAGCGCAACATCGAACTCATCAACCGCAGCAACTCGGTGTACGTGCGCCAGCACTTCGACCGGGAACACGGCGAAGCCATTCGCCGCCAGGTGGCGCAACTGATCCGCGCCCCCGCGTCCACCGTGGCACTGGCTAACAGTGCGGTGGATGCCCTGCAGACGCTCATTCGCAACTACAACGGGCTCAAGCCCGGCGACAAGGTGCTGATCAGCGACGTCGAATACACCTCGGTCAAGAGCGCGATGCGCTGGCTGGCTCGCCAGCGCGGCGCGGAAGTCGTTGAGCTGGTCCTTCCCTACCCCGCCAGTTTCGACAACTTGGTGAACACCTATCGAGAAGCCTTCATTCGCTACCCGCGCCTGAAGGTGATGGCGCTGACCTACGTCAATCACCTGACCGGCCTGGTGATGCCGGTCCAGGCGATTGCCGAGGCGGCGCGGGAATTCGAGGTCGACATCATTCTCGACGGTGCCCACGCCTTGGGGCAGATCGATTTCGACCTGAAGAAACTCGGCATCCCGTTCGCCGGGTTCAATCTGCAAAAATGGATTGGCGGCCCCTTGGCCCTGGGCTTTCTCTACATCGCGCCACAACGGCTGGCCGACATCGACCCGGACATGGACGAAGCCAACTACCCTGCCACCGACATACGCTCACGCACGCCCCACAGCACGCCCAATATCCCCGCGTTGCTGACGCTGCCCCTGGTGTTCGAAGAGCACCGTGCCCTGGGCGGTGCGTCAGCCAAAGGCGCGCGGCTCTGTTACCTGCGCGACATGTGGGTGAGCGCCGTTCGTGACGTACCGGGTATTGAAGTCATGACCCCGGATGACCGGCGGCTGTATTGCGGTATCACGTCCATGCGATTCACCGCACAGCCGGACCAGCAGGCGATGGCCGCCCGACTGCTCAAGGACCATGGGATTTACACCGTGGTGCGCGAAACCAGCGTTGGACCGTGTATTCGCATCACGCCGGGATTGATTACGTTGGCGCGGGATATCGAGCGACTCACTGCGGCGCTGATTAACCTGAGCAGTACATAACCCGTGGCGAGGGAGCTTGCTCCCTCGCCACGGGGATCTGCAGCGAAATAATGGGCAAAAAAAAACGGCGCGCCGACCAAGCGCACCGTAAAGCCGTAGAACACACAACGAAGTTCGGTAAGACAATCAGTCCAGCAGCGCCAGTGCCTCGGCGGTGCATTCCTGGATACGGGCCCAGTCGCCGTTCTTGATCCACTCCGGATCGAGCATCCAGCTGCCGCCCACGCACATCACGTTTTTCAACGCCATGTAGCTCTTGATATTCGCCGGGCTGACGCCGCCGGTCGGACAGAATTTCACTTCGCCGAACGGTCCGCCCAAGGCCTTGATCGCCGCCACGCCACCGCTGACTTCCGCCGGGAACAACTTGAAGCGGCGATAGCCCAGGCCATAACCTTCCATGATGCCCGAGGCATTGCTGATTCCCGGCAGCAACGGGATCGGGCTCTGGACGCTAGCCTCCAGCAGATCGCGGGTGATGCCTGGGGTAACGATGAACTGCGAACCGGCTGCCTCGGCGGCGGCCAGCATGTGGCGATCAAGCACCGTGCCGGCGCCGGTCACCAGCTCCGGACGCTGCTCACGCAGCACCTGGATGGCCTTGAGGCCGAACTGCGAGCGCAAGGTCACTTCCAACGCCGTCAGACCACCCGCCGCCAGGGCATCGGCCAGTGGCAGGATGTCCTGTTCACGGGCAATGGTGATCACCGGCAGGATCCGCGCCTTGGCGCAGAGGCTGTCGATCAGGGCAACTTTGTCCGCCATGGAAACGGTCGGGGATGGGTTTGTCATAGCGGCTGATCCTTGGTTCATGGGCACCAGTAAATCTCTAACGTAGGTTGCAGAAACGCGCGGATCGGCATTTCGGCGACATCGTCACCGGCCACCGCAGCGTTCAGGGTGGTCAATTTCGACTGACCGGAAATCGACAGCACTTTGTGTCGAGCCGAGGCCAGCAAGGCGCGGCTCATGGTCAAGCGCTGGTGCGGCACGGTTGGCGCCAGCATCGGCCAGCAACGGCGCGCGCCCTCCTTGTCCAGGGCCTCGGCCAGGTTCGGACTGTCGGGAAACAGCGACGCGGTGTGCCCGTCATCGCCCATGCCCAGGACCAGCACATCGATCGGCGGCAGCTCGGCCAGCAGGCGGTCCGCCTGTTCGGCGGCGGCTTCCAGGTTGGCGCTGGCGCTGTAGAGGCTCAGGAACTGGGCCTTCGCCGCAGCCCCTTGGAGCAGATAACGCTTGAGCAGGCCGGCATTGCTGTCGGCATGTTCAACCGGCACCCAGCGCTCATCGGCCAGGCTCACCACCACTTTCGACCAGTCCAGCGCCTGCTTGGCCAGGTTCTGGAAAAACGCTACAGGGCTGCGACCACCGGAAACCACCAGGGTCGCCGCGCCCTTGGCATCGATCGCGGTGCGCAGTTGCTCGGCCACGTTCAGCGCCAGTTTTTCCGCCAGCGCCACCGGGCTCTTGAATGCCAGGGCTGTGACGCCCTGGGGCAGTTGCAATTCAGATATCGCCATACCATGACCTCCCATCCCGCGTGATCAGTGCAATGGAGCTCATCGGCCCCCAGGACCCAGCGGCATAAGGCTTGGGCGCATCACCGGACTTCTTCCAGCCGGCGATCAACTGGTCACACCACGTCCACGCGGCTTCGATTTCATCTTTACGGACAAACAGGTTCTGATTGCCGTTCATGACTTCCAGCAACAACCGCTCGTAGGCATCGGGAATCCGCGCGCTGCGATAGGTGTCGGAGAAGTTGAGTTGCAGCGGACCGCTGCGCAATTGCATGCCCTTGTCCAGGCCTTGCTCCTTGGTCATCACCCGCAAGGAAATCCCTTCGTCCGGTTGCAGGCGGATGATCAGTTTGTTGCTGATCTGCAAGCGCTGCTCGGGGGCGAAGATGTAGTGGGACGGTTCCTTGAAGTGAATCACGATCTGCGACAGCTTTTGCGGCATGCGCTTGCCGGTGCGCAGGTAGAACGGAACACCGGCCCAGCGCCAGTTGCGAATGTCGGCGCGCAGCGCAACAAAGGTCTCGGTGTCGCTCTGGGTATTGGAATTGGGCTCTTCCAGGTAGCCCGGAACCGCCTTGCCTTCGCTGTGGCCGGCGATGTATTGGCCGCGCACCACCTGGGTGGTCAGGCCTTCCGGGCTGATCGGCGCCAGGGCCTTGAGCACCTTGACCTTCTCGTCACGGATGCTGTCGGCGGACAGGTCGGCCGGCGGGTCCATGGCAATCAGGCAAAGCAGTTGCAGCAAGTGGTTCTGGATCATGTCCCGCAACTGGCCGGCCTTGTCGAAATAGCCCCAGCGGCCTTCGATACCGACCTTCTCGGCCACGGTGATTTCCACGTGGGAAATGTAGTTCTGGTTCCACTGGGTTTCGAACAGGCTGTTGGCGAAGCGCAGCGCGATCAGGTTCTGCACCGTCTCCTTGCCCAGGTAATGGTCGATACGGTAGGTGCGGTTTTCCGGGAAGAACTGCGCCACGGCATCGTTGACCTTGCGCGAGGATTCCAGGTCCGAGCCGATGGGTTTTTCCAGCACGACACGGGTGTTTTCGCTCAAGCCGACTTTCGCCAGGTTTTCGCAGATCGCGCCGTAGACGGCGGCCGGCGTGGCGAAATAGGCGATGACCTGTTGCTGGGTCGAACCGGCCTGCTCGGCGAGGGCGACGTAATCCTCAGCCTTGAGGAAATCCACGTGCAGGTAGGTCAGACGCGCCAGGAAACGCTCGATCACGGTTTCGTCGAGGTCTTTATCACCCACATAACGGCGCAGCTCAGTGGTGATGAACGCCAGGTGCTGCTGTTCGCTGCCGGGTTCGCGGGCCAACGCCAGGATCCGCGTGTCCTCGTGCAACAGGCCGGCGCCATCGAGCTGATAAAGGGCAGGAAACAGCTTGCGCAACGCCAGGTCGCCCAACGCGCCGAACAAGGCAAAGGTGCACGGTTCAACCGTAATCGAATGCATGATGTTTGTTCTTTTATCAAGTTAAGCTACAAATACCTTTTTTCAAGGTATCACTCAAGGAAAAATGTAGTAATAACCACAACATTTTTCGAAAATACCGATTCCGAGTGGTGGTCCGTCGGAGCCATCAGTAGGATAGGCCACCGCAAAGGGTCGTATCAAAGACCCGCCTCTCTAGGAATCTTGTATGGACCGCGTGCGAAATCTACTGGAGCAGATCCAGAGTCGCCTGGAAGACCTGAACAAGGCCGAACGCAAGGTGGCCGAAGTGATCCTGCTCAACCCACAGCAGGCAACCCGTTTCAGCATCGCCGCCCTCGCCCAGGCCGCGTCGGTCAGCGAACCGACCGTCAACCGCTTCTGCCGCTCGTTCGGTGTCAGCGGCTACCCGGAGCTCAAGCTGCAACTGGCCCAAAGCCTGGCCAGCGGCGCGGCTTATGTCAGCCGCGCGGTAGAGGCCGACGACAACCCGGAAGCCTACACGCAGAAAATCTTTGGCAGTGCCATTGCGTCATTGGACAGTGCCTGCCAGGCCCTTGATCCAAATTTGATCAGTCGCGCCGTGGATTTGCTGATCCAGGCCCGGCAGATCCACTTCTTCGGCCTCGGCGCCTCGGCCCCCGTGGCCCTGGATGCCCAGCATAAATTTTTCCGCTTCAACCTGGCGGTGACCGCCCACGCCGACGTGCTGATGCAACGCATGATCGCCTCGGTGGCCCATACCGGTGAGTTGTTCGTGATCATTTCCTACACCGGGCGTACCCGCGAATTGGTGGAAGTGGCGCGCATCGCCCGGGAGAACGGCGCATCGGTGCTCGGCCTGACCGCCGAAGGCTCGCCGCTCGCCAAGGCCAGCACCTTGAGCCTGAACATTCCGCTGCCAGAAGACACGGACATCTACATGCCGATGACGTCGCGGATCATCCAGCTCACCGTGCTGGACGTGCTCGCCACCGGCATGACCTTGCGCCGAGGCGTGGACTTCCAGCCGCACCTGCGCAAGATCAAGGAAAGCCTGAATGCCAGCCGGTATCCGGTTGGGGATGAGTTCAACTGATGCCATTCAGAATCTTCGGCGCCTGACGATCCGTCTTCGCGAGCAGGCTCGCTCCCACAAGGTTTCGTGAACGCCATAGAACCAGTGTGGGAGCGAGCTTGCTCCGGGCGGCGATCCGACGATGATGGCAGCTGCCACGCCAAAGATTCTGGACTAAGCCCCCGCCCGCGCCTGCAAACTCAAATGCGCCCGCTCCCCCGGCGCCAGGCACACACTGTCGGTGCCGCCGCTGGCCGCTTCGACGCAGACGAATTCGTTGACCTCATCCCAACTCACCCCCAGCAACGGCCGGGCGCCCGGATGCCAGACCACGGTGTCGGCACTGTCACCGGTGTCGATGCACAGTTCGCGCTGCCAAGCGTGATCCTTGAGCTGCAATTCCCCTTCGTGCTGGAACACCCGCTGGCAGCCACCGTCCACCCGCAACTCGCCTTGCTGCCGGCAAACCTCGCGGTTCAATTGGTCATAACCCTGTGCACCTTCGAGCCCAGACAGCGCTACCTCACCAACGTCGCCAATACGCCAATAGGCGTGCAACGCCTGGCTCAACTGGCAAGGCAAGCTGTCTTGATGCTCGGTGCTCAAGCGCAGCTCCATGCGTTCGCCCAGGTCGGCATGCAGGTCCACTTGCCAGTCGCACAATTGCAATTGCCAGTGCAAATGCACGCCGTCGTCATCGCTGCGGCTGTCGAGCAGTTTCCAATTGATCAAACGCGCCCAGCCATGGGACGGCCAGGCATTTTCGCTCGGATGGCGGCCATACCACGGCCAGCATACCGGAACGCCGCCGCGTATTGCACCGACCTGCGGCCACTTCGCCGCGCACCACAACCAGGGTTTCTGGCCGCGCGGCTGGAAGTGCAGCAACTGCGCCCCCTGGCGACTGAAAACCGCCTGGCACAGCGGATGATCGATGACCAACACATCACGCTGCTGATAGCGCTCCCACGCAAACACCGGACGCTCGCGCAAGGATCTGAAAAAGCGTTGCAGGGGATGCTCATGCATGGGCTGTGGTCCTGGAAATCATTGAGTTGCTCATCTGCTTTTGTGGCGAGGGAGCTTGCTCCCGCTCGGCTGCGAAGCAGTCGTTAAGGAAGCAGATTCGGTCTGGCTGAAGCACCGAGTTGAATGGCTCAGGGGTCGCTTCGCAACCCAGCGGGAGCAAGCTCCCTCGCCACAGGTTCCGCGCCCAACCAAACGATCAATGCTTCACAAAAAAAAGCGGACAGCCTTGGCCGTCCGCAAATATGCGCACATAGAGAGGAGCTTATCGCAACAGCGTTAGAACACCGACTGAATTTTCAGGCCGGCTACCAAGGCGTTATCGACCTCGTCAACACCGCCCGGGTGGGTGATGTATTGCAGGTTCGGACGCACGGTCAGCCAGTTGGTCACGTGCACGCCATAGTTGAGTTCGTAGTTGTACTCAGTGCTACGCAGTGGCGCGAACAGTGGATCGTTGTAGTCAGTGACGCCGTTGGCGGCATTGGTCAGCTCGGCGTTTCTCTTCACGTCTTCGTTGACATGGATACGGGAGAAACCGATCCCGATGTCATCCTTCGGACGGGCGTCGAACGGCCCTTTGTACACGAACATCAACGACTGGTAGTTGTCGACGACGTTGGTGTCCTTGTCGTGGAAGGTCGCGTTGGCCGCGATGTTCAGGCCGCGGGAAGCGTCGCCGTTGTGAGTGGTGAGCTGTTGCTGCGCCACGAACCAGTAGCCGTGCTTGCTGTCGTGACTGCGGTAGGCGTTGCCGGTGGTGGCGGCATCGTTGCCGTCTTCGTCTTCACGGACGTCGTTGGCGTCAGCCGTGCTCTTGTAGTAACCGACGCGGTATTCGCCCGGCAGGTTGTTGACCTTCGGCGACCAGACCAGTTCGACAGGAATGACGGTACCTTTGGTGCCGCTGCCGCTGAGCTTGAAGCCGTTGCCGTGCTCCAACTGCGATGGGTTCTGGTTGTACGCACCGATTTGCGCGTAGAACTCAGGCGTGATGTTGTACTTCACGCGGATCGCGGCCTGGCTGACTGGCCAGTTGTACCAGATACCGGTCGCCCAGTTACCCACCTGGGAGCCACAGAACGCCAGGTTCTGGAATTCGCAAGGGAAGGTGTTGAAGTCTTCGCCTTCGCCGAAGTAACCGGCCTTGACGTCCAGCTTGCCGTCGAGGAACTGGTGCTTGATCCACAATTGGGTCAGACGAACCATGTGGCCACGGCCGTAGACTTCTTGGGAAGAACTCAGGGTACCCGCGCGCGGGTCGCCGACACGGTCGTTGGAGATGTTCTGACCGTTACGGTTGGTCAGCTGGATCTTGGCCTGGGTGTTATCCCAGCCCCACAGCTTTTCCAGGTCCAGCGCCACGCCCAGACCGAACTGGTCGGCGTAACGCGCGGTCTTGTCGTTGTTGTAGCCACCGTGCAGGTTGCCGCCCACCTCGCCGACGTAGTCGGCCTTGATGTCGATACCCTGCTCGATCAGTTTGGTCCGTTCACCGCCCCAGTCGCCCGTCATCCACTGCGAATCGGCGCTGAACGCGTCGGCAGCGTGTGCGCTACCGGCCAGCATCATCGCCGCAACGGCTGACAACTGGCAGATAAGCTGGGCATTGTTTTTCTTCTTCATCCCTACATCCTCGTCTTTATTGTTATTAACTGTTTTTATCTAACGCGGTTTACAACGATTGCGATGGATGGTCCCCCACTCACCGCATACTCCTTTTCCTGTGGAAGCGAGCGTGCTCGCGATAGCGGTGTGTCATTCACTTCAGCCGCAACTGATGTACCGCCATCGCGAGCAAGCTCGCTCCCACATATGTTCATCATCGGCCCTTGAACTGCGCCACATTGGCAGGCCGGTCTCCAGCCTGCGGCTGCGCGGCCACGCCCAGGCGTTCGCCGGACTTGGCGTCGAACAGCAATACTTTCGCGGGATCGAATTGCAACGTCAGGGTCTCCCCCGGCTGCGGCGCCACGTCCGGCGCCAGTCGGCAGCAGACCTTGGTGTCGTTGAGATTGACGAACACCAGGGTGTCCGGACCGGTGGGTTCGGTAACCTGGACTTCGGCGCGAATGGTCGGCAAACCGTTCGGCTCGTTGCCGGCCAGCACGATCTGCTCCGGCCGCAGGCCAAGAATCACTTCGCGATCTTCCAGCCCGGCGTCCTGCATGCCCAGCGGCAACTCGCAACGGGCCTGGCCGCTGTCGAGCAAGGCCAGCAGGCGACCGTCCTTGCGTTGCAGGCGCAGCGGGATGAAGTTCATCGGCGGCGAACCGATGAAGCTCGCCACGAAGAGGTTGGCCGGGTTGTTGTAGATGTCCTTCGGCGTGCCGAACTGCTGGATGATCCCGTCCTTCATCACCGCCACTTTGTCGCCCAGGGTCATCGCTTCGATCTGGTCGTGGGTCACGTAGACCGTGGTGGTCTTCAGGCGCTGGTGCATCAGTTTCATTTCGGTGCGCATCTCGACCCGCAGCTTGGCGTCGAGGTTGGACAGCGGCTCGTCGAACAGGTAGATCTTCGGCCGCCGCGCCAGGGCACGGCCCATGGCGACGCGCTGCTGCTGGCCGCCGGAGAGCTGGCCGGGCTTGCGGTTGAGCAGGTGCTCGATCTGCAACAGCTTGGCGACCCGCGCCACTTCTTCGTTGATGTCCGACTGTTTCATCTTGCGAATCTTCAGGCCGAACTCGATGTTCTCGCGCACGCTCATGGTCGGGTACAGCGCGTAGGACTGGAACACCATGGCGATGTCACGATCCTTCGGGCTCATGCCGCTGACGTCCTGGTCGCCGATCATGATCGCGCCGCCGGTGATGGTCTCGAGGCCGGCGATGCAGTTCATCAGGGTCGATTTGCCGCAACCCGAAGGGCCTACCAGGATGAGGAATTCGCCTTCCTTGATCGACAACTGGATGTCTTTCAAGGTGTCGGGCAGGCCCACACCGTAGGTCTTGTTTACATTGCGAAGTTCAAGCGTAGCCATGATTACCCCTTGACCGCGCCAGCCGTGAGGCCGCGCACGAAATACTTGCCTGCGATCACATAGACCAGCAGGGTCGGCAGCCCGGCGATCATCGCCGCCGCCATGTCCACGTTATATTCCTTGGCCCCGGTGCTGGTGTTGACCAGGTTGTTCAGCGCCACCGTGATGGGCTGGGAGTCACCGCTGGAGAACACCACGCCGAACAGGAAGTCGTTCCAGATCTGGGTGAACTGCCAGATCAGGCAGACCATGATGATCGGCGTCGACATCGGCAGGATGATGCGGCGGAAGATCGTAAAGAACCCGGCACCGTCCAGGCGCGCAGCCTTCACCAGCGCATCGGGAATGCTCACGTAGTAGTTGCGGAAGAACAGCGTAGTGAACGCCAGGCCGTAGACGACGTGGACAAACACCAGGCCGGTGGTGGTGCTGGCCAGGCCCATCTTGCCGAGGGTGAACGAGGCCGGCAGCAGCACGGTCTGGAACGGCAGGAAGCAACCGAACAGCAGCAGGCCGAAGAACAACTGCGACCCACGGAAGCGCCACATCGACAGCACATAACCGTTCAACGCACCGATGGCGGTGGAAATCAGCACGGCCGGAACGGTGATCTTGATCGAGTTCCAGAAATAGCCGTTGACCGTCGCCCAGGCCTTGACCCAGCCGATGCCGCTGACCACGGTCGGCCAGCTCAGCAGGTTACCGGTGCTGATGTCTTCCGGCGTCTTGAAGCTGGTCAACAGCATGACCACCAACGGCACCAGGTAAAGCAGTACCGCGAGGATCAGCACCGCGTAGATCGCGATGCGGCTCAGGCTGATGGAAGGTTTCGCAGCGAGACTAGTCATGACGCTTGGCCCTCAGCTCGGAATACAGGTAAGGCACGATGATCGCGAGGATCGCACCGAGCATCAGGATTGCGCTGGCCGAGCCCATGCCCATCTGGCCGCGACTGAAGGTGAACGAGTACATGAACATGGCAGGCAGGTCGGAGGAGTAACCCGGGCCACCGGCGGTCATGGCCGCCACCAGGTCGAAGCTCTTGATCGCAATGTGCGCCAGAATCATCACGGCACTGAAGAACACCGGGCGCAGGCTCGGCAGTACCACTTTCCAGTAGATGCGCGGCATGCTCGCGCCATCGATCTGCGCGGCGCGGATGATCGACTGGTCCACGCCACGCAGGCCGGCCAGGAACATCGCCATGATGAAACCCGAGGCCTGCCATACGGCAGCGATCACCAGGCAATACACCACGCGATCAGGGTCGATCAGCCAGTCCAGGCGGAAGCCTTCCCAGCCCCAGTCACGCAACAATTTATCCAGGCCCATGCCCGGGTTGAGCAGCCATTTCCAGGCGGTACCGGTGACGATCATCGAGAGCGCCATCGGGTACAGGTAAATGGTGCGGATGAAACCTTCGCGACGAATACGCTGGTCGAGGAACACCGCCAGCAGCACGCCGATGACCAGGGTAATGCCGATGAACATGCCACCGAACACCGCGAGGTTCTTGCTGGCTACCCACCAGCGGTCGTTGTCCCACAGCCGTGCGTATTGCGCCAGGCCCGCCCATTTGTAGGTGGGCAGGAAAGTCGACGTTGTGAACGACAGGACGAACGTCCACAGGATGTAGCCATAAAAGCCCACCAGGACGATGAACATGCTCGGCGCCAGCACCAGTTTTGGTAGCCAGCGCTGCAATGCATCGAACGGCGAGGCCTTGCTGAACACAGCAACAGAACTCATGGGGAAATCCAAAAACTAGGTTACAAGGGCCTCCCTTTGTGGGAGCGAGCTTGCTCGCGATGGCAGTGTGTCAGTTCACTCATTTGCTGCCTGACACTCCGCTATCGCGAGCAAGCTCGCTCCCACAAGGGACCGCGGCGCTAATTACTTCGCAGACTGAACCGCTGCGCCCAATTTCTTGGCGGCATCGGCCGGGTCGGCTTTCGGGTCGTTGATGTAGTTGGTCACGACGTCAAAGAACGCGCCTTGTACCGCCAATGTGGTCGCCATGTTGTGCGCCATGCTTGGCTGCAGGCCGCCGCTCTTGGCGTCTGCCAGGAAGTCCTTGGCAGCGGTCTGGGCGCAGGAGTCGAAACCGTACTTGCCCATGTCGGCCAGCATGTCGTTACGCACCGGGATCGAGCCCTTGTTGATGCTGAAGACTTTCTGGAAGTTCTCACCCAGCACGACCTTGGCGATATCCTGCTGCCCCGCCGAAGTGCCTGCGTCCTTCTGCTTGAACACCGCCAGGGAGTCAATGTTGTAGGTGAAGGCCTTGTCAGTGCCTGGGAACGCTACGCACTCGTAGTCCTTGCCGGCGACTTTCTTCGCCGCGGTCCACTCGCTCTTGGCCCAGTCACCCATGATCTGCATGCCGGCCTTGCCGTTGATGACCTTGGCCGCTTCCAGGTTCCAGTCCTGGCCCTTGCCGTCGGCGTCCATGTAGGTCGCGACTTTCTTCAGCTCGGTCAATGCCTTGACCATTTCCGGACCGGTCAGCGCCGTGTTGTCCAGGTCGACCAGGGCTTTCTTGTAGCCATCAGCGCCCATGACCGAGAGCACCACCGCTTCGAACACGGTGCTGTCCTGCCACGGCTGGCCGCCGTGGGCCAGGGGAATGAAGCCTGCGGCCTTGAGCTTGTCACCGGCGGCGTAGAATTCTTCGAGGGTGGTCGGGTTCTTGGTGATGCCGGCTTTCTTGAAGACTTCCGGGTTGATCCACAACCAGTTGACGCGGTGGATATTCACCGGCACAGCGACGTAGTCACCTTCGTACTTCACGGTGTCGGAGACTTTCTTGTCGAGCAGGCTGTCCCACTTTTCCGCCTTGGAAACGTCCTTGAGGACGTCGGTGTCGAGCAGGCCAGTGGTTGCCCATTCCTGGATGTCCGGGCCCTTGATCTGGGCGACGCCCGGTGGGTTGCCAGCCACGGCACGGCTCTTGAGCACGGTCATGGCAGTGGAACCGCCACCGCCGGCGACGGCGCCGTCCTTCCAGGTAAAGCCGTCTTTTTCCACCTGGGCCTTGAGCACATCGACCGCGGCTTTTTCACCACCCGACGTCCACCAGTGGACGACTTCCACGGAACCTTTCGATTCGGCGGCCAGGGCGCTGACAGGGAATGCTGCGACGGGAAGCAAGGAAGCAAGAGAAATGACAGTAGCGAGGCGAGAAATCGCATTCATCTAGAAGTACCTTTCTTGTTGTTATGCATGCAAGTCTGGTGCTTGCGCTGCATGGATTCTAATCAGGGGTTATCCCTTCGCAGGTAACGAAGGGACGCGGATATGTCACTGCATGGTTACACAGGCGCGGGAGCGGATAACCTCGCCAACGCAGACGCCATGCTGGGCGCCAGGGGAAGCCGAGGTATCAGCACGGCTTGCCAGGCGTGGTAAAGGTCCGGCTTGCCCGGCCAGATGTCGGCGCTGGGGCGGTTTTGTGGATCGAGTTCGTGGTGCCAACTGCCGTTGCAGCGATCGATGAAATGCTTGTCGCAGAATTCCCAGAAACGCCGGTACCAGGCTTCGTATTGCGCCTCGTCGGTACGCTTGAGCAGCGCGCTGGCCGCTGCCGCCGCTTCGGCATGCACCCAATGCAGGCGATGACGAACCACGGCGCGGTTGTCCCAGTCCAGGGTGTAGACAATGCCCGGCGCGCCATCGACGTCCCAGCCGTGGCGGCAGTTCTGGTCGAAGAGTTTTTGCGCGTCCTGGGCCAGCCAGCCCGGGGTCAGCATGCCGATCTGCACGCGCGCGGCTTCAAGGTGCAGCAGTAGCCGCGCCCATTCGAAACCATGGCCGGGCGTGGTGCCGTAGGGACGAAACCCATCGGCCGGGTTGTCGTGGTTGTACTCGCGCAGCGGCTGCCAGTCGCGGTCGAAATGCTCGACGACCATGTAGTCGTTGGCGGCCGCATGCCCATGGATGACCCGCTCGACGATGCGCAGGGCCCGCGCCAGCCAGCGCGGGTCGTCCGTGGCATCGGCCAGGGCGAGAAAGGCTTCGGTGGCGTGCATGTTGCTGTTGGCGCCGCGATAAGCCTCTTCTTCGCGCCAGTCGCGGTTGAAGGATTCGCGCAAGGCGCCCTCTTCTTCGCACCAGAAATGCTCGTCGATGATCCGCACGGCTTCCTTGAGCAAGGCCTCGGCGCCGGGGCGCTGGGCCACGACCGCAGAGCTGGCGGCCAGGGCAACGAAAGCATGCAGGTAGGCGGCTTTGCCGGTTTCGTTTTCAGCGGGATTGGCCGTGGCGAACCAGCCGCCGAACTCAGCATCGCGCAGCGGCCCCATGAGGGCTTGCACGCCATGATCCACCAACTCGACAAACCCCGGCAGGCCCTGGATGTGGGCCATGGCGAAGCTGTGGGTCATGCGCGCGGTGTTCATGGTTTCGGCGCGGGCATCGGCGGGCAGGCGACCCAGCTCGTCCAGGTTGCCGAAACCGTCCGGCAGCTTCGAGGCCTTGGCAAACGCCAGCAGCCGCAAGCCTTCGGCGGCGAGCCATTGCTGGTGGGCAGGAGCGTTCAACCAACTGCTGAACGCCGGTTGGAAGGTGTCCATCGACATGACCTTTTTTGTTGTTTTGACCCGGGGAGTCTAAACAAGGGAGGGTCGGTGGCAGGTAACGAAAGGGACGAGTTATGTCACCGAGTTGTGACATTTTCTTGAAAGGGGTGTTGGGACTACTGGCGCCTTCGCGAGCAAGCCCGCTCCCACAAGGGACTTGTGTCAAACACAATACCTGTGTTCAACGAGGTCCAATGTGGGAGCGGGCTTGCTCGCGAAGAACGATAGCGCGGTCCGACTAATCCACACTCCGAGGCAACTGCAACGTCACCCGCAACCCGCCCTCGCGCAGATTCTGCAGGCTGACTTCGCCACCATGGCTATGGGCAATGTTGCGGGCGATGCCCAGCCCCAAGCCGTAACCCTGCTGCTGCCCGGCCAGGCGAAAGTGCGGCTCGAAGACTTGCTCCAGGCGCTGTTCCGGCACGCCCGGGCCTTCATCGTCGACGTGCAGGATGAACGCTGTTTCATCGTCATCGATGTGCAGATGGGCACGCTGTCCGTATTTCAAGGCGTTGTCGATCAGGTTGCCGATGCAGCGCTTGAGGGCCAGCGGCTTGCCGGAATACGGCGCCAGCGCCCGACCATCCTGGGTGACCCGGCCATTGCCGTTGGGCGCGAGGTAGGGTTCCACCAAGCAATCCAGTACGTGATTGAGGTCCACCGGCTCGATGTTCTCGTGGATGTCGGTGTCCTTGACGCATTGCAACGCGCCCTTGACCAGTAACTCCAGCTCGTCCAGGTCACGGCCAAACTTGGCTTGCAGGTTTTCATCCTCCAGCAGCTCGACCCGCAACCGCAGCCGGGTGATCGGCGTGCGCAGGTCATGGGAGATCGCACTGAACAACTGGCTGCGCTCGGTCAGGTAGCGGCTGATGCGCTCGCGCATGGCGTTGAACGCCCGCCCCACTTCCACCACCTCACTGCCGCCGCCCTCGGCCACGGGCTGCACTTCAGCGCCAAGGGACATGTCCCGCGCGGCTCGGGCCAGACGCTTGAGGGGCCGGCTCTGCCAGTGCACCAGCAAGCCGATGAACAACAGCAACAGGCTACTGGTGAGCACGATGAAACCCACCTGTTGCTTGGGCAGGTCCTGTTCTTCGAGGCTGGTATAGGGTTCGGGCAGCAGCGAGGCGATGTACAGCCATTCACCCGGCGCCATCTGGATCTGCGTGACCAGCACCGGCGGATTCACCGGCTCAAGCGTCAGGGCGTAATGGGCCCAGGAGCGCGGCAGCTCATCGAGTTTCAGCCCGCCGTTGAAGATCCGCAGGTCTTCGGGGCTGACGAACTTGACGGAGATGTCGGCGTTGTTGCCCAGGGAGCGCCGCAGCACTTCATCCACCGCCTGGAGCACTGCCAGTTTGCGTGGTGTCACGGGCAATACGTCCATACCTAGCGGCTTGTCATTGAGGGTGACGACGAATCGTGTACCGCCCATGCTCCGCAACTGGTCCAGCACCAAGGGCCGGTAAGCCACCGGCAGGGAGCGCAGATAGCTCACAGTGGCGGTCATCGAATGGGCAAGGCTGCGGGCGCTGGTGACGAGGCCTTCGAGCTGGGTGGCACGCAGTTGCGAAACCCAGATCAGGCTCGACAGCGTCTGGGCAAACAGCACGACCAGCAGGGTGAGCAGCAGCATCCGCCCGAGCAACGAGCGCGGCACCGGTATCCGCCGGACAATTTTCCTGATCGCTTCAGTGACCATTGCTGGCAACCACACTGGCCGCCAGTTGATAACCGCTGCCGCGCACCGTACGAATCAGCCGCGGTGGCTTGTCCGTGTCGCGCAAGCGCTGGCGCAGACGACTGACCGCCATGTCGACGATCCGGTCCAGGGGCATCAGTTCACGCCCTCGGGTGGCGTTGCCGATGGTGTCGCGGTCGAGGATTTCCTGGGGATGATCGAGGAACAGCTTGAGCAACGCGAAGTCGGCGCCGGAGAGGATCACTTCTTCGCCATCGGTGTGGAACAGCCGATGGCTGACCATGTCCAGCCGCCACTCGTCGAAGGCCAGCACGTCGCCGCCCGACCGTTCCTGGCCGAACTGTGCCCGGCGCAGCAGCGCCTTGATACGCGCCTGCAATTCACGCGGGCTGAACGGCTTGCCCAGGTAATCATCGGCTCCCAGCTCCAGGCCAATGACCCGGTCGGCCTCATCGGAACTGGCGGTGAGCATGATGATCGGCACATGGGCCTGGCGCGGGTGTTCGCGAACCCAGCGGCAAAGGCTGAAGCCGTCCTCGTCGGGCAGCATCACATCGAGGATCACCAGGTCGCTCGGCGCCTCGTTCAAGGCCTGGCGAAACCCGGCGCCGTCGGGCGTGGTGCGCACCTGGAAACCCGCACGGCTGAGGTAGGTGTCCAGCAGTTCGCGAATCTCCTGGTCGTCGTCGACCAACAAAATCGATTTGTTCACTGAACTCACGGGGCCTCGTCCTTGTTGTTTGGATTGGGGGCGATTATGCCTGATGGACGGGTTCTACAAACACACCACAAAACACACTACAAAACCCTGTGGGAGCGAGCTTGCTCGCGATAACGGTTTATCAGTCAGCATCAATGGCGACTGACACTCCGCTATCGCGAGCAAGCTCGCTCCCACAGGGGGTCGTATTTCAAACTTCAAGCGTGTGTCGACTGCTCCAACGCCACGCCCGCGCCCATCAGGCCGGAGTACGGCGCTGTCACCAACCAGACCGGAATACCCTTGAAATAATCGCTCATGCAACCCTTGTCGGCGAAGGATTTGGCGAAGCCACTCTCAAGGAAGAAATCGGCAAACCGCGGGACCACGCCGCCAACGATGTAGACACCGCCGCGCCCACCCACCGTGAGTACGTTATTGCCCGCCACGCGCCCCAGCCATCGGCAGAACTGCTCAAGGACTTCCAGCGCAACAGGGTCCCCTGCCAGGCCGGCGGCGGTAATGGATTCAGGGGTATCGAGCACCGGTTCATGACCGTCCACCGCGCAGATCGCCCGGTAGACGCGGGGCAAGCCGCTGCCACTCAGCGCGGTTTCGGCGCTGACGTGGCCGATTTCGTTGTAGATGTGTTGCCAGAGCTGGGTCTCGCGCGGACTGCTCATCGGCAGGTCGACATGGCCGCCCTCCCCCGGCAGCGCCGCGAAGCGACCTTCGCCCAGGTCCAGCAGCGTCCCGACGCCCAGCCCGGTGCCCGGCCCGATCACTACCGCCGGGCGCATCGGCTCCGGCGTGCCTTGGCAGACGACCCGGTATTCATCGGGACGCAAGCAGGTCATGCCCAGGGCCATGGCGGAAAAGTCGTTGACCAGTAACAGCTTCTCCACCTGCAGCGTCTTGCAGAACGCCAGGTTGCTCAGGCGCCAGTGGTTGTTGGTGAAGCGAAACTCATCACCGCTCACGGGGCCGGCCACCGACAGGCACACCGAGCCAATCGCACCCGGCGCCATGCCCATGCCGCTCAGGTAAACCTTGATGGCATCTTCCGGGCAGGCGTAATCCGCCGTCGCCAACACCTGGATGTTCTCCAGGTTGTGGTTCTTCCACAGGGCGAAACGCGCATTGGTCCCGCCGATGTCACCGACCAAAGCCAGTTTCAATTAATCGCCTCCAGGGCAGAAGTGAAGGCGCTGGCGCCCTGCTCTGCCGAGCTGAAAGCCATGCGCATGAAACCGAACAGCTCGCGACCGGTGCCGATGTTGTTGCCCAACAGGCCCTTGGCCGGCTCGCGCGCGGCGAATTCCTCGGCGTCCACCTTCAGTTCCAAGGTGCCTTTGACGCCATCGACGCGGATGATATCGCCCTCCTGCACCCGAGCCAACGCGCCGCCGACATAAGCTTCGGGGCTGACGTGAATGGCCGCCGGGATTTTCCCCGATGCGCCGGACATGCGCCCGTCGGTGACCAGCGCCACCTTGAAGCCGCGATCCTGCAGCACGCCGAGGAACGGCGTCATCTTGTGCAGCTCGGGCATGCCATTGGAGCGCGGGCCCTGGAAGCGCATCACCGCGACAAAATCCTTTTCCAGCAGACCGGCCTTGAACGCATCGGCCAAATCCTGCTGATCCTGGAAGACCATGGCCGGCGCCTCGACGACCTGGTTTTCCAAGGCCACGGCCGAGACTTTCATCACACCACGGCCGAGGTTGCCTTCCATCACCCGCAAGCCGCCTTCCGGCGAGAACGCACGGGCCACCGGGCGCAGGATGTTTTCGTCGAGGCTTTCGATCGGGCCGTCGCGCCACACCAACTCGCCATCTTCCAGGAACGGCTCTTGGGTATAGCGGCTCAAGCCGTGACCCAGCACGGTGTTGACGTTCTCGTGAAGCAGACCCGCTTCCAGCAATTCGCGGATCAGGAACGACATGCCGCCCGCCGCCTGGAAGTGGTTGATGTCGGCCTTGCCGTTCGGGTAGACGTGGCTCAGGGTCGGCACCACCTCGGAGAGGTCGGCCATGTCCTGCCAGGTCAGCTGGATACCCGCCGCCATGGCAATGGCCGGCATGTGCAGGGTGTGGTTGGTGGAGCCGCCGGTGGCGTGCAGCGCAACGATGGAGTTGACCAGCGAGCGCTCGTCGACGATTTCGCCGATGGGCATGAAGTTGCCGCTCTGCTTGGTCAGGCGCGTGACCTGGAACGCCGCCTCACGAGTCAGGGCGTCGCGCAGCGGCGTGTTCGGGTTGACGAACGAAGCGCCTGGCAAGTGCAGGCCCATCACTTCCATCAGCAATTGGTTGGTGTTGGCGGTGCCGTAGAAGGTGCAGGTGCCGGGGCTGTGGTAGGACTTCATCTCCGATTCCAGCAGCTCTTCGCGCGTCGCCTTGCCTTCGGCGTAGCGCTGGCGCACGTCGGCTTTCTCTTTGTTGGAAATGCCCGAGACCATCGGCCCGCCGGGCACGAAGATCGTCGGCAAGTGACCGAAGCGCAGCGCGCCCATCATCAGGCCTGGGACGATCTTGTCGCAGATGCCGAGCATCAGCGCGCCGTCGAACATGTTGTGGGACAACGCCACCGCCGTGGACAGCGCGATCACTTCGCGGCTCGGCAGGCTCAGTTCCATCCCGGCCTCGCCCTGGGTCACGCCGTCGCACATGGCCGGCGTACCGCCAGCGAACTGGCCGACAGAGCCGATCTCGCGCAGGGCTTTCTTGATTTGTTCAGGGAAGGTTTCGTACGGCTGGTGGGCCGAGAGCATGTCGTTATAGGACGACACGATGGCGATGTTGGCGGCGTTCATCATCCGCAGGTGATGCTTGTCTTCCGTGCCGCAACCGGCCACGCCATGGGCGAAGTTGGCACACTGCAGCTTGCCGCGCATCGGGCCGTCGCTGGCTGCACCGCGGATCAGTGCAAGGTAAGCCTCACGAGTAGCGCGACTGCGGGCGATAAGCCGTTCGGTGACCTCAAGTACGCGGGGATGCATAGGTAGAACTCCAGGCTAACGGGTGTGGCGACCTGATTGTCTATGCTGGTTCAAAAGCCCTTTGTACACCGCAGGAAAGACAGGGCGACAAACGGTTTTTGACCAATCGGACCAGTTGATTCAGGTCGCTCGTTGTAGATAAAACAAAATATTGCCACTAAAAAGGCTTGTTTTCTATTTTTATGCGAATAATCTTGTAATTCCAACAACAAATCGACGGCGGCGCAGTTAATGACTCTTCGAATCGCAATCAATGGTTTTGGCCGCATCGGCCGCAACGTCCTCCGTGCACTGTATACCCAAGGCTATCGTCGCGACTTGCAGATCGTCGCCATCAACGACCTGGGCGACAGTGCAATCAATGCCCATCTGCTCAAGTTCGACACCGTGCACGGCACCTTCGATGCCGACGTCCAGCACGACCACGAAAGCCTGACGGTCAATGGCGACCGCATCTCGGTCAGCGCCATCCGCAACCCGGCCGAACTGCCTTGGGCGGCCGAGAAGATCGACGTCGTGTTCGAATGCACCGGCCTGTTTACCGACCGTGCCAAGGCAGCCGCCCACATCAGCGCCGGCGCCCGCAAGGTGATCATCTCGGCACCGGCCAAGGGCGCCGATGCCACCGTCGTGTATGGCGTCAACCATGACATCCTGCGCCAGTCCCACCAGATCATCTCCAACGCGTCGTGCACCACCAACTGCCTGGCCCCGGTGGCCCAGGTGCTGCACCGCGAGCTGGGTATCGAAAGCGGCCTGATGACCACCATCCATGCCTACACCAACGACCAGAACCTGACCGACGTCTACCACAGCGACCCCTACCGCGCCCGCTCGGCCACCCAGAACATGATCCCGAGCAAGACCGGCGCCGCCGAAGCCGTGGGCCTGGTGCTGCCGGAACTGGCCGGCAAGCTGACCGGCATGGCCGTGCGCGTACCGGTGATCAACGTATCCCTGGTCGACCTCACCGTGCAGCTCAAGCGCGAAGCGTCGGCCGAAGAAGTCAACGAACTGCTGCGCCATGCCAGCCAGCATTCGAAGATCCTCGGCTACAACACCCTGCCGCTGGTTTCCAGCGATTTCAACCACAACCCGCTGTCGTCGATCTTCGACGCCAACCACACCAAGGCCAGCGGCAAGCTGCTCAAGGTATTGGCCTGGTATGACAACGAATGGGGCTTCTCCAACCGCATGCTGGATAACTGCCTGGCGTTGTGTAACGCGGAGTAACCGCCCCAGCAGCTTTTGAGCTTTTCTGTGGGAGGAGCTTGCTCGCGAAAGCGGTGTATCAGTCAACATCAATGGCGACTGACACTCCGTCATCGCGAGCAAGCTCGCTCCCACAGGGTTACAACATCGGTGAAATGAAGGCTTGACCCGTCGCGCAGATGATAAGCATTATCATCTACTCGAACCGGATCGGGCCCTACCGTGAGTCAATCGCGTTTTCATCACGTCTTTCTCGCCCAGCGTACCCCGCTGCTGCGCACCCTCGAGCGGATGGTCAACAACCCGAGCACCGCCGAAGACTTGCTTCAGGAAACCTACTTGCGCGTCACCCGCGCCCTGAGCGAGCGCACCGTCGATCATCTCGAACCCTTTGTCTTCCAGACCGCCCGCAACCTGGCGCTGGACCATTTGCGCGCGCGGCGAATCCAGTCACGGACCCTGGTCGATGACGTGCCGTTGGACGTCGTGAACAATGTGGTCGCCCCCCAAAGCAGCGCCGAAGACGCTGCCCATGCCGAACGAATGCTCGAACGCCTTAACGTCAGCCTGCAATCCCTCAGCCCGCGCCAACGGCAGGTCTTCATTCTCAGTCGGCTGCATGGCCACAGTTACCAAGACATCGCGCAACGATTGGACGTGTCCCTGAGTACCGTGCAAAAAGAATTGAAACTGATCATGGCCATCTGCGTGGGCGTGGCCGAACGCAACCCATGAATCAAGCAACAAGCCAGGCGTTTCGGGCCGCAAGCTGGACGCAAGCTTGCCAGCCACCGCTTGCGGCTTGTAGCGTGTGCCTGCCGCCAATAATGAGAATCCACCGTGACGGACAACCATCGCCCACCTGAAGCCGCCGAGGCACAGGACACTGCCCACGCCATGGACCAGGCGCTGGACTGGTTGATCCTGCTCGACAGCCCCAGCGAGGAGCAGCGCCAACACTTCCAGGCCTGGCTGGCGGCCGATCCTCGCCATGGCGAAGCGTTCGCCAGGGCCCAGGCGATCTGGAATGGCCCGCACGTCATCGAAAGCGCCCGGCAACTGCGCGACCAACCCAAAGTCACCGCGCTGTCGCGCCTGCGTGCCCATTGGAAACCGTTGGCGACTGCCGCCGTGCTGTTTCTCGGCCTGTTCAATTTCAGCGACTTGCCCCTGCACTTCGAAGCCGATCACCTGACGGTGGTCGGTGAGCGCCAGCGCCTGCAATTGGAAGACGGCTCCAAGGTCCTGCTCAACACCGATTCGGCGTTTTCCAGCACGTTCAGCGAACAGCGGCATGTGGCCCGCCTGTACAAGGGCGAGGCATTCTTCGAAGTGCCAGGCAACCGCAACCTGCCGCTGGAAATTGATGCCGGCCCGGTCACCGCCAGCGTCAGCGACACCACATTTGCCGTGCGTTACCTCGACGGCGTGGCCCAAGTCCAGGTGCAGCGCGGCGACATCGACCTGCGGGCCACCCGGTACGACACCCACGTGCGGTTGTCGGCCGGAGAAAGCATCCGCATCGGCCCCAACGGCTTCGACCGCCCCACACGCCTCGATGCGGGTACCGAGCTGGCCTGGGTACAAGGTCGGCTGGTGTTCGAAAACCGGCCGCTGAGCCAAGTCCTGGCCGAGCTGCGGCGCTACTACCCTGGCTGGATCATCAATACCAACGAACGTCTGGCCAACATCGCGGTGACGGGCAATTACCGCCTCGACCAGCCGCTGGATGCGGTCCGCTCCCTGGCGCACATCACCTCTGCGCGGTTGCAGGAATTCCCGGCACTGGTGATCCTGAACTAAATGAGAATTATTTTTACTCGATAGCCTTCGCTGGTTCGTCTCGTTATAGCCAATGCAATTGATTCGCATCTTCACGATGCCGATCTGCACCTATAACAGATGCGACACGGAGCGCTATCGATGTCCTCTCGCCTTACTTGCCGATTCCTCGCACCTTCCCGCGCGCTGTCATTACTGACCGCCGCCATCCTGATGGCCGGTGCCGCACCAGCAGCCTTCGCCGTCAATGGGCAATCGCCCGCCCACAACATGGGTGACTACACCTTCAACATCGCCCGCCAGCCCTTGGTCTCCGCGCTCAACGCGTTCACGACCGTCACGGGCTGGCAAGTAGGCTTGCCGGCTGAACTGGCCGCAGGCGTCGCTTCGCCGGGCGTGAACGGCTCGTTGGCGCCGGAAAAAGCCCTGGAGCGCTTGTTGGTGGGGACCGACCTGAGCTACCGCAAACTGGGCGATAACAACATCGTTCTGGAAAAACGCAGCGCCGGCAACGTGCTGGACTTGCAGCAAGTGACCATCAGTGCCACCCGCCAGGAACAGGACATTACCAGCGTACCGAGCACCGTTTCCATCCATGATCGCCAGGAACTCGATCGCAACAACGTCAACACCATCAAGGACCTGGTGCGCTACGAGCCCGGTGTTTCGGTGGGCGGCGCAGGCCAGCGTGGCGGCATCAGCGGCTACAACATTCGCGGCATCGACGGCAACCGGATCCTGACCCAGATCGATGGCGTGGAAGTGCCCGGCGGTTTCTTCAACGGTCCCTATGCCAAGACCCAGCGCAACTATGTCGACCCGGAGATCATCAAGCGCGTGGAAATCCTCCGTGGCCCGGCGTCGGTGCTGTACGGCAGCAACGCCATTGGCGGTGTCGTCAGTTATTTCACCCTCGATGCGGATGACATCATCAAGCCCGGCCAGGATGTCGGCGCACGCCTGAAGACCGGCTACAGCTCTGTCGACGAGAGCTGGCTCAAGTCCTCCACCGTCGCCGGTCGCAGAGGGCCATTCGACGGCCTGCTGCACTACAGCCAGCGCGACGGCCACGAGACCGAATCCTACGGCAGCAACAACGGCACCGGACTGGACCGCACCGCGGCCAACCCCGAAGACGTACGCGCCAACAACGTGCTGGCCAAGCTTGGCTGGGATTACAGCGATGATGCGCGCCTGAGCCTGGTGTATGAGAAGTACAAGGACGATCGCGACATCGATCTGAAAAGTGCCTACGGCGGCCCGTACGCCAACGGCCAACCGGCCATTCCCACCTCGATCCTGCCTGGCGGCATGTACCAGTGGCGCACCGGCAACGACACCATCACCCGCGAACGTTTCGGCCTGGAGCACAACTTCGACCTCGACAGCCTGCTGGCCGACACCATCAAGTGGAGCCTGAACCACCAGGTCGCCAAGACCGACCAGAGCACCGCCGAATTCTACTTCCCGATCACGCGCCAAGTACTGCGCACGCGAGAAACGCTCTACGAAGAGAAGCAGTGGGTGTTCGACGCGCAACTGGACAAGTCATTCCGCATCGCTGACACCGATCACGCACTGACCTACGGCACCACGCTCAAGCAGCAAAAGGTCACCGGTTCGCGCAGCGGCAATGGCGTGTGCCTGGCGGTCGGCGTGGGCTGCCCCGCCGTCGGCGCGATCAGCACGCGGGACGTGCTGGCAAAAGCCAGTGACTTTCCCGACCCGACCATCAACACCTACAGCCTGTTCGCCCAGGACCAGATCAGTTGGGACAAATGGACCTTCACGCCGGCACTGCGCTACGACTACACCCGGCTCAAGCCACACCTGACCGAGGAATTCCTCAGCACCGTGGACCCCACCGCCGGCGGCACGGTCAGCGGCGAGGACAAGACCTGGCATCGCGTCTCGCCCAAGTTCGGCCTGACCTATGACCTGACCGACCAATACACCTGGTACGGCCAGTACGCCGAAGGTTTCCGCACCCCGACCGCCAAGGCCCTGTATGGCCGTTTCGACAATGCGGGTATTGGCTACAGCGTGAAACCCAATCCCGACCTGGAACCGGAAAAAAGCAAGGGCTACGAGACCGGCCTGCGCGGCCGCTTCGACTCCGGCTCGTTCGACGTGGCGGTGTTCTACAACAAGTACCGCGACTTCATCAACGAGGACGCCATCATCCCCGGCGCCGACCGGTTGACCTTCCAGAGCAACAACATCAAGCACGCCACCATCAAGGGCATCGAAGCCAAGGGTCGCCTGGACCTGGACGTGTTCGGCGCACCACGGGGGCTCTACACCCAAGGCTCGGTGGCTTACCTCCATGGCCGCAACGACGACACCGGCGAACCGCTCAACAGCATCAACCCACTGACCGGCGTGTTCGGCCTGGGTTACGACCAGGCGCAGTTTGGCACCTTGCTCAGCTGGACCCTGGTGAAGAAGCAAGACCGCGTCGATGACAGCAACTTCAACTCCCCTGATGGCGTCAGCAGCCAATTCAAGACGCCGGGGTTCGGCATTGTCGACCTGAGCGGGTATTACAAGGTCACCGACGACGTCACGGTCAGCGGCGGCCTCTACAACCTCACCGACAAGAAGTACTGGCTGTGGGACGACGTGCGCGGCTACGACAGCGTCGGCGAAGCGGCCGTGCTGAACCCGGCCAATCTCGATCGCCTCACGGCGCCTGGGCGCAACTTCGCGGTCAACCTGATCTGGGATATCTGATCCAGCGTTCAGCCAAAACAATTATCTGTGGCGAGGGGATTTATCCCCGCTGGGGTGCGCAGCAGCCCTAACAAAATGGGACCGAAAGAAGCGGACTTTGGGGCCGCTTCGCGCCCCAGCGGGGATAAATCCCCTCGCCACAACTTCCACTCGAAGGGAATTTTTCATGACCACACACCGCCCCGTTACCCGCTCCCAACGCCTGAACCAGATCACCCACGAGCCCCACGGCAGGCTCGACGCGCTGGTCAAGGCACACGCCCCATTCGAAACCCAGGCCAACTACGCCCGCTTCATTGTCGCCCAGTACCAGTTCCAGTCGGAACTGGCGGCGCTGTACAACGACACGCAACTGACCGCGCTGATTGCCGATTTGCCCGCGCGCTGCCGCGCCGAAGCGGCCAAGGCCGACCTCGCGGACCTGGACACCGAAGTGCCGGCTCCCCTGGCCGGCGCAGTGAAGAACCCGACCCAGGCCGAAGCCCTCGGCTGGCTGTTCGTCTCCGAGGGTTCCAAGCTTGGCGCTGCGTTCTTGATCAAGCGCGCCGTCACCCTTGGAATGAACGAAATCTTTGGAGCCCGCCACTTGGCAGAACCGGCGGGCGGCCGCGCCGAAGGCTGGAAAACCTTCACCCGGACCCTCGACGAGTTGCCCTTCACCGAACAGCAGGAAGCCGAGGCGGACAAAGGCGCGCTGGACGCCTTCAACCGCTTTACCGTGCTGCTGGAACAGGCTTACGCGGCGCAATTGGCTTGAATCCCCACCATCCCCTGTGGGAGCGAGCTTGCTCGCGATGACGGACTGCCAGCCAGCCTATTGGTCGCCTGACACACCGCTATCGCGAGCAAGCTCGCTCCCACAGGGCCAAGCGCCTGTCGGATAGAAATACATGAGCCGTACGCCCTCGAAACTCAGCCAACTGCTCTTCGCCCTCCTCGCCTACGCCAGCCTGGCCATCGGCCTGGTGGCCATCGCCGTGCCCGGCTTGCCGACCACTGAATTCATCCTGCTCGCCGCCTGGGCCGCGACCCGCAGTTCCCCGCGCCTGAGTGCCTGGCTGGAGGGCCACCGATTATTCGGACCGATGCTGCACAACTGGCGCAACGGCAAGGTCATCCCGCGCCGGGCCAAGATCGCCGCAACGGCCAGCATGCTGTGCTGCGCAGGGTTGATGCTGCTGGTGCTCGAACACCACTGGCCGGTTTACCTCGCGCTCGCGGGCATGGGCCTGGGCAATCTCTGGATCTGGTCACGCCCGGAACACCGTGGCAAGGGAGCTTGCTCCCGCTGGGCCGGTCCGACGCCTCGGGCGTAGCGACCCCCGATGTTCGTTTGATCTATGCTCGCTCTCTGGTTCAGGAGGGCTTCCAAATGTCAGACCTACTCTCATCCATACAAACCGCCATCGGCTTGCCCACGACACCGATCCCCTTCACAGGCGAAGGCGCCCTGCCCTCGGCCTTCGCGGTCACGGAGCTGGCCAGCGCGAGCATCGGTGTGGCCGGTCAAGCGGTCGCCGCACTCATCCACCAGCAAACCGGTCGCCTGCCGACGCTTGAAGTCGACCAGCGCCTGGCCTCGTTCTGGTTTTCCACCTCCCTGCGACCCATCGGCTGGAGCGTGCCGCCGATGTGGGACGCCGTGGCTGGCGACTATGCCACCGCCGACGGCTGGATCCGCCTGCACACCAACGCGCCGCATCATCGCCAGGCGGCGGAAAAGGTCCTCGGGGCCTGCACCGACCGCGCCGACATGGCCAGCAAAGTGATCCGTTGGAACAAGGCCGAACTGGAGCAAGCCGTGGTCGACGCCGGCGGTTGCGCCGCGCAGATGCGCTCGTGGCAGGCGTGGCAACTCCATCCGCAGGGCATGGCGGTGAATGCCGAGCCTCTCGTTCAGTTGGATGACGGCGCCGAAGGTTCGCCTGCGCCCTGGCTCGGCTCCGTCGCCCAGCCCCTGGCGGGCCTCAAGGTGCTGGACCTGACCCGCGTGCTGGCCGGCCCGATTGCCAGCCGTTTTCTTGCCGGCCTGGGCGCCGACGTGCTGCGCATCGATCCGCCAACCTGGAACGAACCCGGCGTGGTGCCAGAAGTCACCCTCGGCAAACGTTGCGCCCGCCTCGACTTGCAGCAACCCGCCGACCGCGCAACGTTCGAGGCGCTGCTCAAGGAGGCCGACATCCTGCTACACGGCTACCGCGCCGACGCACTGGATCGCTTGGGCTATGGCGCCACGCAGCGCCAACGATTGGCCCCCGGCCTGATCGATGTCTGCCTCAACGCCTACGGCTGGAGCGGCCCCTGGCAACACCGCCGCGGCTTCGACAGCCTGGTGCAGATGAGCAGCGGCATCGCCGAGGCCGGCATGGCCTGGAAACACGCCGACAAGCCGACGCCGCTGCCGGTCCAGGCCCTGGACCATGGGACGGGTTACCTGATGGCGGCCAGCGCGATTGTGTTGGTCGCCCGCCGCTTGGCCACCAGCCATGGCGGCTCGGCACGCCTGTCGCTGGCGCGCACGGCGAAGCTGTTGATCGACGGCGGCGCTGGCACTCAGGTTGCATTGCGCCCTGAAGACGAGGCTGACCAGGGGCTGCTGGTGGAACAGACGCCGTGGGGCCCGGCGCATCGTTTGCAGGTACCGCTGAGGATCACCGGAACGCCGCTGCAATGGACGTTGCCCGCCGCGGAATTGGGGGCTCACCGGGCACAGTGGTAGCTCACCGAAAATCCAAGGTGGGAGCGAGCCTGCTCGCGAAGGCGGTGTGTCAGTCGACATCAGTGGCGGCAGATTTTCTGCCTTCGCGAGCAGGCTCGCTCCCACAGGTTTTGCGTCCTACCCCCCTTTGCGCCGGAACTGACCTGGATCAGCTACCGCCCTTCCCAATCGACATAGGCTGTTGACTCTCTTCCCCCGCATGGGAGTCATGCAATGTCCGATACCCCCGGAAAACTACGACTGGGTGCGCTGGTCGCGCTGGTAGTAGGATCGATGATCGGCGGCGGGATCTTTTCCCTGCCACAGAACATGGCCGCCAGCGCCGACGTCGGCGCCGTGTTGATCGGCTGGGCCATCACCGCAGTGGGCATGCTGACCCTCGCCTTTGTTTTCCAGACGCTCGCCAACCGTAAACCCGACCTGGACGGCGGCGTATACGCCTACGCCAAGGCCGGGTTCGGCGACTACATGGGTTTCTCGTCGGCCTGGGGCTACTGGATCAGCGCCTGGCTGGGCAACGTCGGCTACTTCGTGTTGCTGTTCAGCACCCTGGGCTATTTCTTCCCGATCTTTGGCGAGGGCAACACCGTCGCCGCGGTAATCGGCGCCTCGGTGTTGCTCTGGGCCGTGCATTTCCTCGTACTGCGTGGCATCAAGGAAGCCGCCTTCATCAACCTGGTGACCACCGTCGCCAAGATCGTGCCGCTGCTGTTGTTCGTGTTGATCGCGGTATTCGCCTTCAAGCTGGAGATTTTTACCGCCGACATCTGGGGCCTGAAGAATCCCGACCTGGGCAGCGTGATGGACCAAGTGCGACACATGATGCTGGTGACCGTGTGGGTGTTCATCGGCATCGAGGGCGCGAGTATTTTTTCCGCCCGCGCCGAGAAACGCAGCGACGTCGGCAAGGCCACCGTCATCGGTTTCATCACGGTGCTGTTGTTCCTGGTGCTGGTGAACGTGCTGTCCCTGGGGATCATGACCCAGCCTGAACTGGCCAAGCTGCAGAACCCATCCATGGCCGCCGTGCTGGAACACGTGGTCGGTCACTGGGGCGCGGTGTTGATCAGCGTTGGCCTGATCATCTCGCTGCTCGGCGCCCTGCTGTCCTGGGTCCTGTTGTGCGCCGAGATCATGTTCGCCGCCGCCAAGGACCACACCATGCCCGCGTTCCTGCGGCGGGAGAACGCCAACCATGTGCCGGCCAACGCCCTGTGGCTGACCAACGCGATGGTCCAGCTGTTCCTGGTCATCACCCTGTTTTCCGCCAGCACCTACCTGTCGCTGATCTACCTCGCCACTTCGATGATCCTCGTGCCGTATCTGTGGTCGGCCGCCTACGCGGTGCTGTTGGCGGTACGCGGCGAGACCTATCAGAACGCCCTGGCCGAGCGCCGCAAGGACCTGCTCATCGGCGCCATCGCCCTGATCTACGCCATGTGGCTGCTGTATGCCGGCGGGATCAAATACCTGCTGCTTTCCGCCCTGCTCTACGCCCCCGGCGCGATCCTGTTCGCCAAGGCCAAGCATGAACTGGGCAAGCCGGTTTTCACCTCGGTCGAGAAGCTGATTTTCGCCGCCGTGGTCGTCGGAGCCCTGGTGGCTGCGTACGGGCTCTACGCGGGTTTCCTGACCCTCTGACCGGTCAACTGTTTTATCTGGAGGATGTGTAATGACCACGGAAAAAGTGAAGTACGGCGTCCACTCCGAAGCCGGCAAATTGCGCAAAGTCATGGTCTGTTCACCCGGCCTGGCCCACCAGCGGCTGACGCCGAACAATTGCGACGAGCTGCTGTTCGACGATGTGATCTGGGTCAACCAGGCCAAGCGCGACCACTTCGATTTCGTCACCAAGATGCGCGAACGCGGGATCGACGTCCTGGAGATGCACAACCTGCTGACCGACATTGTCGCCATCCCCGAGGCGCTGGATTGGATTCTGCATCGCAAGGTCACGGCCAACGCCGTGGGCCTGGGCCTGGTGCATGAAGTGAGCGCGTGGCTGCGCAGCCTGGAGCCGCGCCATATCGCCGAATACCTGATCGGCGGCGTCTCGGCCGATGACCTGCCGGACAGCTTCGGCGGCAAGACGATCCAGATGTTCCGCGACTTCCTCGGGCACTCCAGCTTCATCCTGCCGCCGCTGCCCAACACCCAGTTCACTCGCGATACCACGTGCTGGATCTACGGCGGCGTGACCCTGAACCCGATGTACTGGCCGGCGCGACGCCAGGAGACCCTGCTGACCACCGCCATCTACAAATTCCACCCGGAGTTCACCCACGCCGATTTCCAGATCTGGTACGGCGATCCGGACCACGACCACGGCAATGCCACCCTCGAAGGCGGCGACGTCATGCCGATCGGTAACGGCGTGGTGTTGATCGGCATGGGCGAACGCTCGTCGCGCCAGGCCATCGGCCAACTGGCGCTGAACCTGTTCAAGCACAACGCCGTGGAGCGCGTAATCGTCGCCGGCCTGCCGAAATCCCGCGCAGCCATGCACCTGGACACCGTGTTCAGTTTCTGTGACCGCGACTTGGTGACGATTTTTCCGGAGGTCGTCAGCCAGATCGTGGCGTTTTCACTGCGCCCGGACGAGAGCAAACCCGGCGGCATCGACGTACGCCGCGAGGAAAGCAGCTTCCTCGATACCGTAGCCGCCGCCCTCAAGTTGCCGGCGCTGCGGACAGTGGAAACCGGCGGCAACAGCTTCGCCGCCGAACGCGAGCAATGGGACGACGGCAACAACGTGGTCGCCCTGGAACCGGGCGTGGTGATCGGCTACGACCGCAACACCTATACCAACACGCTGCTGCGCAAGGCCGGCGTGGAAGTCATCACCATCAGCGCCAGCGAGCTGGGCCGGGGCCGGGGCGGCGGCCATTGCATGACCTGCCCGATCATTCGCGACCCTATCGATTACTGACCTTCGAGCCTGGGCCGTTTTTATCGAGAACGGCCCAGGGGATAACCGACACCCAAGGAGATCCACCATGGCTTTCAACATGCGCAACCGCAGCCTGCTGAGCTTGATGCACCACACCAACCGCGAGCTGCACTTCCTGCTGGACCTGTCCCGTGACCTCAAGCGCGCCAAATACACTGGCACCGAGCAGCCGCACCTCAAGGGCAAGAACATCGCGCTGATCTTCGAAAAAACCTCGACCCGCACCCGCTGCGCCTTCGAAGTCGCGGCCCATGACCAGGGCGCCCACGTCACCTACATCGACCCGGTGTCGTCGCAGATCGGCCACAAGGAAAGCATGAAGGACACCGCCCGCGTCCTGGGGCGCATGTTCGACGCCATCGAATACCGGGGCTTCGAACAGGAAATTGTCGAAGAACTGGCCAAGTTCGCCGGGGTACCGGTGTTCAACGGCCTGACCGCCGAATTCCACCCGACCCAAATGATCGCCGACACCCTGACCATGCGCGAGCACAGCGACAAGCCGCTGCATGACATCAGCTACGCCTACCTGGGCGATGCGCGCTACAACATGGGTAATTCGCTCCTGATGATCGGCGCCAAACTGGGCATGGACGTGCGCATCGGCGCGCCGAAAGCGCTGTGGCCGCACCAGGATTTCATCGACCAATGCCAGGCCTTCGCCGCCGAAAGCGGCGCGCGGATCACCATCACCGAGGACCCGCAAGAAGCCGTCAAGGGCGTGGACTTCATCCACACCGATATCTGGGTGTCCATGGGCGAGCCGGTGGAAGCCTGGGACGAACGCATCGAGCAATTGCTGCCCTACCAGGTCAACACGCAGATGATGAAGGCCTCGGGCAACCCCCGGGTGAAATTCATGCACTGCTTGCCGGCGTTCCATAACAGCGAAACCAAGGTCGGCAAGGACATTGCCGCACGTTATCCGAATCTCGCCAACGGCGTTGAAGTGACCGAGGAGGTTTTCGAGTCCCCGGCCAACATTGCCTTCGAACAAGCGGAAAACCGCATGCATACCATCAAGGCGATCCTGGTGGCGGCGTTGGCGGATATTTAATACCCACCCTCCCCCATGTTGGAATGCGATCCAGTGTGGGAGCGGGCTTGCTCGCGAAGGCGGTGTTACAGGCAATATTTATCTGGACTGAGACACCGCCTTCGCGAGCAAGCCCGCTCCCACAGCTGGACTGCGTCGTTTGATCCATTTTGAAAGGACAACACCATGCGCATCGTCGTTGCCTTGGGCGGTAACGCCCTCCTGCGTCGGGGGGAACCCATGACCGCAGACAATCAACGCAGCAACATCCGCACCGCGACCGAACAGATCGCCAAGATCCATCCGGGCAACCAACTGGTCATCGCCCACGGCAACGGCCCGCAGGTCGGCCTGCTGTCGTTGCAGGCGGCGGCGTACACCTCGGTCACGCCGTACCCGCTGGACGTGTTGGGGGCCGAAACCGAAGGCATGATCGGCTACATCATCGAACAGGAACTGGGCAACCTGCTGGACTTCGAAGTGCCCTTCGCCACGCTGCTGACCCAGGTTGAAGTGGACGCCAACGACCCGGCGTTCCAGACCCCGAGCAAGCCCATCGGCCCGGTCTACAGCCAGCAAGAGGCGGAAAAACTCGCCGCCGAGAAAGGCTGGGCCATCGCCCCGGACGGCGACAAGTTCCGCCGCGTGGTCGCAAGCCCCAGGCCCAAGCGCATCTTCGAGATCCGTCCGATCAAATGGCTGCTGGAAAAAGGCAGCATCGTGATCTGCGCCGGTGGCGGCGGCATCCCGACGATGTATGACGTCGACGGCAAGCTGCAAGGCGTGGAAGCGGTGATCGACAAAGACCTGTGCTCGGCGCTGCTGGCCGAACAACTGGACAGCGATCTGCTGGTGATCGCCACCGATGTCAACGCCGCGTTCATCGACTTCGGCAAGCCGACTCAGAAAGCCATCGCCCAGGCCCACCCCGACGACATGGAACGGCTCGGTTTCGCCGCCGGGTCCATGGGGCCGAAGGTGCAAGCCGCCTGCGAATTCGCCCGCCACACCGGCAAGGACGCGGTGATCGGATCGCTGTCGGACATCGATGCTATCGTCCAGGGCACCGCTGGCACCCGCATCAGCATGGCAACGCCGGGGATCGTTTATCGGTAACGGCAAAACTTATGCGGCAGGCGCGGTGTCTGCCGTTCTCCACGCCTTCGAAGGAGAGACCTTATGGCCACGTTCCAACCCGGTCACCTGCACATGGAGCGCCATGCGCTGAGCAAGGACGACTACAGCTACAACCTGTGCATCGACTACGAGATTGCACAGGATCCCAAGGAGGGAACGGGCATGTCCTTCCGTCTGCACGGCACGGTGGAAGACAAGAACGTGGACGAGACGTTTTTCCTGGCCAGGGACCAGGCCTTCGACTTCGCCCGCCACGCCACCCGCATCGCCCAGCAATACGGCATGCCGAAGACCGCCAGCATCGGCTCGATGCACAAGTACTACGACGAAATGTTCGAAGACGTGCGCCACCAACTGGACGTCAAGCCGGGGGATCCGATGAAGCCTGAGCATTTGGCATAACCCGGTTAAAAGACCACCCCAACGCCCTGTGGGAGCGAGCTTGCTCGCGATAGCGGTAGATCAGTCGACACTCAGGGTGACTGACCCGCCCTCATCGCGAGCAAGCTCGCTTCCACAAGGGATATCAGTGTTCTGAATATCGGTTAAACACCCTCACTGCCTCAGTGGCAACCCGCCACAGCTGACCTATGCTGAAAGCAGTACCCCCGGGTATTCGTTCAGAGGTCATCGCCATGAACATCAAAACAAGAAGACGCCTCGCCATCTTCATCACCTGCACCGCCACGCTTGCGCTGTACGGCACCGCGGCGTATCGGGTCGAGCAGGCCAGGCAGTTGCCCCGTGACTACGCCAGTTGCAACTTCGAACGCTGCATACCGCACAACGCATCCCTGAACGCTCTGCGCTGAGGCGGTTTCAGTCGTCTAGCTGATCGGTCTTGAGCCGGTCGCGGAAGGCCTTTGGCGAAATGCCGACACGCCGGCGAAACAGTCGGGTGAAGTTGGTCGGGTCAGAGAAGCCGAGCAGTTCGGATATCTCATAGATCGTCATGCCGGTGTAGGTCAGCAGCCGCTTGGCTTCCAACAATTGCCGCTCATGCATGATCTGCAATGCCGGCTGCCCCGCCAGTTCGCGGCAGGTACCGTTGAGGTGCGACACCGAAATACCCAGGCGATGGGCCAGGTCTTCGACCTTGACGTGCTGACGATAGGTTTCCTCCACCAGCTGAATGAAGCCGTTGAGGTATTCCCGGGCCCGTTGCGGGCGCTGGGTCGAGGTGCGCCGGCTCATCACTTGGCGACTGACCCAGACCATGATCACGCTGACCAGTGCGTGCATGAGCATTTCCCGGGCCGGTTGATGCCCGACGTACTCGGCCTGCAAGGCGCTGAACAAACTGTTGAGGTAATCGGCGTTCTCGCCGGCCGGGTAGGCTTCGGCCTGGGCCAGGATGTTGACCGAGTGACCAAGCTGTCCCTGCAGGTGTGTCACCAGCGGCGCCGCCAGCGTGACTACGTAACCTTGCACATCCTCGGAAAACCGAAAGCCATGGACCGACAGCGGCGGCAGGATCTGCACCGCCGGCTCGTCAAGCCGGGTGCGTTGGCCTTCAATTTCCAGCTCTGCCTCGCCCTTGAAGACAAACAGCAACTGGCACAGGTCGGCATGCCGATGGGGCTTGATCTCCCATTGGTGCTCGCTGCTGCGGCTGGAAATGGTTTCGCAGTGCAGCAGGTCCGGCGTGGGCCAATCCTGGCTTTCGCCATAAAGCTTGAACACCGGGATCGAAGGCAGCTCAGTTTTCTTCATAACGAGGATCGGCCTTGGGTTACGGGCGGTAATCGCACCGATTGGCAGAAAGTACAGGTTTCAGCGCAGTTTTCCCCTTCAATTGACAGGTCCGCAAGCGAAAAATGCACGCCAGGATTACTAAAAATAAACGTCGACCCTGGTCGCGTGCCTCTTGCGAGTCATAACAACAATGAAAACCCTCAAGACCCAAGTCGCCATTATCGGCGCCGGCCCCTCTGGACTGCTGCTCGGCCAGTTGTTGCACAACGCTGGGATCGACACCGTGATCCTCGAACGGCAGACGCCCGACTACGTCCTCAGCCGCATCCGCGCCGGTGTACTCGAGCAAGGCATGGTGCAGTTGCTGCGCCAGGCCGGGGTTGGCCAGCGCATGGACGCCGAAGGCCTGCCCCACGATGGCTTTGAACTGGTCCTCAACGGTCGCCGCGTGCACATTGATCTCAAGGGGCTGACCGGCGGGCAAAACGTCATGGTCTATGGCCAGACGGAAGTCACCCGCGACTTGATGGCGGCACGCGAGGCATCCGGCGCGCGGACGCTGTATCAGGTCGACAATGCCCAGCCCCACGACCTCACGAACGATCACCCCTTCGTGACCTTCGAACACGCCGGCGAAACCTGGCGCCTGGATTGCGACTACGTGGCCGGCTGCGACGGTTTCCACGGCGTGGCGCGGCAGTCGATTCCGGCGGAAAAACTCAAGGTCTTCGAGCGCGTCTACCCGTTCGGCTGGCTCGGCATCCTCGCCGATACCCCGCCCGTCCACGAAGAACTCGTCTATGCGCGCCACGAGCGCGGCTTCGCCCTGTGCAGCATGCGCTCACGCACCCGTACCCGTTATTACCTGCAGGTGCCCGCCGAGGAACAAGTGGCCGACTGGCCGGACGAGCGCTTCTGGACCGAACTGAAAAACCGCCTGCCCGCCGACCTGGCCGAAACGCTGGTGACCGGTCCTTCCATCGAAAAAAGCATCGCGCCGCTGCGCAGCTTTGTGGTGGAACCGATGCAATACGGAAGGATGTTCCTGGTGGGCGACGCCGCCCACATCGTCCCGCCGACCGGTGCCAAGGGGTTGAACCTGGCCGCCAGCGATGTCAGCACGCTGTTCAATATCTTGCTCAAGGTCTATCGCGACGGTCGCCTGGATCTGCTGGAACGCTACTCCGATATCTGCCTGCGAAGGGTCTGGAAAGCCGAGCGGTTTTCCTGGTGGATGACGTCGATGCTGCACCGCTTCGATGACGATGCGTTCAACCAGCGCATCAGCGAAGCGGAGCTGGAGTATTTCGTCGACTCCGAGGCAGGTCGAAAAACCATCGCGGAAAATTACGTCGGCCTTCCTTACGAGGCTATCGAATAGCCGGCTATCGATTTAAACTGCGGGCATTTCGCCGCCAGGCACGATGCCCGCAGGTTCCACCGTGACTCAGCTCAATACTCCCCAAGCCCAACAGCCCGCCATCCGCAGCGTGCTGGTGGCGCTGATGCTGGCGATTTTCCTCGGGGCGTTGGACCAGACCATCGTCGCGGTCTCGATGCCGGCCATTTCCGCGCAGTTCAAGGACGTCAGCCTGCTGGCCTGGGTGATCTCCGGCTACATGGTCGCCATGACCGTGGCCGTGCCGATCTACGGCAAGCTGGGCGACTTGTATGGCCGGCGACCGCTGATGCTGTTCGGCATGGGCCTGTTCACCCTCGCCTCGCTGTTCTGCGGGATGGCGCAGAACATGGAGCAATTGGTGCTGGCGCGGATTTTCCAGGGCATCGGCGCCGGCGGCATGATTTCCGTGAGCCAGGCGATCATCGGCGACATCATCCCGCCCCGCGAGCGCGGTCGCTACCAGGGCTATTTCAGCAGCATGTACGCAGTGGCGAGCGTGGCCGGGCCGGTGCTCGGCGGCTACATGACCGAGTACCTGTCGTGGCGCTGGGTCTTCTGGATCAACCTGCCGCTGGGCCTGGGCGCCTGGCTGGTGGCCCGGCGCACGCTGGTGGGGCTGCCGGTGCCGCAACGCACGCCGATCATCGACTATTTGGGCACCGTGTTGCTGATCATCGGCCTGACCGCGTTGCTGCTGGGCATTACCCAGATCGGCCAGGGCCACGCCTGGCACAGCCGCGAAGTGCTCGGGTTGCTGGGTGGCGCGGTGGTCGTGCTGGGCTTGTTCGCCTGGCATGAACGCCGCGCCCGCGAGCCGTTGCTGCCCATGCACCTGTTCGTCAACCGCAGCGCGGTGTTGTGCTGGTGCACGGTGTTTTTCACCAGTTTCCAGGCCATCTCCCTGACGGTGCTGGTGCCGTTGCGCTTCCAGAGCGTGACCGGCGCCGGCGCCGACAGCGCCGCGTTGCATTTGCTGCCGCTGGCGATGGGGCTGCCGATCGGTGCTTATTTTGCCGGGCGGCGGACCTCGGTCACCGGGCGCTACAAACCGATGATTCTCGGTGGCGCCGTGCTCTTCCCGTTCGCCATCCTCGGCATGGCCTTTACGCCGCCCGCTGTGTTCTGGCTGAGCAGCCTGTTCATGTTGCTCAGCGGCATCGCCTCCGGCATGCAATTTCCCACCTCGCTGGTGGGCTCGCAGAATTCGGTGCAGCAACGGGACATCGGCGTCGCCACCAGCACCACCAACCTGTTCCGCTCCCTGGGCGGGGCGGTGGGCGTGGCGCTGATGTCGGCGCTGCTGCTGGCGTTGCTGCAGGATTCGGGTTTTGCCCAGCTCGCCGGTTCGTCGGTGGTGGGCGAAGGGCACTCAGGCAACGTGCTGCTCGATGGCCTGAATGCCGCACCGGGCGAGGCGCTGGACGCTTTGCGCGAAGAATTGCAGGCAACGTTCCGTCACCTGCTGATGATCAGCGCGGCGGTGTCGTTGCTGGGGCTGGCGGCGGCGGTGGCGATGCCCGATCGCCTGTTGCGCGGACGAGAAGAAAAGACTCGGTAGCCAGAACAACACCTGTGGCGAGGGGATTTATCCCCGCTGGGCTGCGCAGCAGCCCTAAAACTGACGCCGCTGTGTGGCAGGTGAACTGAGTGCTTTTCGAGGGCTGCTCCGCACCCCAGCGGGGATAAATCCCCTCGCCACAACAGCTCGCTCGCCAAAGATTGAGCCTGGCGTTATCAAGCTGTCGCCGCCACGCCACCCGGCTCCACGGTCACGCTCATCCCCTCCTTCATCCGCTTGGCATCGCGCACGAAGCAGCGAGACGCCAGGAACAGGAACACCATGGTCAGCAGCAGCGCCACCGGGATCAGGTACATCGCGTCATGCAGGCCGATGGCCTTGAACGCTTCGGTCATCTGGTCGACACCGGCGGCCGTCATGGCCGTGCGGGCGAAGTAGTCGGACAAGCCACCCACCACCACCGGCCCCAGGCCCCCGCCGAGCAAATACAATCCGGCGAAATACAACGCCATCGCCGTGGCACGCAGGCGCGGCTCCACCACGTCCTGGATCGCGGTATAGACGCAGGTGTAGAAATTGTAGGCAAACAGCCAACCGACACTGAATACCGCCACGAACACACCGATCTCGATGCGCCCTGCATGCAGGGCCCACGCCGTGGTGACGGTGGAAATCGCCAGGCTGAACGCTGCAAACAGCAGACGGCCGTTGGGCACGCGCTGGTGGATCTTGTCGGCGACCCAACCGCCCAAGGTCAGACCGAACAATCCGGTTACGCCGACCATGATGCCGGTGGCCACGGCCGCCTCGTGCAGCGGCATCCCGAAATAACGCTGCAACATCGGCACCAGGAACGAGTTGCAGGCATAAGTCGCGAAGTTGAAGCAAAGCCCTGCCAGCACCAGCCAGAGAAAGGTCGGAATTGCCAGCACCCGGCGAACCGGCTTATCAACCTTTTCCTGGGACACCTGCACGGTTTCGGCCGCGCCGCGCTTGGGCTCCTTGATAAAAAACATGAACACCGCCAGCACCAGCCCCGGCACCGCCGCGATGAAGAACGGCGCACGCCAGCTGTCGAACGCCTTGACCATCGCGCCAATGGTGAAGAATGCCAGCAGCAGGCCCAGCGGCAGACCCAGCATGAAGATGCCCATCGCCCGCGCCCGGCGGTGAGCCGGGAACAGATCTCCAATCAGCGAATTCGCCGCCGGTGCATAACTCGCCTCACCGATGCCCACGCCCATGCGCACCAGCAGGAACGCCCAGAAACTGCCCACCAGGCCATTCACCGCCGTCAGCCCACTCCAGGCCGCCAGGCCCCACCCCATCAACTTGCTGCGCGAACCGGTATCGGCCATGCGCCCCAGCGGCAAGCCGGCAATGGCGTAGACGATGGTGAACGCGGTACCGATGATGCCGATCTGGAAGTCGCTGAGGCTCCATTCCATGCGGATCGGTTCGATGATGATCGCCGGGATGGTGCGGTCGAAGAAGTTGAACAGGTTGGCCAGGAACAACAGGAACAGAATGCGCCAGGCATTCGCCGCTTGGGTCGAGTTCTGCATGGGTCCGTCTCTTTTATTGTTATGGGCGAGGCTTCCGAGCCCGGAATCTGCAATCTAGACAGCGATGCGCAGGCTGTCTCCAATCATTCGCCTGGCTGATACCCGACCATGGCGCCGGGCGTGTTTCATGACGGCGGTCAATTTCCTGTAACAATTGCCATCATTTCGCCTGTTTTCGATTAAAGAACGCCGTGGCATGGCCGATCCAACATGATCAGGAATAGATTCTCCCCGAGCGCTGCTCAGGCTGCAGCCCTGGACGCTTGGGTCGACATTCGCGCCATTCAAGGACGCGAGCTCCCATCCGCGACGGTTCGTCGACGAAATCGACGCACCAACCAGTTCAGGCATACGGCGCACAATGACTTCCAAAAAAACAGCCACTGCGGTTTCCGATCTGACCCTGAGCCCGGCCGCAAACGGCCCTGAAGCCTCGACGCTGTCGAGCAGCTCGCGATCCCTCGCAACCCAGCAATACCTGTATTTCACCGAGACCAACACCGACCGCATCCTCGACAACCTCGACGGCCTGCGTGATGCCGTGTTCCCGCGCCCGCCGCACCTGGTGGATGACGAGAGCGAACGCGGCCAGCAGGAATTCCCGTCGGTGTGCCTGATCGGCCTGGGGCGCTGCGGTTCCAATATCGCGCTGGACGTGGCGGAGCTGGTCTACAACGCTCGCAAGTTCTACCTCAACGAATTCAACGCCGAAGACAAGACCTACGGTGACAAGGGCTATCGCCCGGCGCAATGGATGCGCAACCTGCGCCTGGGCACCAGCAAGGCCAGCAAACCGGTGTTCCTGGTGGAGCCGCTGGTCATGCTGGGCGACTTGGACAAAGACATCGCCGGGCGTATCCGCTTCTCGCGCAAAGGCGAAAAAAGCGGCTTCCTGCGCGACTACAGCAAGATGAAAATCATGGACTTGTCGGAAGTCCATGCAGGCGGCGCCGGTAACGCGCCGATCCTCGGCCAGTACCTGGCGAAGATCATCCTGAACAAGGACACCCAGCGCTTCTCCAGCCCCGACTGGAAAATGATCCACTCGTACCTGATCGACAGCTGCGGCATCAAGGCCAACCAGTCGCGCCTGTATTTCTCGATCTTCAGCGCCGGCGGCGGTACCGGCTCAGGCATGGCCTCGGAGTTCGGCCTGGCCCAGCAGTACTCGTACATGAACAAGACGTTCGACACCAAGCCGATGGACGAACACGACAGCAAGAGCGGTCATTCCTTCGTCTTCGAGCCGATCTTCACCAGTGGCATCTGCGTGCTGCCGAATATTTCCGATCACCGCAGTGAAATGTCCGAGGCCCTGCACATCAACGCCGGACGGCTGTTGTGCAAATACCTCTCGGAAGAATGGGATTTCTCGTACAACTTCGCCAACGAAGACAGCAGCGAAGCGAGCGTGATGGGGCGTATCCGGCCATGGAACGCGATGATGCTGATCTCCAACGACATCATGCGCTACGCCGAAGAAAGCGATGACGGCAACATCCAGAACATTGATGTCAATGCCATGGAAAAGCACGCCAACCAGTACATTTCCCAGCAGATCTTCAACATCCTGACGGCCCAGGCCGTAACGACCGACTACGACCAGAACTACTTCCGTCGCGCCGGCATCGACATCGGCGAAACCATTCGCCTGGACGCCAACGACCTGTTCATGAGTCTGGCCGGTCCGGTGGCGATTGCCTACGCCGAGTCTGTCGTCCCGGAAACCCCGGCGCCGAGCGGCGACAAGTTCAAGGTGTTCGAAAAAGAGCCGCCGCGCCTGAACATCGACGACCTGTTCTTCCGCTCCATCGACCTGCCGCACTTCAACAAGGTCACCCAGGCCATCGAAGGCATCAGCCTGCTGCCCATCGAGTCCAAGCGTTACCGCGCCTCGCTGGAGCAATACAAGAACTCTGGCTACGACGCTGCGGCCCTGCATGACCTGCACTTCTTCAAGAACTGCTCGTCGGTGGTATCGATCGTCTCGTTGCCGAAGGACTACAAGCTGTCCTACATGGACCTGAACCGGCTCAAGACCCACCTCAACAGCCTGTTCCCCAACACCACGCTCAAGCGCTACGCCTTGGTGATCGGCGCCTCGGCGAACCTGTCGCTGACCACCCTGATCGCCAAGAGCCCGTGCCTGTCGGACGATTTCCTGACGCTGATCGTGGCGTTCATCAAGCGCTGCTTCGCCCGTACGCCGTACCGCTTCGACGAGACCCTCGACAATTCGATCCTGGACTTCATCATCAACGAAGAATTCGACGAGGCGCGTATCGACGATCTGCTCAACGAATTCGAGAACCCGGCGAAGATCCTCGACACCAACTGGTACGCGATCAAGCCGATGTACGAGAAGAAATACCGCGAGCTGATCAGCGACAAGGAGAAGTTCGTCTCGATCAACGACATTCGCCTGTCCCGGGATTGCGTGAAGAAGTCGATCAAGTACCTGCGCGAGATCTACCGTCACCGGATCGGTAAGACCAAGGTTATTTCGCTTAATAACCATACGGGCAGGTCTTATTGAGGCTGGCGCAGCACCGCGTTGCCCCTTTCGCGAGCAAGCCCGCTCCCACAGGGGACCGCATTCTTTCTGAAGAAACGCGGTCCACTGTGGGAGCGGGCTTGCTCGCGAAGGCGGCCTGTGTAACGCCTCGAAACAACATCCAGAAACAATTGAGCAGCCAAAAGGGTGCTCAATAAACTGTTCCCGTTACGTATACGTCACCCTCCCTTGTGGCGTTTCGCCACGGCAGGCTGCCATCACGCTACTCGCCTACACACTTTCCAGCAGGTCCAAGCGAGAACCAATTTGGTGCACCGATCAATTCGATGCCCTTTCCTGGATCAGGATCCACGGTGAAACCACCACGGCCCAGAGTTCTGGATCGCGCTCGAAAAAATCCAGCGCCCGCGTTTCAGACAGCTTGGCGACCTGCCCGGCGCCCAGCCAGGCGGCGACTTTGGTACCTTCGTCCTGCGCAACGGCCTCGGCGGCTGCGATCAGATCCAGTGCCGGGTCGACCCACAATAGGGCACCCTTGGCAAAGAACGGCTCCAGCTCCTTCCAAGTGATAGATGCGGTTTCACCGAGCAATTTGGCATAGAGGGTGCTAGGTTCTTGATTCATGGGAGCTGTCCGGAAAAGAAATCGGCGCGAATGATAACGTCGGTGGTCTGGCAGAAAAACCCGGTTGCAATTGCAGCACCGATTGAAAAGCGCAGCAAAGCCAAGGATTGCCGATTTGACCGGACAAACCCCGCCGCGAATCTGTCTTTTTCTTTCAATAAAGCGACACCCTCAGGTTTTGCCCCCAAGCGCCAGCTTCCCTTGCCAACAATCGGCGCTCTACACTGTACCGGTACAGTTGCCGGGGGCATTTTCCGCGAGGATATCCAAGATATCTGACCCGGTTCTGCTGCTACGGCGCCAGGACTATAAAAACTACAACAGCATGAGTGGAGCACTATGACTAAGGCTACTAAGCAGATTTCCAAACTGTTTGCCGCTATGGTTCTGGCCGGGGTTGCCAGCCATTCGTTTGCCGCCGACACCATCAAGATCGGCATCGCCGGCCCGAAAACCGGCCCTGTAGCCCAATACGGCGACATGCAGTTCAGCGGCTCCAAGATGGCGATCGAGCAGATCAACGCCAAGGGCGGCGTCAACGGCAAGCAACTGGTCGCCGTTGAATACGACGACGCCTGCGATCCAAAACAAGCGGTCGCGGTCGCGAACAAGGTCGTCAACGACGGCGTCAAGTTCGTGGTCGGCCACCTGTGCTCCAGCTCTACCCAGCCCGCTTCGGACATCTACGAAGACGAAGGCGTGATCATGATCACGCCAGCGGCCACCAGCCCGGACATCACCGCTCGTGGCTACAAGATGATCTTCCGCACCATCGGCCTGGACAGCGCCCAAGGCCCAGCGGCCGGCAACTACATCGCCGACCACGTCAAGCCGAAGATCGTTGCGGTCCTGCACGACAAGCAGCAGTACGGTGAAGGCATCGCGAGCGCGGTGAAAGCCACCCTCGAGAAGAAAGGCACCAAGGTTGCCGTGTTCGAAGGCGTAAACGCCGGCGACAAGGACTTCTCCTCGATGATCGCCAAGCTCAAGCAAGCCAACGTCGACTTCGTCTACTACGGCGGCTACCACCCGGAGCTGGGCCTGATCCTGCGTCAAGCCCAGGAAAAAGGCCTGAAGGCCAAGTTCATGGGTCCGGAAGGCGTGGGTAACGACTCGATCTCGCAAATCGCCAAGGAAGCTTCCGAAGGCCTGCTGGTGACCCTGCCGAAATCCTTCGACCAGGATCCGGCCAACGTCGCCCTGGCTGACGCGTTCAAGGCCAAGAAAGAAGACCCGAGCGGTCCGTTCGTATTCCCGTCCTACTCCGCTGTGCAAGTGATCGCCCAGGCCATCACCTCCACCAAGAGCGAAGACCCGGAAAAAGTGGCTGAAGCCATCCACGCCGGCACCTTCAAGACGCCGACCGGTGACCTGAGCTTCGACA